>NZ_JBIBWT010000008.1:0-398000 GCF_043081525.1 Streptomyces sp. NPDC014864
GCCGGATCTGGAAGCACGGTAACGTGTGGAGGTGACCGGTACTAATAGGCCGAGGGCTTGTCCTCAGTTGCTCGCGTCCACTGTGTTAGTTCTGAGGCAACGACCGTTGCCGGCCGAGAGCTGAACACACAATTGAAGAGTGTGCTTGTTCGCTCGAAACCATTAGGGTTTCGGTGGTCATAGCGTGAGGGAAACGCCCGGTTACATTTCGAACCCGGAAGCTAAGCCTCACAGCGCCGATGGTACTGCAGGGGGGACCCTGTGGGAGAGTAGGACGCCGCCGAACAATTTTTGAAGGACCCCTGGTCACCAGCGTTCAGCTGGGACCAGGGGTCCTTTTCTTTTTTTCCACTGCGCGTCGGGTACCCGGCTGCGCGAGAATGACTTGCGGTACAGCAGACAGGAGTCACCGATGTCCACCAACTCTCCCGACGAGCGTCCGGAGCGCGAGCAGCGCCGCCGGGACGAGGGTGACCGCGGTGACCGTGGCGGCTACCGCGGGGGCCCGCGTCGCGGCAACGAGCGTGCCGGCTACGGCCGTCGAGACGACGACCGCGGTGGTTACGGCCGTCGCGACGACCGAGGTGACCGCGGCGACCGCGGTGGTGACCGCGGCGGTTACGGCCGTCGTGACGACCGGCCTGCCGGCCCGCGCCGTGACGACCGTGACGACCGGGGCGGTTACGGCCGTCGTGACGACCGGCCTGCCGGCCCGCGCCGTGACGACCGTGACGACCGGGGCGGATACGGCCGTCGTGACGACCGGCCTGCCGGCCCGCGCCGTGACGACCGTGACGACCGGGGCGGATACGGCCGTCGCGACGACCGGCCTGCCGGCCCGCGCCGTGACGACCGCGACCGTGGTTTCCGCCGCGACGGAGACCGTCCTTCCTACCGTCGCGACGACAGGCGGGACGACAGGCGGGACGACAGGCGTGATGACCGTCGCGACGACCGCCGTGACGACAGGCGTGATGACCGCCGTGACGACAGGCGGGACGACCGCCGTGATGACCGACGCGACGACCGCCGTGGCTTCCGGCGTGATGACGACCGTGGCGGCTTCCGCCGCGACGACCGTGACCGGGACCGCGGTTTCCGCCGGGACGACCGGACCGACCGGCCCGAGCGCGGTGGCTTCCGTGGCCGTGACGACCGCGGTGACCGCGGCGGGTACGGACGCCGTGACGACCGCCGTGACGACAGGCGCGATGACCGCCGTGACGACCGGCGCGACGGTGACCGGGCCGGCTACGGCCGCCGCGACGACGACAGGGGCGGCTACGTAGGCCGCCGCGACGATGACCGCGCTGGGTACGGGCGTCGTGACGAAGACCGCGGTGGTCACGGCCGTCGTGACGATCGGGGCGACCGCGGTGGTGACCGTGGCGGCTACCGCGGACGCGACGACCGCGGTGGGCGTGGGCCCCGTCGGGACGACCGCGGCGGACGCCCCGGTGGCTTCCGTGGCCGCGACGACCGCCCCGGTGGCTTCCGTGGCCGCGACGACCGGCGTGGTGACGACCGGCGCGGTGGTGGCCGGTTCCGTGACGAGCGGGACCGCGACCGGGACCGTGAGCCCATCAAGCGGCTGCCGATCCCCGAGGACGTCACCGGCGACGAGATCGACAAGGACGTACGTCAGGAGCTGCAGAGCCTGCCCAAGACGCTCGCGGAGGACGTCGCACGGAACCTGGTGATGGCCGGCCGGCTCATCGACGAGGACCCCGAGGGTGCCTACGGTTACGCCAAGGTCGCTCTCCGGTTGGCCTCCCGTGTCGCCGCCGTACGCGAGGCGGCCGGCTTCGCCGCGTACGCGAACCAGAAGTACGAGGAGGCGCTCGGCGAGTTCCGTACCGCGCGGCGGATGACGGGCAACGTCGAGCTGTGGCCGGTCATGGCCGACTGCGAGCGCGGTCGCGGGCGGCCGGAGAAGGCGCTGGAGATGGCCGGCGCCCCGGAGGTGCACAAGCTCGACAAGGCCGGTCAGGTCGAGATGCGGCTCGTGGCGGCGGGTGCCCGGCGGGACATGGGCCAGCTCGACGCGGCGATCGTGACGCTGCAGAGCCCGGAGCTGGCCTCGAACTCGGTCCAGCCGTGGACGGCGCGACTGCGGTACGCCTACGCCGACGCCCTGCTCGCGGCCGGCCGTCAGGGCGAGGCGCGCGAGTGGTTCGCGAAGGCCGTCGAGGCCGACCGGGACGGCAGCACCGACGCCTCCGACCGGCTGGCCGAGCTGGACGGCGTGGAGTTCGTCGACGCGCTCGACGAGAGCGACAGCGAGAACGAGCGCGGGCACGACAACGAGCGCGGCTCCGAGGCCACGCCCGCGACCGCCGCCGACGACGACAGGGACAAGGACAACGGCACGGACTGACGTCAGGTGCTGACGCCGGGTCGGTGAGACGAAGAAGGGCGGGCCCCCTGCGGGCCCGCCCTTCCTTCTTCGTGCCGCGTGCGCGCGTACTTCGGCAACGCTCAGACGTCGAGCGCCCGCAGGACCAGCCCCGAGGCCGGCTTGGGGCCGAACGACGTGGACTTCCGGGGCATTGTGACGCCCTGCCGGGCCAGGTCGCGCACGACCTCCTCGCGGACGGGGTGCAGCAGGACCGCCGTACCGCCGTCGCGTTCGGCCTTCTCCACGGTGGCGACCGTGTCGTGGATGTAGGCGATGTGGGCCGGGGAGTCCTCAGGGATTCCCCAGACGTGTTCGAGGAGAGTGGCGTGCAGGACCGTCGCGTCCAGGGTGCGCCAGGCCGCGGGGCGGTCGGCGGGCACCGTCCGGGCCAGCAGGTCCGGGTCGGGGCGGTCCACCAGGTGGAAGGCGCCGTCCCCGGCGAGCAGGAAGGCGTTGCCCGCGCAGGCCGCGTCCGCGAGTGCCTCCAGCGCCTGCGCCAGCGGCACCTCCAGGTGCCGCACGCGGAACAGGCCCTCCAGCGCCGACAGCGCGTCGGCGACCGGCAGATTGTGCAGCAGGCGGTGGATGGCGCGGACCCGGAGCGGGTAGCGCGCGGTGTCGACGAGGAGGACCAGACCGTAGTCCCAGGGGCTGGGGGAGGGGTGCTCCGCGCGTAGACGGCAGTAGGTGGCCCAGCGGTGGTGCCCGTCGGCGATCAGGGCCTGGTGCCCGGCCAGGTCCTCCCGCACGGCGGCCACGTCGGCGGGGTCGGTGACGGCCCACAGGCGGTGGCAGAACCCGTCCTCGGTGGTGGTCGACAGCAGCGGGGGCCGTTCGGCGGTGCGTTCGACGAGCAGGGAGGCGAAGGCGGTGGAGTCGTGGCCGCGGTACGTCAGCAGCAGCGGTTCCAGGTTCGCGGACGTCGCACGCATCAGCGCCGCGCGGTCCGCGACGACGTGCGGCATGACGTCCTCGTGAGGCAGGACGACGCCCTCCTCCGGGTCCGACACGCGCAGTGCGCCGATCAGGCCGCGCTGCAGCATCCCGTCGCCGTCGCGCTGCTCGTAGACGTACAGGCCCGGTTCGGCGTCGGCGGTGAGGACGCCCTCGGAAAGCCAGCGGCGCAGGGTCTCCGCCGCCTGCTTGTTGCGGGCACTGGGCGTCTCGGCCTGGGGCAGGATCAGGCGGACGATGTTGTAGGGGTCCGCGGACTCGAGGTGGTGCAGGCCGTCCGGGCGTACGACGACGTCGTACGGTGGGGACGTCACGGCGGCCAGACTGCCGACCCGGTCGGGGTCGTAGCGAAGGCCTCGGAACGGGGTGATGTCGAGGCCGTGGCCCGCCGTCGCCTGCGAAGGACCTGTGTTCATCCCGGCATCGTACGTGCGCCGGCGGTGTGCGCGATGATCGGGGGAAACCGGCGACACGAGGAGCGATGCGGAATGAGCCAGGGCGTCAGGACAAGGCCCGAGGGCAGTGAGCAGGCCCTGAGCGAGGCGTACGACACGGCCCTGCTCGACCTGGACGGCGTGGTCTACGCGGGCGGGGAGGCGATCGCGCACGCCGTCGAGTCGCTCGGCACCGCCCGGACGGGCGGCATGCATCTGGCCTACGTCACCAACAACGCCCTGCGCACCCCGGACGCCGTGGCCGCGCACCTCACCGAGCTGGGGATACCGGCCGCGGGGTCCGACGTCGTCACCTCCGCCCAGGCGGTGGCCCGGCTGATCGCCGAGCAGGTGCCGGCGGGAGCGCGGGTGCTGGTGGTCGGCGGGGAGGGGCTGCGGGTGGCGCTGCGCGAGCGCGGGCTGGAGCCGGTCGAGTCGGCCGACGACGATCCGGCGGCGGTGGTGCAGGGGTACGGCGGGCCCGAGCTGGCGTGGGGGCGTTTCGCCGAGGCCTGCTACGCCGTCGCGCGCGGAGTGCCGTGGTTCGCCTCCAACACCGACCTGACGATCCCCGGCGCGCGGGGGATCGCGCCCGGCAACGGCGCGGCGGTGGAGGTCGTACGGATCGCCACCGGCGCCGAGCCGCAGGTGGCGGGCAAGCCGCTGCCGCCGATGCACCGCGAGACGGTTCTGCGGACCGGCGCGCGGCGCCCCCTGGTGGTCGGGGACCGGCTGGACACGGACATCGAGGGCGCGTTCAACGGCGATGTCGACTCGTTGCTGGTGCTGACCGGCGTGACCGACGGGGCGCGGCTGCTCGCCGCGCGGCCCGAGCACCGGCCTACGTACGTCGACGCCGATCTGCGGGGGCTGCTCACCGGGCAGCCGGACGTCACCCCCGCGGGTGACGGTTTCCGGTGCGGCGGGTGGACGGCGACGGCGGGGGCGGAGCGGCTGGAGCTGGAAGGCGAGGGGCAGTCGCTGGACGGGCTGCGCGCGCTGTGCGCGGCGGCGTGGACGGCGGCCGGGGACGGCGCGTGCGCGCTGGACGCGGCGAAGGCACTGGCGCGACTGGGGGTGTGAGAGGCTCCGGCCGGACGCGCCGTCGAGGGATTGGAGAGGGTAGGCTAACCTAACCTCGTGTTGGTCGACAGTCCTCCCCGAGAGCGCGCGCCGGCGGCCGCGGTGCCTCCGACCCGCCGCGCGGTACGAGCCGCCGGGCTCCTGGCCTCCGCCGCGATCCTGGCGCTCGTCGCGCTGGCGAGCATCGCGATCGGCGCCAAGGATCTCTCCCTGGCCCAGGTCTGGCACGGGCTGTTCCTGGACTCGGGGCGGTACGGCGACGTCGTGGTCGGCGAGCGGCTGTCCCGGACCCTTCTCGGTGTGCTCGCCGGCGCCGCCCTCGGTCTCTCGGGGGCCCTGCTGCAGGCGCTGACCCGCAATCCGCTGGCCGACCCCGGGCTGCTCGGCATCAACGCGGGCGCGTCGGCCGCCGTCGTCACCGCCCTCACGTACTTCGGCGTCACCAGCCTGAGCGGGTACGTCTGGTTCGCCTTCCTCGGCGCGGCCGCCGTGGGCGCGCTGGTGTGGTTCCTCGGCGGCAGCCGGGGGGCCACACCGGTGCGGCTCGCCCTCGCCGGCACCGCGATCAGCGCCGCGCTCTACGGCTATCTGCAGGCCGTGATGATCACGGACGGCGCCGCGCTCGGCAGGATGCGCTTCTGGACCGTGGGGTCGCTGGCCTCCGCGGACACCGGCACCCTTACCCAGGTGCTGCCGTTCCTCGCGGCCGGCACGGTCCTCGCCCTGCTGCTCGCCCGGCCGCTCAACGCCCTGGCGATGGGGGACGACACCGCCCGCGCCCTCGGCGCCCGGCCGCACCGCACCCGCGCGCTGGCGATGCTCGCCGCGACCGTGCTGTGCGGAGCGGCGACCGCCGTCTGCGGGCCGATCGTCTTCGTCGGGCTGATGGTCCCGCACGCGGTGCGCTCCTTCACCGGCCCCGACCTGCGCTGGATCCTGCCGTACGCCGCGCTCCTGGCACCCGTGCTGCTGCTCGGCGCCGACGTCGTCGGGCGGATCGCCGCCCGGCCGGCCGAGCTCCAGGTCGGGGTCGTCACCGCGATCATCGGGGGCCCGGTGTTCATCCTGCTGGTACGGCGGCGCAGGACGGCGCGGCTGTGAAGAGCGCTCCCGCCGACCGGACCGGCCGCGCCACTCGTGACCCGCTCGCCCCCCGCGGCCACGACACCCGCGGTCCGCTCGCCGCCCGCCCCCGCGCGCCCCGCGGTCCGCGCGTCGTCCGCACCCCGGGCGGCCTGTCCTTCCGCGTCGACATCCGGACCTGCGCCGTCGTCGTCCTGCTGGCGCTGGCCGCCCTGGCCGCCGGTGTGGCGCTGATCGGCACCGGCGACTTCCCGATCCCCGTCGCGGACGTGCTCCGGACGCTGCTCGGTCACGGCAGTCCGGGCCAGGAGTTCGTCGTCCGCGAACTGCGGCTGCCACGCGTCCTCGTCGGGCTGCTGGTGGGCGGCTGCCTCGGGCTCGGCGGTGCACTGTTCCAGTCCGTCTCCCGGAATCCGCTGGGCAGCCCGGACGTGCTCGGGCTCTCGCAGGGTGCGACCGCCGGCGCGCTGACCGTGATCGTCCTGTTCTCGGGCGACGCCACCGCGGTCAGCCTAGGCGCGCTGGCCGGCGGTCTGGCGACCGGAACCGCCCTCTACCTGCTCGCCCGGAAGCAGGGCGTGCACGGGTACAGGCTGGTCCTGGTCGGCATCGGCGCCGGCGCCGTGGTCACGGCGGTCAACGGCTACCTGATCACCAAGGCCGACTTCGTGGACGCGGCGCGCGCGGTGCTGTGGATGACCGGCTCCCTGGACGGCCGCGACTGGAGCCAGGTCGGGCCGCTGCTCGCGCTGTGCGCCCTGCTCCTGCCGCTGGTCCTGGCCCACGCGCCCGGCCTGCGGATGACGGAGATGGGCGACGACGTGGCGTACGCCCTCGGGGTGCGCGTCGAGCGCGTACGGCTGCTGCTGCTCGGCTCCGCCGTGCTGCTCACGTCCGCCGCCACCGCCGCCGCCGGTCCCGTCGGCTTCGTCGCCCTGACCGCACCCCAGCTCGCCCGCCGGCTGACACGATCCCCGGGCCCGAACCTCCTGCCCTCCCTCTGCACGGGCGCCGCCCTGCTGGTCACCGCGGACTGGGCCGCGCAGCGCGCCTTCGGCGCCGACCGGCTGCCCGTCGGCGTGGTCACCGGCGTGCTCGGCGGAGCGTACCTGCTGGTACTGCTGGTCACCGAGCGCCGAGCGGGCCGGATATGAGCGCCTCCCGCCCCGACGATTCCGCCCCCGGAGGAGCCTCGTGAACCGCCTGTCCGCCGACGACGTCACCCTCGCCTACGACCAGCGCGTCATCGCCGAACGGCTGTCGGTGGAGATCCCCGACCACTCCTTCACGGTGATCGTCGGCCCGAACGCGTGCGGCAAGTCCACCCTGCTGCGGGCGCTGTCGCGGATGCTCAGGCCGCGCGCGGGCCGGGTCCTGCTCGACGGGCAGGCCATCCAGTCGCTGCCGGCCAGGAAGGTCGCCCGCACGCTGGGTCTGCTGCCGCAGTCCTCGATCGCGCCCGACGGCATCACCGTGGGCGACCTGGTGGGCCGCGGCCGGTATCCGCACCAGGGCGTCCTGCGGCAGTGGTCCGCCGAGGACGAGCGGGTCGTGCGGGAGTCGATGGAGCGGACCGGGGTCGCCGGGCTCGCCGACCGGTACGTCGACGAGCTGTCGGGCGGTCAGCGGCAGCGGGTGTGGATCGCCATGGCGCTCGCGCAGCAGACGCCGCTGCTGCTGCTGGACGAGCCGACGACGTATCTGGACATCCAGCACCAGATCGACGTGCTCGACCTGTGCGCCGAGCTGCACGAGGAACAGGGACGCACCCTGGTCGCCGTGCTGCACGACCTCAACCACGCCGCCCGCTACGCCACCCACCTCGTCGCCCTGCGGGCCGGGAAGGTGGTCGCCGCGGGCGCGCCGGAGGACATCGTCACGGCCGAGCTGGTGGAGGAGGTCTTCGGGCTGCGCTGCCAGGTCGTCGACGACCCTGAGACGGGAACGCCGCTGGTCGTCCCGGCGGCGCGTGCGACACGCGCGCGCGTGGCGGTCGACGGGGCCCCCTGAACCGGGCGGCTACAGCAGCTTCCTGAGCCGGAACAGGTCGAACAGGCTCGCCTCCAGCCGCACCCGGCCCGAGCCCCAGGCCCTGGCGAAGTGCAGATCGCCGTCGACCAGCGCCACCAGGTCGTCGCCGGTCATGGCGAGCCTGATCTGGGCGCTCTCGGCCGGCGGCTCCGTGAGCGTGTGGTGCACCTCTATCCGGCCTCCGGTGAGGAGACCCACGAAGGTGACGTCCAGGTCGGTGATCAGGCAGCTCACGGAGCGGTCCATGGCCGCGGCGGCGCGAACGTCGCCCTCGGCGCCCCGCATGGTGTCCGAGAGCTTCTCCAGTGCCGTGCGGCACTCCTCGATCGTGGCCATCGCGACCGACGGTACCGCAGCGCTTCGGGGTAGCGTCGGGGCATGAGCGACTCCGTCTCCTCCTCCGCCCCAGCGGTCGAATCCGGGTACGACGACACCGCCGAGCCCGTCGGGTACGAGGACGCCCCCGTGCACGGCGCCGACGCCGAGGACACCGCCGAGCCCGGGGACACCGCCGCGTCCGTGGACGAGGACGACCCCGCCGCCCCGGCCCCGCTGAACGTGCCGCGCACCCCCACCGGCGACGCCGGCGTCGACGCGGTCCTGGAGCGGCTCGGCGACGCCGACCACCTGGCCACGGACGGTCATGTCGAGGTGTACGAGGATGTACACCGGGGTTTGCGCGACGCGCTCACCGCGCTCGACACCCGCCCGGGACCCCCGGCGCCCCCGGCGCCCGCACGACCTTTCGACAACAGGAGCTGAACCGAACGTGGCAGGAGTCGCACGCCGCCGTCTCGACGCGGAGCTGGTCCGCCGCAAGCTCGCGCGCTCGCGCGAGCACGCCAGCCAGCTGATCGCCGCCGGCCGGGTCACCGTCGGCAAGACCGTCGCGACCAAGCCCGCCACCCAGGTGGAGACCGCCGCCGCCATCGTCGTGGCGTCCGACGGCAGCGACCCCGACTACGTCTCCCGGGGCGGCCACAAACTGGCCGGCGCGCTGGCCGCCTTCGTCCCGCGGGGGCTCGTGGTGGAGGGGCGGCGGGCGCTGGACGCCGGCGCGTCCACCGGGGGCTTCACCGACGTCCTGCTGCGGGCGGGAGCCGCGCACGTCGTCGCCGTCGACGTCGGATACGGACAACTCGCCTGGTCTCTGCAGAGCGATGAACGCGTGACCGTCAAGGACCGTACGAACGTACGCGAGTTGACGCTCGAAGCGATCGATGGGGAGCCTGTGGATCTTGTCGTGGGGGACCTTTCCTTCATCCCGCTCGGCCTGGTGCTGCCTGCCCTGGTGCGGTGCGTGAAGCCGGACGCCGACCTCGTGATGATGGTCAAGCCCCAGTTCGAGGTGGGGAAGGAACGGCTGGGGAGCGGGGGTGTCGTGCGCAGTCCGGAGCTGCGCGCGGAGGCCGTGCGCGGGGTGGCCGCGAAGGCCTGGGAACTGGGGCTCGGGGTACGGGGTGTCGCCGCCAGCCCGCTGCCCGGTCCCTCCGGAAACGTCGAGTACTTTCTGTGGCTGAGGGCCGGTGCACCGGAACTGGACCCGGCCGATGTTCACCGTGCAGTGGCGGAGGGGCCGCGTTGACACAGACCCAAGCTCGAACCGTATTCCTGCTGGCCCACACCGGGCGGCCGGCGGCCATCCGCAGTGCCGAACTCGTGGTCAAGGGGCTGCTGCGGTGCGGCATCGGCGTGCGCGTGCTGGAGGCGGAGGCGCTCGACCTGCCGCTGCCGGACGAGGTGGAGCTGGTCAAGGAGGCCACCCCGCAGTGCCTCGACGGGTGTGAACTGCTCATCGTGCTCGGTGGCGACGGCACGCTGCTGCGCGGGGCGGAGTTCGCCCGCGCGTCCGGGGTACCGATGCTCGGCGTGAACCTCGGCCGGGTCGGGTTCCTCGCCGAGGCCGAGCGGGACGATTTGGACAAGGTCGTCGACCGGGTGGTCAGCCGGGCCTACGAGGTCGAGGAGCGCATGACCGTCGACGTGGTCGTGCACCGCAACGGGGACATCGTGCACACCGACTGGGCGCTGAACGAGGCCGCGGTGCAGAAGGTGTCCGCCGAGCGGATGCTCGAGGTGGTGCTGGAGATCGACGGGCGGCCGGTGACGGCGTTCGGCTGCGACGGGATCGTGTGCGCCACGCCCACCGGGTCGACCGCGTACGCCTTCTCCGCCGGGGGGCCGGTGGTGTGGCCCGAGGTGGAGGCGCTGCTCATGGTGCCGATCAGCGCGCACGCGCTGTTCGCCAAGCCGCTGGTGACCTCTCCCGACTCGGTGCTTGCCGTCGAGGTGCTGCCGCATGTGCCGCCGGGGGTGCTGTGGTGCGACGGGCGGCGGACCGTGGAACTGCCGCCGGGCGCGCGGGTCGAGGTGCGGCGGGGGGCCGTCCCGGTGCGGCTCGCCCGGCTGCACCACGCCTCGTTCACGGACCGGCTGGTGGCGAAGTTCGCGCTGCCGGTGACCGGGTGGCGGGGGGCTCCGCACTAGGAGCGTGCCCCGGCACGGCTCCCGCGCGCCCCGCGTCGGGCGGGGAGCACCGCATCCGCGGCTCGTCCGAGACGGAGACGACCGGATCACCCCGGCGAAGGCGGGGACGCACTGGTGAACGACCGCCCCGGTCACCGGTGACGGTCCGTGGTTTCCCCGGACGGGTGGGGCGCGTCGCGCGACACGAGCGAAACCTCGTATGGTCGGGGTCGTGTTGGAGGAGATGCGGATACGGTCGCTCGGAGTCATCGACGACGCGGTCGTCGAGCTGTCGCCGGGGTTCACTGCGGTCACGGGCGAGACGGGCGCGGGCAAGACCATGGTGGTCACCAGCCTGGGGCTGCTGCTGGGCGGGCGCGCGGACCCGGCGCTCGTCCGGATCGGCGCCGGGAAGGCGGTCGTGGAGGGCCGGGTCGCCGTACCCGCGGGCACCGCGGCCGTCGTACGCGCCGAGGAGGCCGGGGCGGAGCTCGACGACGGGGCGCTGCTGATCAGCCGTACCGTTTCCGCCGAGGGGCGTTCCCGGGCGCACCTGGGCGGGCGCAGCGTGCCCGTCGGGCTGCTCGGTGAACTCGCCGACGACCTGGTGGCCGTGCACGGGCAGACCGACCAGCAGGGGCTGCTGAAGCTGAACCGGCAGCGGCAGGCGCTCGACCGGTACGCCGGGGACGCGGTCGCCGGGCCGCTCGCCAAGTACGCCGAGGCCTACCGGCGGCTGCGGGCCGTCTCCGCCGAACTGGAGGAGATCACCACGCGCGCGCGTGAGCGGGCCCAGGAGGCCGACATGCTGCGTTACGGCCTCGACGAGATCGGCGCCGTCGAGCCGCGGGCCGGCGAGGACGGGGAACTGGCCGAGGAGGCGGAGCGGCTCGGGCACGCGGAGGCCCTCTCGTCCGCCGCGACGGCCGCGCACGCCGCGCTCGCGGGCAACCCGGAGGACCCCGAGGGCATCGACGCGGCGACCCTCGTCGCGGGTGCCCAGCGGGCCCTGGAGGCCGTGCGTGCGCACGATCCGGCGCTGGCCGCGCTCGCCGACCGGATCGGGGAGATCGGGATCCTGCTGGGCGACGTGGCCGGGGAACTGGCCGGGTACGCCGACGACCTGGACGCCGATCCGCTGCGGCTGTCCGCGGTGGAGGAGCGGCGGTCGGCACTGACCGCACTGACCCGGAAGTACGGCGAGGACGTGAACGCCGTACTGGCCTGGGCCGAGCAGAGCGCCGCCCGGCTGACCGAGCTGGACGGCGACGACGAGCGGATCGGGGAGCTGACCGCCGAGCGGGACGCCCTGCGCACCGAACTGGGCGGGCTGACACAGGCGTTGACGGACGCCCGGACGGAGGCCGCGGAACGGTTCGCCGCCGCCGTGACCGCCGAGCTGGCCTCGCTCGCGATGCCGCACGCGCGCGTGTCCTTCGCCATCCGGCAGACCGAGGACCCCGAAGGCGTCGAGGTCGGCGGGCGCGCGGTCGCCTACGGGCCGTCGGGCGCCGACGAGGTCGAGCTGCTGCTCGCCCCGCACCCCGGGGCGCCGCCCCGGCCCATCGCCAAGGGCGCCTCGGGCGGTGAGCTGTCGCGCGTGATGCTGGCCGTCGAGGTGGTGTTCGCGGGGACGGACCCGGTGCCGACGTATCTCTTCGACGAGGTCGACGCGGGCGTCGGCGGCAAGGCCGCCGTGGAGATCGGACGGCGGCTGGCCCGCCTGGCGAAGACCGCGCAGGTCGTCGTGGTGACGCACCTGCCGCAGGTCGCCGCCTTCGCCGACCGGCAGCTGCTGGTGGAGAAGACCGACGACGGTTCGGTGACCCGGTCCGGCGTGAAGGTGCTGGAGGGCGAGGACCGCATCCGCGAGCTGTCCCGGATGCTGGCGGGTCAGGAGGACTCGGAGACGGCCCGCGCCCACGCCGAGGAACTCCTGGCCACGGCCCGCGCGGACCTGTAGCCGGACCGGCGCCGGGCGGACGTGCGGGGCCCCGGGGGCCGCGCATCCCGTCGGTGCGACAGGGGCGTCCGGCCATCGCGTGCGCCGGCCGGTGATCCGGCCCGGACGTGGCGGGTCGGGGACCGTAGGGTGGCGGGATGATCCGCCGTGTCGCCGTGTCGTTCGTGCTGGCCGCCGGGCTCGCCCGGGCCGGGACCGCCGTCCTGCGTGCCACCGCGCCCGGCGGCCGGGAGCGCTGGGAGCGGAGGAACCACGCCGGCCGGGCCGTCGGCCTGTACGCGGGTCCCGCGACCGCGCTGGCCGCGGCGGTCGCCGCGGGGCGGGTGCGGCCTGCCGCCGCCTTCGCGGTCGCGGTCGCCGGTGCCTGCGGGGCCTACGACGACATCGCCGGGGCCGGCGACCCCCGGCGCGGCTTCCGCGCCCACCCCACGGCCCTGCGGCACGGCGAGATCACCAGCGGAGCGGTCAAGCTCTTCGGCATCTCCGCCGCCGGTCTCCGGGCGGGCGCGCTGCTCAAGGAGCGGCCGCTCGACAAGGTGCTCGCGGGCATCGTGATCGCCGGGGCCGCGCACGCCGTCAACCTCGTGGACGTGCGCCCCGGCCGCGCCGCCGTGGTGGTGCTCGCGCTCGGAGCGCCCGGGCTGCTGCGCCGGGGCCCTGGCGCGGAGCTGGCCGCCGCGGCGACGGGCGCCGCCGCGGCCGTCCTGCCCGACGACCTGGGGGAGCGCGTGATGATCGGTGACGCGGGGGCGCACGCCCTGGGCGCGGCCGTCGGCACGGCCGCTGTCGTGTGCAACGGGCGCCCCGGACTGGTCGCGCACGCCGCCGCGGTGGTGGCCGTGGCCGTCTTCGGCGACAAGGTGAGCGGGCTTGCCCGTTTCTGACAAGCTCGGTGCGTCCGGACCGTGCCTCACCCCCCGGAGGGTTCATCACCCGTGTGGGTGACGCATACCGGCCGGACGCCCGGTAACCCCTTCCTGCTCTTGACGCACCCTGGCATTCCCGGAACACCCGTACGTGCTGGCATCCTTGGGGCGGAAACCCGGCACGTGAAGGTAACGCGCGGTACATCCTGACCGCGCGGGACCTTCTGTACGTTTCCTCGTGACCGTCCCACCCCGACCCAGGAGCCCCGGCCACGTGAGCCCCGTGAGCAGCCACGCACCGCACGGTCAGTCGCCGCTGCGCACCGTGCAGGTGCTCGGCGGAGGCAACGCCGGCAGCAGCGCGCACGTGCGGTCGCTGTCCGCGGGGCTGGTCGCCCGGGGCGTACGGGTCACCGTGTGCGCCCCCGACGAGACCGACCGCGCCTACGACTTCACCGGGGCCGGCGCCGCCCATGTCCCCGTGCCGCGCAGCAGCGACCCGGTGTCGGTGGCCGCGCTGCGCACGATCTGCTCGGACGCGGACCTGGTGCACGCGCACGGGCTGCACGCCTCGTTCCGTGCGGCGCTCGCGCTCAGCGGGCGCACCACACCGCTCGTCGTCACCTGGCACAACCACACCCGCGCCGAGGGCCCCCGCGCCCAGCTGCTGCGCCTGCTGGAGCGGCGGGTCGCCAAGGCCGCGACCGTCGTGCTCGGCACCACCTCGCAGCTCGTGGACCGGGCCCGCCGCAGGGGTGCGCGGGACGCGCGGCTCGCCGCGATCGCGGTACCCCGGCCGCGCGGCACCGCCGGGTACGAGGACCCCGAGCGCCCCCGGTCCAAGGTGCGCGCCGAACTCGGCTCCACCGGGCGGCCGTTGCTCATCGCCGTTGCCGCCCTCGAACGGCACCGGGGCCACGAGCTCCTGCTGGACGCCGCCCACGGCTGGCGGGACCTCGATCCCGCGCCGCTGGTGGTGATCGCGGGGGAGGGGCCGCTGCGCGCGGTCCTGCAGCGCCGGATCGAGGACGAGGAACTGCCGGTCCGGCTCGTGGGACGGCGCGACGACGTGGGCGAACTGCTCGCCGCCGCCGACTTGGCGCTGCTGCCCAGGAGCGGGGAGTCCCGCTCCGTCCTCGCGCAGGAGGCCCTGCACGCGGGCGTCCCGCTGGTCGCCGCGCGCACCGGCGGCATCCCCGAGATCGTCGGCGACGCGGCCGAACTGGTCCCGCATCAGGACGCCAAGGCGTTCGCCGATGCCGTCGTACGGCTGCTCGGCGACCCCGGGCGACGCGAGGCGCTGCGGGAGCGGGGCACCCGGCAGGCGGCCACCTGGCCCACCGAGGACGAGACCGTCGCCCAAGTCCTCAGCGTGTACGACGAGTTGACGCAGCCCCGGCCGCTGATCTGAGGCGATCGGTTCCCGGTCCGGTGATCCGGGGCGCCCCGCGCACGGTCCGGGCCGCCCCCACCGAGTGCCGCCGGCCCCCACACCGCCTCCGCCGGCCCCAACGCCCCCTCGGCTACGCCCCGCCGACCTGCGGCACGTGGCGGCGTGCCCGCAGGGCGAGGCTCAACGCCAGTACCGTCTGGGGGTCGTCGAGGTCCGTGCCCAGCAACTCGCCGATGCGCGCCAGGCGGTTGTAGAGCGTCTGCCGGTTGAGGTGCAGCTCGCGGGCCGTCTCCGCCTTGCGGCCCGCGTGCGCGAGGTACGTCTGGAGGGTGGGAAGCAGTGGCGGCCGGGACCGGTTGTCGTGGTCCCGGATCGGGCCGATGGCGCGGTCCACGAAGGCCGCCAGGTCAGGATGGTCGCGCAGCCGCCACAGCAGCAGGTCGATGTCGAGGCGGCGGGCGTCGTACCAGGGCTGCTCCGGCAGTCCCAGCGCCGCCGTCGCCGTCTCGGCCGCGTGCCGCAGGCCCGCCGACGCGGCCGCCCAGCCGCCGGCCACCCCGAAGACCACGACCGGGGGCTGCGCGCCCGGCCGCCGCATCCCGGCCCGCTCCACACCGGCCCGCAGCGCCGCCGCGACCCGGTCCGCGACCGTCGGCCGCTCCGGCTCCGCGCGCAGCCCCACCAGCAGCAGGACGCGGCCCTCGACCGGCCGTACGCCCAGCAGCACCGGCACGCCCACCGAGGCGAGCTCCTCGGCGACCGCGCGCGCGAGCACCGCCCAGCCCCCGCCGGGCGCGAGGGCGTCACCGAGCCGCATGACCACGGGCAGCAGCGGGCTGCCGCCGGGCTTGAAGCCGAGGACGCGGGCCTGCGCCGGGGCGTCCTCCGCGGTGATCCGGCCCTCGGCGAGGTCGGTGAGGAAGTCGCCGCGGCCGCGGGCCGCCAGCTCCTCCTCCTGCCGGGCCTGCATCAGCACCACGGCCAGGATGCCCGCGGCCCGTTCGGCGGCCATGCGGTGCACCGGACCGAGGGGGGAGCGGACCGGCAGCAGCACGAGCCGGGCGCGCACCGCGCCCGCCCCCGGGCCGCCACCGGGCACGTCCACGAGGACCGACCCGGCCGGCGGCGGGACGTCCTTGTGCTGCCCGCGCAGCCCCTCCCACACCTGGAGCGGATCGGCGCCCTCGGGGCCGGACCCGGCCGCGTACAGCAGCCGGCCGTCCGGGGTCTCCAGGAACACCGGGTTGCCGCCGAAGTCGGCGAGGATGCCGAGGACCTGCGGCACCCCGCCGCCGCCGAGCAGGGCCTCCGTGCAGCGCCGGTGCACCTCCTCGGCCCGCTGGAGCAGCGCGTAGTGGCCGTTGACGATCTCCGTGTGGACCTCCTCGGTGACCGTCACGAACGGCACCTCGCGGTGCAGCTGCACCAGCGGCAGACCGGCGGCGCGGGCCGTCTCGACCAGGGCTGCGGGCAGCCGGGCGAAACGGGGGCCGAGTTCCACGACGAGGGCCGCGATGCCGCGGTCGGCGAGCGTGCGGACGAAGGCGCGCTGGTCGGCGGGGCGGGTGCCGAGGCCGTAGCCCGTGGTCAGCAGGAGTTCGCCGCCCTTGAGGAGAGAGGCGATGTTGGGGACCTCGCCGGCGTGCACCCAGCGGACGGTGCGGTTCAGCCGGTCGGCGCCGGCCAGGACCTCCGGGAGGCCGCTGCGGAGGCCGGGCAGCTCGAGGGCGCGCTGGACCGTGATCCCGGCTCCCTCGGTGTCGAATCTGCGGTCCATGCAGCGGACGCTACCCCGGGGCGGCGGCGCCGGGACAGTTCGCCGTCCCCGGCGCCGACCTGCGGGAAGCTCAGCCCCCGTACGCCCCGCTCGCCGTCAGGCGCAGGGCCGTGTCGATCAGCGGGACGTGGCTGAAGGCCTGGGGGAAGTTGCCCACCTGGCGCTGGAGCCTCGGGTCCCACTCCTCGGCCAGCAGCCCGAGGTCGTTGCGCAGCGACAGCAGCTTCTCGAACAGCTTCCGGGCCTCCTCCACGCGGCCGATCATCGCCAGGTCGTCGGCCATCCAGAACGAGCAGGCCAGGAAGGCGCCCTCGTCGCCGGGCAGGCCGTCGACGCCCGCGTGCTCGCCGTCGGTCGGGTAGCGCAGGATGAAGCCGTCCGAGGTGGAGAGCTCGCGCTGGATCGCCTCGATGGTGCCGATCACGCGCTTGTCGTCCGGCGGCAGGAAGCCCATCTGCGGGATGAGCAGCAGCGACGCGTCCAGCTCCCGGGAGCCGTAGGACTGCGTGAAGGTGTTGCGCTCCTTGTCGTACCCCTTCTCGCACACGTCCCGGTGGATGTCGTCGCGCAGCTCCTTCCACTCCTCCAGCGGGCCGTCGGCGTCGCCGGACTCGATCAGCTTGATGGTGCGGTCGACGGCGACCCAGGCCATCACCTTGGAGTGCACGAAGTGGCGGCGCGGGCCGCGCACCTCCCAGATGCCCTCGTCCGGCTCCTGCCAGTGCTTCTCCAGGTAGCGGATCAGCTTCAGCTGGAGCAGTGAGGCGTAGTCGTTGCGGGCCAGACCGGTCATGTGCGCCAGGTGCAGGGCCTCGGTGACCTCGCCGTACACGTCGAGCTGGAGCTGGTGCGCGGCGCCGTTGCCCACCCGGACCGGCGCGGAGTTCTCGTAGCCGGGCAGCCAGTCCAGCTCCGCCTCGCCGAGTTCGCGCTCACCGGCGATGCCGTACATGATCTGCAGGTTCTCCGGGTCGCCGGCGACCGCCCGCAGCAGCCACTCGCGCCAGGCGCGGGCCTCCTCGCGGTAGCCGGTGCGCAGCAGCGAGGACAGGGTGATCGCCGCGTCCCGCAGCCAGGTGTAGCGGTAGTCCCAGTTCCGTACGCCGCCGACGTCCTCCGGCAGGGAGGTGGTGGGCGCGGCGACGATGCCGCCCGTGGGGGCGTACGTCAGCGCCTTGAGCGTGATCAGGGAGCGGACCACCGCCTCGCGGTAGGGGCCGTGGTAGGTGCAGTGCCCGACCCACTCGCGCCAGAAGTCCTCCGTCGCCTCCAGCGACTGCTCCGGCTCCGGCAGCGGCGGCGCCTCCTTGTGCGAGGGCTGCCACGAGATGGTGAACGCGATCCGGTCACCGGGAGCGACCGTGAAGTCCGCGTACGTGGTCAGCGACTCGCCGTAGGTCTCCACCTCCGTGTCGAACCACACGGAGTCCGGGCCCGCGACCGCGACCGTGCGCTTGTCGTACCGGTGCACCCACGGCACGATCCGGCCGTAGGAGAACCGCATCCGCAGCGACGAGCGCATGGGGACCCGGCCGGTGACGCCCTCCACGATCCGGATGACCTGCGGGGCGCCGTCGCGCGGGGGCATGAAATCGGTCACGCGGACCGTGCCGCGCGGGGTGTCCCACTCCGACTCCAGGATCAGCGAGTCGCCGCGGTAGCTGCGCCGGGCCGCGGTGGGCGGCTCCTCGTCCGCCGCGTGGGCGGGGCCGAGACGCCAGAGGCCGTGTTCCTCCGTACCCAGCAGACCGGCGAAGATGGCGTGCGAGTCGAAGCGGGGCAGGCACAGCCAGTCGACCGTCCCGTCCCGGCAGACCAGGGCAGCGGTCTGCATGTCTCCGATGAGTGCGTAGTCTTCGATGCGCCCGGCCACGTGCAACTCCAGTCGAACGGCCACGTCACCCCGCATGGGGGCGGTCGCTAGTGCGGTCAAGGGGTCGTTGTAATACGTCGTCGAGCGGTGAGGCAATCGGCCGCTCGCTGGTGGGACAAAGCGTCCATTGTTGCTCAACGAACTGACGAGCACACGTTGTGCCGGTGGTCACGGGCGGGGGGTGGTGCCGTGTAGCCGGCCGGGCTCGGCAGAGAGTGTCCGAGCAGGATACGACGCACGTAGTTGATGCGGGTGCCCCTCGGGCCAACGCGCATGCGCCGAAAGGGTGAGCCACGGGTGATAAACCCGTGACCAGTGCGCGCCCGTGTCGAGATGTGCGCGGAGCGTGGCCGGAAGTCATCCCTCTCCGGCGCTGATACCCTGGTAGCCCGTGGACCGGTGGGCTCGATCCCCCCGAACCGCAGCGACGGCGCCTCCGCCCGGCGACCCGGGATTTCCGGGCCGGGCCGCCGCACCGCATCCGAACCGCGACCACGGGAGCCCCCTCTTGGCCATGCCGCCGAAATCTACGACGACCAAGCACATCTTCGTCACCGGGGGTGTCGCCTCCTCGCTCGGCAAGGGCCTCACCGCCTCCAGCCTGGGCATGCTGCTCAAGGCCCGTGGCCTGCGCGTCGTGATGCAGAAGCTCGACCCGTACCTGAACGTCGACCCGGGCACGATGAACCCCTTCCAGCACGGTGAGGTGTTCGTCACCAACGACGGAGCCGAGACCGACCTGGACATCGGCCACTACGAGCGCTTCCTCGACCGGGACCTGGACGGCTCCGCCAACGTCACCACCGGTCAGGTCTACTCGACCGTGATCGCCAAGGAGCGGCGCGGCGAGTACCTGGGCGACACCGTGCAGGTCATCCCGCACATCACCAACGAGATCAAGCACCGCATCCGCCGCATGGCGACGGACGAGGTCGACGTGGTGATCACCGAGGTCGGCGGCACGGTCGGCGACATCGAGTCGCTTCCGTTCCTGGAGACCGTCCGCCAGGTCCGGCACGAGGTCGGACGCGACAACGTCTTCGTGGTCCACATCTCGCTGCTGCCCTACATCGGCCCCTCCGGTGAGCTGAAGACCAAGCCGACCCAGCACTCCGTCGCCGCCCTGCGCAACATCGGTATCCAGCCGGACGCGATCGTGCTGCGCTGCGACCGCGAGGTGCCCACCGCGATCAAGCGCAAGATCTCCCTGATGTGCGACGTCGACGAGGCTGCCGTCGTCGCCTGCCCGGACGCCCGCTCGATCTACGACATCCCGAAGGTCGTGCACTCCGAGGGCCTGGACGCCTACGTCGTGCGCAAGCTCGACCTGCCCTTCCGCGACGTGGACTGGACGACCTGGGACGACCTGCTCGACCGCGTCCACAACCCCGACCACGAGATCACCCTCGCCCTGGTCGGCAAGTACATCGACCTGCCCGACGCCTATCTGTCGGTCACCGAGGCGCTGCGCGCGGGCGGCTTCGCCAACAAGGCCCGCGTGAAGATCAAGTGGGTCACCTCGGACGACTGCAAGACCCCGGCCGGCGCCAAGGCGCAGCTCGCCGACGTCGACGGCATCTGCATCCCGGGCGGCTTCGGCGACCGCGGCGTGCTCGGCAAGGTCGGCGCCATCCGCTACGCCCGCGAGAACGGGATCCCGCTGCTCGGCCTCTGCCTGGGCCTGCAGTGCATCGTGATCGAGGCCGCGCGCAGCCTCGCCGGCATCTCCGACGCCAACTCCACCGAGTTCGACCCGGCCACCGGCCACCCGGTGATCTCCACCATGGCCGAGCAGCTCGACATCGTCGCAGGCGAGGGCGACATGGGCGGCACGATGCGCCTGGGCATGTACCCGGCCAAGCTGGCCGAGGGCTCGATCGTGCGCGAGGTGTACGACGACAAGGAGTACGTCGAGGAGCGCCACCGCCACCGCTACGAGGTGAACAACGCCTACCGCGCGGAGCTGGAGAAGAAGGCGGGCATCGTCTTCTCCGGCACCTCGCCGGACGGCAAGCTCGTCGAGTACGTCGAGTACCCGCGCGACGTCCACCCGTACCTGGTCGCCACCCAGGCGCACCCCGAGCTGCGCTCGCGGCCGACCCGCCCCCACCCGCTGTTCGCGGGGCTGGTGAAGGCGGCCGTGCAGCGGCAGGACGCGATGCGCAAGGGCTCCGAGTAACACACCAGTTGTACGGTGACGGGGGTGCGTTCCTTCAATGGTCCGCACCCCCGTTCTCTTTTTGTACGTGCGGAAGGACAGGGCATGACGATCAAGGACATCCCCGAGGAGTGGGAGACCCGGGCCACGGAGACCCCGTTCACCGGGAACAAGACCTCGGTCCGTACCGACGAGGTGGTCATGCCCGACGGCACCGTGGTCACCCGCGACTACCAGGTCCACCCCGGCTCGGTGGCGATCCTGGCCCTGGACGACGCCGGCCGCGTGGTGGTGATCCGCCAGTACCGCCACCCCGTACGGCAGAGGCTGTGGGAGATCCCGGCCGGCCTGCTCGACGTGCCCGGTGAGAACCCGCTGCACGCCGCCCAGCGCGAGCTCTACGAGGAGGCGCACGTCAAGGCCGAGGACTGGCGGGTGCTCACCGACCTGTACACCAGCCCCGGCGGCAGCGACGAGGCCGTGCGGATCTTCCTCGCCCGCGGACTGTCCGAGGCCGAGGGCGCGAAGTTCGAGGCCGAGCACGAGGAGATCGACCTGGAGCTGGCCCGGGTGCCGGTCGAGGACCTCGTGCGGGGCGTGCTCGCGGGCGACCTGCACAACACCTGCCTGGTCGCCGGCGTCCTCTCGCTCGTCGCGGCGCGGACCGGGGACGGGCTGGACGCGTTGCGTCCGGCGGAGGCGCCCTGGCCGGCCCGCCCCTTCGAGTCCTGAAACCACCGCACTCCGCTACCTGGGACCACTCCCTCCCGTTCCGGTGTGACCATCGCCTGATCCGATCGGGCGACCCCATCGCCGTGCTCCGCCGGGAAGGTCGCAGAGCGTGAACTAGGCTCTGAGGACGCCCGGACCGGAGTCCCGGCGGGCTTGCGCGTGCGGTGGGACGGGAGTGTGGCCCGTGGCGGATCAGGCGGTGGAACCGAGCGGTGCGAACCCGTCCGGAAAGGGCCCGGTCTCCGCGGCCGGGGAACACCGATTCCTGGGCCGCGCACGGGAGTTGAAGGAGCTGCGCGCCGACATCGAGCGAGCCGGCCTGGACACCATCTCGGGCCGCAAGGCCCCGCGCGCCCGGGTCCTCCTCATCGCGGGCAGGCCCGGTTCCGGCCGGACCGCGCTCGCCGAGGAACTCGTGCGGCAGGTAGCGGACCGTTACCCCGGCGGGGTGCTGCGCGCCCGGCTCACCGAGCCCGACGGCACGCCGGTGCCCGTCGAGCGCGCCGCCCGCGAACTGCTCGCCGCCCTCGGCCTGCCCGCCCCGCCCGGCGCCACCGAGGACGACCTCGCCGAGGCGTTCCGGGCCGCCCTCGCCGACCGCGCGGCCCTGCTCCTGCTGGACGACGCGCCCGGCGCCGAGCATGTCGACGCGCTGCTCCCGGACAACGCGGACTGCCTGCTCGTCGCCGTCGCCCGGGGCCCGCTCACCGGCATCGCGGACGTCCGCCCCTGCACCCTCGGCGGCCTCGACACCAAGTCGTCGCTGGAGCTCCTGACCCGGCACATCGACCCGGTCCGCGTCACCGTCGACCCGCGGTCAGCCGAGGGCCTGGTGGAGCTGCTCCAGGGGCAGCCCACCGCACTCACCCTGGCGGGCGGCTGGCTGGCCGCCCACCCCCAGGCGGCCGTCGCCGACCTCGCCAAGCAGCTGCACGCCGACCCCGACGAGGGGACCCCGCTCGGCCGCGTCCTGCGGCTCGCGCACGCCTCCCTGCCGGCCGGTGCCGCGCGGATGCTGCGGCTGCTCGCCCTCGCCCCGGCCGGCGACGTCGACCCGCACACCGCCTCCGCGCTCGCCGGCTGCTCCCTCGACAGCGCGCGGGGCATCCTCGACGACCTCGCCGGGGCGGGCCTGCTGCGGGCCGTGCCCGCGCCGCTGCCGCGGTACGAGGTCCCCGGCTGCCTGCATCCGCTGCTGCTGTCCCTGGCCCGGGCCCAGGACCGCCCCGCCGAGCTGCAACTGGCCCGCGCCCGGATGCTGGAGCGCACCGTACGGCTGCTGCAGACCTGCCGCGCGATCACCGAGACCGACAGCCCGGAGACCCGGGAGAAGCTGAAGGGCCTGCCCCCCGCACTGCGCTTTCCCACCCCGCGGGCCGCCGAGGACTGGCTGCGGGCCCGGCGGCCCGCCCTGCTCGCCGCCGCCCGGCTCGCGGTGGCCGACGGGGAGCTGGACACCCTGGCCCGCCGGCTGATGTCCCAGCTCGTGCGGGCGATGGTCGCCCACTTCGGCACCCAGGCCGCCGCCGGTGACCTGTACGGCATCCACCGCCTCGTGCTGGACGTGGCCGAGCGGCGGCGGCTGCCCCGCGAGCGCGCCGCGGCCCTGCTGAACCTCGCCGACCTGGACGCCCGCACCGGCCGGACGGCCCAGGCGCTGGCCCGCTACCGGGCCGCATTGGACGCCGGCCGGGAGGCGAACGACCCCTACGCGACCGGCCGCGCGATGGAATCCGTAGGCGGGGCCCACCAGGAGCTCGGCGATCACGACCGGGCCGCCGACTGGTTCGGCCGGGCCCTGTCCCAGCGCCTGGCCCGCGGCGAGCACGAGGAGGCCGCCCGGCTGTACGGCCGGATCGCCGGCGCGCACACCTACGCGGGCCGCTACGGCGAGGCCCTGCGCAACTGGCGCGCGGCCATCGCCGAGCACCGCAGGACCGGCGATGTGCCCGCGCACGCCAGGGCGTTGAGCGAGCTGGCCCGGGTCCAGGAGTACGCGGGGCGGCCCGCGGAGTCGCTGCGCACCTGTCAGGAGGCGGTCGAGTGGGCCCGGCGCGCCGACGACGTCCGGCTGCAGGCGGCGCTGCAGCTGCGGCTGGCCGACACCCTGGAGCGCCTCGGCGACCCGGTGGCCGCGAGCCTGCACCGCGGGGCCGCCGAGCGCATCCTGGGAGAGGAGGTCCAGGGAGCCGATGACGGCGGCACGGACGCCACATCGCCGGAACAGGACGCTAACGCCTGCGAAATCCGTAGCGCATCCGCTGAAGATTGATGCAATGAAAGGCTAGACAGCGAGAACGCCTTCATTAGACTGGCTCTGCCGCTCGCTCTCCTGCGGTGTCTCCTGGTATGCCCCCGCATGCCGGGGTACGTCTCGTATTGCCCCACAATCCCTGAGTCAAGGACCGTGATCGACGTGAAGGTCGGCATCCCCCGCGAGGTCAAGAACAACGAGTTCCGGGTGGCCATCACCCCCGCCGGCGTGCACGAGCTGGTGCGCCACGGCCACCAGGTCGTCGTCGAGCGGAACGCCGGCGTCGGCTCCTCGATCCCGAACGAGGAGTACGTGGCCGCCGGTGCCCAGATCCTGGACACCGCCGACGAGGTCTGGGCCTCCGCCGACCTGCTGCTGAAGGTCAAGGAGCCCGTCGCGGAGGAGTACCACCGCCTCCGCAAGGACCAGATCCTCTTCACCTACCTGCACCTGGCCGCCTCCAAGGAGTGCACGGACGCCCTGCTGGAGTCCGGCACCACGGCGATCGCCTACGAGACCGTCGAGCTGGCGAACCGCGCGCTGCCGCTGCTCGCCCCGATGTCCGAGGTGGCGGGCCGGCTCGCCCCGCAGGTCGGCGCCTACCACCTGATGCGCGCCGCCGGCGGCCGGGGTGTGCTGCCGGGCGGCGTCCCGGGCGTGCCGGCCGGCAAGGCCGTCATCATCGGCGGCGGCGTCTCCGGCTGGAATGCCGCGCAGATCGCCATCGGCCTGGGCTTCCACGTCACCCTGCTCGACAAGGACATCAACAAGCTCAAGGAGGCGGACAAGATCTTCGGTACGAAGATCCAGACCGTCGTCTCCAACGCCTTCGAGCTGGAGAAGGCCTGCCTCGAGGCCGACCTCGTCGTCGGTGCCGTGCTCATCCCGGGCGCCAAGGCCCCGAAGCTGGTCACCAACGAGCTGGTGTCCCGGATGAAGGCGGGAAGTGTCCTTGTCGACATCGCGATCGACCAGGGCGGCTGCTTCGAGGACTCCCACCCGACCACGCACGCCGAGCCGACCTTCCGGGTCCACGAGTCGGTGTTCTACTGCGTCGCCAACATGCCCGGCGCGGTGCCCAACACCTCGACCTACGCGCTGACCAACGCCACGCTGCCGTACATCGTCGAACTGGCCAACCGGGGCTGGGCGGAGGCGCTGCGCCGGGACGCCGCGCTGGCCAAGGGTCTCAACACCCATGACGGCAAGGTCGTTTACCGGGAGGTCGCCGAGGCCCACGGCCTGGAGCACGTGGAGCTGGAGACTCTCCTCGGCTGACCCGCCGCCACCTCCGCCGGTCAAGTCGGCGATCGGCAAAAGGCGATACGTCAACACCGGTCGTCAACGCCGCACACCCGGCCGGACCTTGCCCGACAAGGTCCGGCCGGGTGTGTGTATGGTCACTTCGCCGCACTCGGTCAACTCGCGCCGATCGCAACCAATCGACCGATTCACGCACCGGTGAAACCTGCCGTGCGACGGCCGTACGCCCTTGACAGAGGGATGTTTCATTGCCGACACATCGGGCCGGGTCCGGCGGATTGTGTTGCTGCGGACGCCCGACACGCCATAGAGTCGCCAATCGTCGGCATGGTGCCACGCTGACCTGTCTAGAAGTTCCCTGGTCACCAAGGAGGTAAGACGACTTGTGAATGAGTCGACATTTTCTCCCGGGGGTGGTCAACCAGGAACGCCCGCGCGGGGCCAGGGTTCCACGGGGCTCGAGGCTGTCGGCTCCGTTGCTGTGCGCACCTTCGCATCCCACCAGGGTCACCGGAATCCGGCAGTGACCCAGCCAGCACACCAGAGCATGGATGGCCATCACGTGAACGCCATGGCCGGCGACGGAAGTGGCGCGCCCCACACCCACTTCGCCGACTACGACGAACTGCCCGAGGGGCACTTCTACGACCCCGACGCCGAGTACGAGCCCGATCCGGAGTACGCGGCCACGCTCGCGCCCGACGCTGCCCGCCAGCGACGTGAGCGCATCGGCCCGACCGGGCGCCCGCTGCCGTACTTCCCGATCCCGGGCCCGCTCACCGACCACGGCCCCGCGAAGATCATCGCGATGTGCAACCAGAAGGGCGGCGTCGGCAAGACCACGTCGACCATCAACCTGGGTGCCGCGCTCGCGGAGTACGGCCGCCGGGTGCTGCTCGTGGACTTCGACCCGCAGGGCGCGCTGTCGGTCGGTCTCGGTGTCAACCCGATGGAGCTCGACCTCACCGTCTACAACCTGCTCATGGAGCGGGGCATGTCCGCGGACGAGGTGCTGCTGAAGACCGCGGTCCCCAACATGGACCTGCTGCCCAGCAACATCGACCTGTCGGCGGCGGAGGTCCAGCTGGTCTCCGAGGTCGCGCGCGAGTCGACGCTCCAGCGCGCCCTCAAACCGCTGATGGACGACTACGACTTCATCGTGATCGACTGCCAGCCCTCGCTCGGCCTGCTCACCGTCAACGCGCTCACCGCCGCGCACAAGGTGATCGTGCCGCTCGAGTGCGAGTTCTTCGCCCTGCGCGGTGTCGCGCTGCTGACCGAGACCATCGAGAAGGTCCAGGAGCGCCTCAACCCGGAGCTGGAGCTCGACGGGATCCTCGCCACGATGTACGACTCGCGCACGGTGCACAGCCGCGAGGTGCTGGCACGTGTCGTCGAGGCGTTCGACGACCACGTCTACCACACGGTCATCGGGCGCACGGTCCGCTTCCCGGAGACCACGGTCGCCGGTGAGCCGATCACCACCTACGCCTCCAACTCCGTCGGTGCCGCCGCCTACCGCCAGCTCGCCAGGGAGGTGCTCGCCCGGTGTCACGCCGAGTGAGTCTGCCGGGGGCCGACGAACTGTTCCGTACGACAGGGGGAATGGGACTCCAGTCGTCCACACCCCGGCGCCAGGCCAACGGCGAGGCCCGGGTGCCCGCTCCCGCGGGGGAGGGCGACGCGGCGGCCGCGGCGGCGGAGGACGGGCCGCAGGCGGTGCCCGCGCAGGGCGGTGACGGCGAGGGCGCGGAGCACGTCGCCGCGGACGCCGAACCGGCCGACGCCGGCGAGTCCCGCAGCCGCGGCGCGGCCGCGGAGCGCTCCGGGCGGCGCCAGGGAGCGCAGGAAGGTTCTGCCGCCGAGCCGCAGTCCCGCAAGCGCGGCCGGGCGGCCGGGCGCCGCCCCAGCGGGCGGGAGCGGCACGACGAGAAGATCACCGTGTACGTCTCCGCCGAGGAACTCATGGACCTGGAGCACGCCCGTCTGGTCCTGCGCGGCGAGCACGGGCTGGCCGTGGACCGCGGGCGCATCGTCCGCGAGGCGGTCGCCGTGGTGCTCGCGGACCTGGAGGCCCGGGGAGACGCCAGCATCCTCGTACGACGGCTGCGCGGGCGGTAGCGGTAGCCTGCGGAGGCCATGACCTCGCACGACGTTCCCACCCCCGCGTCCGGCCCGCCCGCCGGCCGCCGGCGCGCGCTGGGACGGGGCCCGGGCGCGAGCGCCCCGCGGCCGGTGCCACCGATCGAACCGGAACCACAGCCAGAACCGGCGCCGGAGCCCGAGCCGACGCCGGAGCCCGAAGCGGCACCGGAGCCCGAAGCGGTCCCGGAGCCCGCACCGGCACCGCGCTACGAACAGGCCCGTGAGGCCGAACCGACCCGCACGCCGACGGCGACACCGACGACGGCACCTCAGCCGGTGCGCGATCCGGAGCCGAGGTCCCTCGCGGAGCACGTGCTGTCGCCGGAGCCCCTGCCCCGTACGCGGCCCGACGCCGGTGACGGCGAACCGGGCGACGGCCAGGACGTCCAAGGCGGCCAGAGCGGCCGGGACGGCGATGACGGCGGCAGCGGCGACGACAACGTCTTCAAGGTCCGGCTGGCGAACTTCGAGGGCCCCTTCGACCTGCTCCTCCAACTGATCACGAAGCACAAGCTCGACGTCACCGAGGTCGCGCTGTCGAAGGTGACCGACGAGTTCATGGCGTACATCCGTGCCATGGGCCCGGACTGGGACCTCGACGAGACGACCGAGTTCCTGGTCGTGGCGGCCACGCTGCTCGACCTGAAGGCGGCCAGGCTGCTGCCCGCCGCCGAGGTCGAGGACGAGGCGGACCTCGCACTGCTCGAAGCACGGGACCTGCTGTTCGCGCGCCTGCTCCAGTACCGCGCGTACAAGCGGATCGCCGACATCTTCAGCGGCCGCCTCGACGCGGAGGCCCGCCGTTACCCCCGTACCGTCGGTCTGGAGCCCCACCACGCCGAGCTGCTGCCCGAGGTCGTGATCAGCATCGGCGCGGAGGGCTTCGCCAGGCTCGCGGTCAAGGCGATGCAGCCCAGGCCGAAGCCGCAGGTGTACGTCGACCACATCCACGCGCCGCTGGTGAGCGTGCAGGAGCAGGCCGGGATCGTCGTCGCGCGGCTGCGGGAGCTGGGCGAGGCCAGCTTCCGCGCCCTGGTGGCGGACACCGACGACACGCTGACCGTCGTGGCGCGCTTCCTGGCGCTGCTGGAGCTGTACCGCGAGAAGGCCGTCGCCCTCGACCAGGAGACGGCGCTCGGCGAGCTGCTCGTGCGCTGGACCGGCGGGGACGAGGACACCACCTCGATGGTGACGGACGAGTTCGACCGGCCGCCCGAGCGGCCCGATGAGACGAAGGGGCCCCAGGAGCCCAAGGAGGAGACGGCGTGAGCGAGCAGACCACCGACGCACCGGCCGGGCCGCCCACCGTCGCCGACCTCGACCTCAAGCCCGCCCTGGAGGCCGTCCTGATGGTCGTGGACGAGCCCGCGACCGAGGAGCTCCTGGCGAAGACGCTCCAGCGGCCCCGGCGGCAGATCGCGGACGCCCTGCGGGAACTGGCCGACGAGTACACCGTGCAGGGCCGCGGCTTCGAGCTCCGGCTCGTCGCGGGCGGCTGGCGCTTCTACTCCCGGCCCGCGTACGCGGCGGCCGTCGAGGGCTTCGTCCTGGACGGCCAGCAGGCCCGGCTCACCCAGGCCGCGCTGGAGACCCTGGCGGTGGTCGCCTACCGTCAGCCGGTGAGCCGCAGCCGGGTCTCGGCCGTACGCGGAGTCAACTGCGACGGCGTGATGCGCACCCTGCTCCAGCGCGGTCTGGTCGCGGAGGCGGGCACGGAACCCGAAACAGGTGCGATCCTGTACACGACGACGAACTACTTCCTGGAGCGGATGGGCCTGCGCGGTCTGGACGAGCTCCCGGAGCTCGCGCCCTTCCTCCCGGAGGCGGAGGCGATCGAGGCCGAGACCCAGGAAGCCGTACCGTCGTTCGATCCGGATGCCCCGGACGCGGACGACGGTCCACCGAACACGACGACGACGGAATTCTGATGCGAAGCAGCGGCAAGAGCGGCGGGCGCGGTAACTACCGAGGTGCCGGCAACAGCAGGGACGACAAGCAGGGCCAGGGCCGCCCCCGCAAGCCCCGCCCCGAGGAGCGCCGCTACGACGTGGGCCCCGGCGCCACCAAGGACGGCCCCAAGGCGGGGCGCGGTGGCGCGGCCCGCGGCGGCGCCAAGGGCGGCCCCAAGCAGCCCCGGTCCGGCGACGGCCGCACCGCCCCGGCGCGTTCCCGGGAGTACGAGGCCCGCGCCGAGGAGCGCAACCGGGAGCGGTACGCCGGCAAGAAGGACGTCAAGCCGCCGAAGACCTTCCCGGGGGCCGAGCAGGAGGGCGAGCGGCTGCAGAAGGTGCTCGCGCGCGCGGGTTACGGCTCCCGGCGCGCCTGCGAGGAGCTGATCGAGCAGGCCAGGGTCGAGGTCAACGGCGAGATCGTCCTGGAGCAGGGCAAGCGGGTCGACCCGGAGAAGGACGAGGTCAAGGTCGACGGCCTCACGGTGGCGACGCAGTCGTACCAGTTCTTCGCGCTGAACAAGCCCGCCGGTGTCGTCTCGACGATGGAGGACCCGGAAGGCCGTCAGTGCCTCGGCGACTACGTCACCAACCGTGAGACGCGCCTTTTCCACGTCGGCCGGCTCGACACCGAGACCGAGGGCGTCATCCTGCTCACCAACCACGGCGAGCTGGCCCATCGGCTGACCCACCCCAAGTACGGCGTGAAGAAGACGTACCTGGCGCACATCGTCGGCCCCGTCCCGCGCGACCTGGGCAAGCGGCTGAAGGACGGCATCCAGCTGGAGGACGGCTACGCCCGGGCCGACCACTTCCGGGTGGTCGAGCAGACCGGCAAGAACTACCTCGTCGAGGTCACCCTCCACGAGGGCCGCAAGCACATCGTCCGGCGGATGCTCGCGGAGGCGGGCTTCCCGGTCGACAAGCTGGTCCGCACCGCCTTCGGCCCGATCACCCTGGGCGACCAGAAGTCCGGCTGGCTGCGCCGCCTGTCGAACACCGAGGTCGGCATGCTGATGGGCGAGGTCGACCTCTAGGGCTTCGCTGCCGGGTCCTGCCAGTCCTGCCGGGTCATTGCCGGGGTCGCGGGGGCCCGGACCGCCTGGTGTGCGCGGAGGCTCACGCCAGGCGGATCGAGTTCCCCGCCACCGTGATCTGCTGGACGGGCAGGGGCGCGGGGGCCGGGCCCGCGGCCACCGAGCCGTCGGCGATGTGGAAACGGCTGCCGTGGCAGGGGCAGTCGATGGTGCCGTCCGCGATCCTGGACACGGTGCAGCCCTGGTGGGTGCAGATCGCCGAGAAGGCCTTGAACTCGTCCTTCTTCGGCTGGGTGACCACCACCCGCTGCTCCCGGAAGATCCTGCCCCCGCCCACCGGGATGTCGCTGGTGCGTGCCAGCTCCCGCTCGCCGGAGTCGTTCGGCGACGCGGACGACCCGGTGGAGGTCTCGCTGCCGCCGTACTTGCTGCAGCCCGCCGCGGCGAGCGCCGCCGCGCCCGTCGCGAGAACCGTGCGCCGCGTCGAGTCGTGCGTCATGTCGTCACTCCGAACGTGCGGAAGAACCAGAGGGCGGACGTCGGCCGGACGGCCGTGAGCACGGCGAACACCGGTCCGCCGAGCACCGGCGGCAGCCGGCCGGAGAGGCGCTCCGAGCGGAGCACCAGCATCTTGGCACTGAACCCCCCAAGAAGAAACAACCCAGGAGGGAGTGCCACAAAACTCGCTTTTCGTACGTCTGCCGGCCGACGGTGTACGGCAGTGCACCGCGACCGGCACCTCCACCGGGAAGGCCGCCCGCTCCGCCCACCCGTCTCAGTTCGCGGGCGCCGCGCCCCCAGCCGACCGGGGCTGACTAGGCTGGATGCCCAGAGCCGACAGAGATCCGAAGAGCACCGAACACTCACGTCAGCAAGGAGCAACGCCGTGGCGGTACGAGCGGTCCGGGGGGCCGTCCAACTGGAGCGGGACGAGGCCGGCCACATGGACGAGCAGGTCGGAGCCCTGCTCACCGCCGTCCTGGAGCGGAACGGCCTGACCGCGGACGATCTGATCAGCATCTGGTTCACGGCCACGCCGGACCTGCACAGCGACTTCCCGGCGGCCGCCGCCCGCAAGCTCGGCATCGTCGACGTGCCGCTGATCTGCGCCCAGGAGCTGGACATCGAGGGCGGGATGCCCCGCGTCGTCCGCGTCCTCGCCCACATCGAGTCCGACAAACCGCGCGCCGACATCGCCCACGTCTACCTGGGCGCCGCGGCCGCCCTGCGCAAGGACATCGCCCAGTGAGAACCGCACTCGTCATCGGCACCGGGCTGATCGGCACCTCCGCCGCCCTCGCCCTGGCCCGCCGGGGCGTCACCGTCCACCTCGCCGACCGGGACCCCGAGCAGGCCCGTACGGCGGCCGCGCTGGGCGCCGGCACGGACGGGGCCCCCGACGGCCCCGTCGACCTCGCGATCGTCGCCGCCCCGCCGGCGCACGTGGCCGCGGTGCTCGCCGACGCCATGCGCCGCGGCGTGGCCCGCGGCTACCTGGACGTCGCCAGTGTCAAGGGCGGCCCGCGCCGCGAGCTGCAGTCGCTCGGCCTCGACCTGACCCGCTACATCGGCACGCACCCCATGTCCGGCCGGGAGCGCTCCGGCCCGCTGGCCGCCACCGCGGACCTCTTCGAGGGCCGCCCCTGGGTGCTCACCCCGACCCGGGACACCGACACCGAGGTCCTCAACCTCGCCCTGGAGCTGGTCTCGCACTGCCGGGCGGTCCCGGTCGTCATGGACGCCGACGCCCACGACCGCGCCGTGGCCCTCGTCTCCCACATGCCCCACCTGGTCTCCAGCATGGTCGCCGCCCGCCTGGAGCACGCCGAGGACGCCGCCGTACGGCTGTGCGGGCAGGGCATCCGGGACGTGACCCGGATCGCCGCCTCCGACCCGCGGATGTGGATCGACATCCTGTCCGCGAATCCGGGCCCGGTCGCCGACCTGCTCACCGACGTCTCCGCCGACCTCGACGAGACGGTCCGCGCCCTGCGCTCGCTGCAGTCCGCCGACGAGGCCAAGCGCCGGGAGGGAACCCACGGCATCGAGGACGTGCTGCGCCGCGGCAACGCGGGCCAGGTCCGCGTCCCCGGCAAGCACGGCTCCGCGCCGCGGGTCTACGAGGTCGTGGCCGTGCTCATCGACGACCAGCCCGGCCAGCTGGCCCGTATCTTCGCGGACGCGGGGATGGCCGGGGTCAACATCGAGGACGTGCGCATCGAGCACGCGACCGGCCAGCAGGCCGGTCTGGTGCAGCTGACGGTGGAGCCGAAGGCGGCGCCGGTACTGACGGCGGCGCTGCGCGAGCGGGGCTGGGCCATCCGCCAGTAAAAGGGCGTCCGGGGAGACAGTAACCTTGTGCGGGGCGCCTTCGCGTCCCGCACACACCCACCATCATCACCAGGAAGGTGCCCCGCTGTGGAAAACGGCGCCGCCCGGACCGCCCAGCCCGTGATTGTCGCCATCGACGGCCCGTCCGGCACGGGCAAGTCGAGCACGTCCAAGGCCGTGGCCGCGCAGCTCGGTCTGAGCTACCTGGACACCGGCGCCCAGTACCGGGCGATCACCTGGTGGATGGTGACCAACGGCATCGACCTCGACGACCCCACCGCGATCGCCGCCGTGGCCGGCAAGGCCGAGATCGTCTCCGGCACCGACCCGGCGCACCCGACGATCACCGTCGACGGCGTGGACGTGGCCGGCCCCATCCGGACCCAGGAGGTCACCTCCAAGGTCAGTGCGGTCAGCGCGGTCCCCGAGGTGCGCGCCCGGATCACCGAACTGCAGCGCTCGCTGGCCGCCTCCGCCGAGCGGGGCATAGTCGTCGAGGGCCGCGACATCGGCACCACGGTGCTGCCGGACGCCGATCTGAAGATCTTCCTCACCGCCTCGCCGGAGGCGCGTGCCGCCCGCCGCAGCGGTGAGCTGAAGGGCGCCGACGTGCACACCACCCGCGAGGCCCTGATCAAGCGGGACGCCGCCGACTCCAGCCGCAAGACCTCGCCGCTGGCCAAGGCCGGCGACGCGGTCGAGGTGGACACCACCGAACTCACGCTGGCGCAGGTCATCGAGTGCGTCGTCACCCTGGTCGAGGAGAAGCGGGCCCCCGCCGAGGAGAAGCAGGCCGCGCGGTGAGCCTTCCGTCCGAGCGCGGTGCCGACGTCGGCCGCCGGATCGGCGTCGGGCTGATGTACGGGCTGTGGCGCCCGCGCGTGCTGGGTTCCTGGCGGGTGCCCGCGACCGGACCGGTGATCCTCGCCGTGAACCACTCCCACAACGTCGACGGCCCGATGGTGATGGGCGTGGCCCCGCGGCCGGTGCACTTCCTGATCAAGAAGGAAGCGTTCGTCGGCCCGCTCGACCCCTTCCTGACCGGCATCGGCCAGGTGAAGGTGGACCGCCACTCCGCCGACCGCACCGCGATCACCACGGCGCTGGGCGTCCTGGACGCCGGCGGCGTTCTCGGCATCTTCCCGGAGGGCACCCGCGGAGAGGGCGACTTCGCCTCGCTGCGGGCCGGGCTCGCGTACTTCGCGGTGCGCAGCGGCGCCCCGGTCGTCCCGGTGGCCGTGCTGGGAAGTTCCGAGCGGCGCGGACGGTTGATAAAGGCGCTGCCGCCGCTGCGCTCCCGCGTCGACGTCGTCTTCGGCGACCCCTTCGAGGCGGGCGACGGAAGCGGACGGCGCACGCGCCGGGCGCTGGACGAGGCGACCGAGCGCATCCAGAAGCAGCTCGCCGCCCACCTGGAAAACGCCAGGCGTCTCACCGGGCGCCAGGCGACACTTGAGTAGTGGATCACCCCTGGCGGGGGTGCTCCACCGATCACCACGAAGGAACGACGAGGTACGGACTTCATGAACGACCAGAACCAGCCCGACGGCTCGGCCGAGCTCGCCTCCGAGCACGGGGCGCTCGGCGACGCCGAGTACGCGGAGTTCATGGAGCTCGCCGCGGAGGAGGGCTTCGACCTCGACGACGTCGAAGGCGCCATCGAGGAGGCCGGCCACGGCCCGCTGCCCGTGCTCGCCGTCGTCGGCCGCCCCAATGTCGGCAAGTCGACCCTGGTGAACCGGATCATCGGCCGCCGCGAGGCGGTCGTCGAGGACAAGCCGGGCGTGACCCGCGACCGCGTGACCTACGAGGCCGAGTGGGCGGGCCGCCGCTTCAAGGTCGTCGACACCGGCGGCTGGGAGCAGGACGTCCTCGGCATCGACGCCTCCGTGGCCGCGCAGGCCGAGTACGCGATCGAGGCGGCCGACGCGGTCGTCTTCGTCGTGGACGCCAAGGTCGGCGCGACCGACACCGACGAGGCGGTCGTACGGCTGCTGCGCAAGGCGGGCAAGCCCGTGGTGCTGGCCGCCAACAAGGTGGACGGCCCGAGCGGTGAGGCCGACGCGGCCTACCTGTGGTCCCTGGGTCTCGGCGAGCCGCACCCGGTCTCGGCGCTGCACGGCCGCGGCACCGGCGACATGCTGGACCGTGTCCTGGAGGCGCTGCCCGAGGCCCCGGCGCAGACCTTCGGCACCGCCGTCGGCGGCCCGCGCCGCATCGCCCTGATCGGCCGCCCGAACGTCGGCAAGTCCTCCCTGCTGAACAAGGTGGCCGGCGAGGAGCGCGTCGTCGTCAACGAAATGGCGGGCACCACCCGCGATCCGGTCGACGAGCTGATCGAACTGGGCGGCGTGACCTGGAAGTTCGTCGACACGGCCGGCATCCGCAAGCGTGTCCACCTCCAGCAGGGCGCCGACTACTACGCCTCGCTGCGCACGGCGGCGGCCGTGGAGAAGGCCGAGGTCGCGGTCGTCCTGGTCGACGCCTCCGAGAACATCTCGGTGCAGGACCAGCGGATCATCACCATGGCCGTCGAGGCCGGCCGCGCCATGGTCATCGCGTACAACAAGTGGGACACCCTCGACGAGGAGCGCCGCTACTACCTGGAGCGCGAGATCGAGACCGAGCTCGCCCAGGTCGCCTGGGCGCCCCGCGTCAACGTCTCGGCCCGCACCGGCCGCCACATGGAGAAGCTGGTCCCGGCGATCGAGACGGCGCTGGCCGGCTGGGAGACGCGCGTGCCGACCGGGCGTCTGAACGCCTTCCTCGGCGAGCTGGTCTCCGCCCATCCGCACCCGGTCCGGGGCGGCAAGCAGCCACGCATCCTGTTCGGCACCCAGGCCGGCACCAAGCCCCCGCGGTTCGTGCTGTTCGCCTCCGGCTTCATCGAGGCGGGCTACCGGCGCTTCGTCGAGCGCCGGCTGCGCGAGGAGTTCGGTTTCGAGGGCACCCCGATCCACATCTCGGTGCGGGTGCGCGAGAAGCGCGGCAAGAAGAAGTAACACCGGTACGGTCACGGCGAAGGGCGGCCCCTGCTCCAGGGGCCGCCCTTCGCCGTAGGTCACACTCCCCGGCGCGGACCGGGCGGCAGCGCCGCCGGAACGTGGCGTCTGCCGGGGTCCTGCTGCCGCCCCAGCGTGCCGACCCGCTGCCACTGCGTCTGCTGCTGGCCGGTGGTGTGCCGGGTGCTGTACGCCCCCGCGCTGTAGGCGCTGTACCCGCTCGTGCCGTACGAGCCCGTGCCGTGCCGGTCCGAGCCGTGCGGGAGGATCCCGAACGCGGTGAAGCCGAGGTTCTCCTCGCCGCTGCGGTCACCCGGGAGCGTCCGGTAGGACTTGACGTACTCGGCGTAGAGCGCGTCGTAGATCGGCGTGGCCGATGGGCTGCCGGCGGAATCCTGCGCCGACCGCGCGGACGGGATCGGCTGGTAGGGCTGGCGGCGGGGAACGTCGTATGCGTGCACGTATGTCCAAACGACCCCGGACGCAAAGGGATGCGGTTGTGAAACATCCCAAAAGGGGCGTGGGGGGCCGCGCGAACCGGCGTGGAGGACCCGCGCCCGCCGCGGCCCCCGGCGGGTGCGCTCAGGTCCCCGCGAGCGGCAGCGCCGCCGCGACCAGCTTCCCGTTCGCCGCCGCCTTGTCCAGGGCGTCACGCAGCAGGTCCTCGCGCGGCTGGCGCCCGATGGAGCCCACCGGTGCGGCGAACAACAGCACCTGCTGGTGCTTGTTGGCGGCGGCCCGCCATCCGTCGGTGACCTGGAGCGGCTGGTGCGCCTGCCACCAGGCCACCGCCTGGCCCCCGTTGGGGCCGGGCTGCAGCACGGCGTGCAGCTGCCCCATGGCCAGCAGCACGGACCAGCCGTGCAGCACGGGCGGTACGGCGTCGAGCTGGGTGACGGGCAGGTAACCCTGCTCGATCAGCAGCGGCAGGAAGTCGTCGCCGGCGGCGATGGCCCCCGGGCGCACGATGGGCGCGGTCGGCTCCACCACCAGGGCCGGGTGCAGCTCCCCGGTGATCAGCACGAGTCCGCTGGTGACGCCGAGCACGGCCTGCTCGGGCACGACCCTGGGGGGCTCCGCCGGGGCGGTGCGGGAACCGGCGTTGATGGAGCGGACCGCGCCCTGCAGCTGCTCCTCGGTGACCTGGACGACCTGGGAGGGCAGGCAGCCGGCGTGGGCGAAGGCGAGGACGGCGGTCTCGTCCCCGATGAACAGGACGGTGCTGGTGCGCTCCTGATCGGAGTCGCCCGGGGTGCGGCAGGACGTGCAGTCGTAACTGCCCGGGGCGTTCTCTCCGGCGAGCAGCCGGTCGGCTTCTTCGTCGCCGATCTCGGCGCGTACGGCGTCGCTGACGTCGAGCATGCGCGGCACGGGTGGCTCCCTCGGAATGCGGTGCGTGGCGGGACCGGGTGGCTCCCGGCCCGTGAACCGGGTGGGCCCGCGGCTCATGAAGAAGACAACGGGCGATCTGTGGCGGGAGTCACGCCCACCCGCGAACGGAATCGAACCAGCGGGCGCGCAGGGTCACCCTGGGGACGGAATCCGGCACTCATCGTCAACTTGCCATCAGGTCAAGGCCCTTGAAGAGGTGAAGTGGGTCACAGGGGTGATCGGGGAGTGGTCGACATATCAGGAAATCAGCGGATGAAGTGGGTGTCCGAAAATTGACGATACCTGCGGTAACGTCGAACTGGCCTGCGAGGACGAGGAGTTGGTTGATACCGGCTCTGCATGCTCCCTACATTCCTGCGCCGAGTGCAACGAGCACCGCTCGGGTACGTCCGCCGGCCGCGCCTCGCGCAGCAGCACCACCCGCAGTGCCACCCCATGTCCCGGCGGACGGGGCGGAGCGCGACGACCGCGTCCCTGCGCGGCGTCGCGCCCCGTCCTGGGGGACCCCGGGTTGTCCGAGAGGGATGTACATGTCTGAATGTGCCGATACCACGCGCGACAACGTTCGTAGGAACCGGACGGCCGCGGTTCTCGCCGGTGCCGTCCTGCTCGCCCCGCTCGGGCTGCTGGCCGCGACCGGCCAGGCCCGTGCGGCGGACGGCGGAGTGTGGGACCGCATCGCCCGGTGCGAGAGCGGCGGCAACTGGCACATCAACACCGGCAACGGCTACTACGGCGGGCTCCAGTTCGCCGCCGGCACCTGGCGCGCCTACGGCGGCACGGCCTACGCGCCCACCGCCGACCGGGCCTCCAGGACCCAGCAGATCGCAGTCGCCACCAAGGTCCAGCGGGCCCAGGGGTGGGGAGCCTGGCCGGTCTGCTCGGCGCGGGCCGGGGCGTCCGGCGGCGCGCCCGCGGCGGGCTCCGGCTCCACGACGACCGGGTCCGCGTACGAGTCGGCACGCCGCTCGACGCACTCCTCGACGCGAGAGCCGACGCACCAGTCGGACCGGGGCACAACCCGGAAGGCGGCCCCGGAACAGGAGCGGGCGAAGGCGCCCGCCCGCACCACGGGCCACACGAACCACGGTGCCTCCCACGGGGAGTACACCGTCCGCGAGGGCGACACGCTGAGTGGCATCGCCGCCCGGCACGGGACCACCTGGCAGCGGCTCTACGCCGTCAACCGGGCCGTCATCGGCGGTGACCCCGACCTGATCGTGCCCGGGCAGCGTCTCGCCCTCTGAGTCGCTCCCCCTGCCCCGGGTGCCAGGCCCCGTCCGGTCCGCCGACCGGACGGGGCCCGTCCGCGTCCCGCCGGACGGTGCGCCGGAAGGGTGAAATTCCGATGCGGCGTCAGCTTCCCGGCCGCCGTGCGCGGGGCGGCGGGGAATGGGCCCGGAACCGGGTTCCGGACCGGTTCCGCACCGGCTCCCGGTCGGTTTCGGTTCGGTTCTTTCGGTGCTTTTCGTCGTGCTTTTCGAGGCGTCCTCAGGGCACGGGGGAATTTCGTTCGAATGCCCGCGAAAGGCGGACCGAACCACCCGTCGGTGTGACGGAGTTCGGAGCGGAGGCACGTCGGCATCCTGTGACAGAAGTGTGACAGGAGCGTCGGTGGTGACCGCTGCCGCCCAGCTGGACTTCCCCGGTCGCGGACCAGGGCCTAGCGTGGCGGTATGGCAGCCATCCCCACTCCGCCCGCGGAGCCCCAGGACAGCCCCGACGGCTACGTCGGTCTCGACACGGAGGAGGCCGAGCGGCGCGCGCGCGAACGCGGCTGGTCCACGGTCCGGTCCCTGCCGCCGGGCGCGGTCATCACCATGGAGTACCGGGTCGGACGGCTGAACTTCGAGGTCGAGAGCGGCCGGGTGGCCCGCGCCTGGAAGGGCTGAACCGGGGCCGCGCCCACGCGCGGCCCCGGGGGAGTCAACTGCCCGCGAGGGGGCGGGCAGCCGGGGCCGTGCCCCGCGGGACGCGGTCGGCGTGCGGAGGCCGACGGCTGCCGGCCGGGGTGACCGGCGTGCGCTCGGAGCGGGCCAGATGCGGGCCGGGGGCGAGATGGGCGGGCACCCGGGACGAGTGGGACACGCCGATCGTCTCGCGGGCGGCCGGGGCCTCGTCCGCGGCGGTGCGGGGCCCCAGCGCCACGGGCGCGCCGACGGGGGCGGCCGGTGCCGGCACCGGAGCCGTGCGGCCGCGGCGGTCGCGCAGCCGGTCGCGCAGGGTGAACAGCCAGGCCTCCGCGCGGGCGATCAGCGGCTCGCACCACGGCAGCGCAAGCATGATCAGCAGTCCCGCGGCCCAGCCGAGGAGCACGTCGCTCAGCCAGTGCGTACCCAGGTAGACCGTGGTGAGGCCGACGCCCAGCGAGGTGACCGCGGACAGGGCGGACAACCAGCGGCGCGCCCTCGGGGTGGAGGCCAGATACGCCAGAATGCCCCAGGTCACCACGGCGTTGGCGGTGTGACCGCTGGGGAATATATCGCCGCCAAGGCCCATCTCGTTCGAGCCGATGACGGTCGCGTAGTGCGGTCCGAGGCGGCCCATGCCGATCTTCGCGGCGCCGACCGTGATGTTCAGCAGCAGCAGGGACGCGGCGAGGGTGAGCAGTGGACGGAGCGTGTGCTGCCGCCAGGAGCGCCAGCCCAGCCACGAGGCCACCATCACGGCGGTCGGGCCGCGCTGGCCCAGCACCACGTAGTAGTCGAGGAACGCGTGGATCTGCGGCCACTGCTGGTACGGCCGGAAGAACATGACCAGCCAGTCGAGCCGGACCAGCCACGAAGTCGTCACCACGGCCCAGACGATGGACAGGTAGAACGCCAACGTCGCCGAGAACAGCACGAAACGGTGCCGACTCATCCGCGGCACGTCGATGTGCGCCGGCCGTTGCGGCTCACGGTCCAGCCTGGCGAACACCCGGTCCAGGCGGGTGAGGGTTCCTTCGGTACGCACCTAATCGACGTTACAGCGAGTGAGCTCACTTCCCCGACGAATCACGGGGTTTGTGATGACGATGTGATGTGGCATTGCTCTCAACCGCGCCTTTATTTCCCCGTATTGCGCAATGCCCGTGCCGTCGCGGCCTGCAATTCCTTTGATCATTCCGGAGGTGCTTATGGAGCGCTTATAAATGCGTTAACCGAACGCTCGGGTGGAATTCTCCGCACGCTCATCCGACAACCCGATGCGGTCACGGGGGCCCGGAGCCGTTCAGCCAGAACGCCCCGTACACCGCCGAGACCACCGCCGCACCGGCCACCACCAGGGCCGTCCGCGACGTCCGCAGCCGGGCGAGGGCCAGGGCGGGCGGCAGCAGCAGCGGGAAGGCGGGCAGCAGCAGACGCGGCTTGGAGCCGAAGTAGCTCGACGCGCACAGCGCGAGCGCGGTGACCACGCCCGCGTACACCAGGAGCGGGAGCGGCTGCCGTCCGCGCACCCCGAGGACGAGCAGCCAGATCACCAGGCCGACGCCGACGACCAGTCCGAGGCCGGCCGGGGCGGACGCGAGCGAGGTGAACTTCTCGGCGGTGAACCGGGCGAAGGCGTACCCGCCGTCGAAACCGTTGCGCCAGCCCGCCTGCACGTCGAGGTAGCCGAGCGGGCCCTTGCCCGTGCGGAGCCCGACCCACAGCACGTACCCGGCGGCCCCCAGGGGCGCGAGCGCCATGCCGAGGGCGCGCGCCGGCCGGCACGCGCCCTCGGTCGGGGCCTCGACCCGGCTTCGCCGGATCGAGGTGACGCCGGCCGCCCACACCGCCGCGACGACGGCCAGGCCCACCGGCCGGGTCAGCCCCGCCAGCAGGGCCAGGGCGCCCGCGGTCACCCAGCGGCCGGTCAGCACGGCGTACAGCGACCAGGCGGCGAGCGCCGTGAACAGCGACTCGCTGTACGCCATCGACTGCACGATCCCGACCGGCAGCGCCGCCCACAGCAGCACCGCGCAGACACCGGCCCGGCGGCCGTACACGTGCGCGGCGACCGCGAAGATCCCCCACGCGGCGGCGAGCGAGGCGAGCAGAGCGACGGCGAAGCCCGCGTCGGCGTACGTGAGCGGGGTCACTGCGGCGAGCAGCCGCTCCAGCCAGGGCAGCAGCGGGAAGAAGGCCAGGTCGGAATGGACGTCGCCGTTCGGCAGGCGCACTTCGTAGCCGTACCCGGGGCCGGCGACCCGGGCGTACCAGAGCGCGTCCCAGCGGGCGGTCAGCAGAATGTACGCGTCCTTGCCGCGCGCGGCGCTCCAGACGGCCAGGGCGAGCAGGCCGAGGACGCGGACGGCCGCGTACCCGAGCAGCGCCGGGGCGGCCCGGCGCAGGATGCCGGGCCGGGCCGGTGCCACGGGCGTCGCAAGATCGGTCACGGGCTCGATTATCGACCGCACAGGGCACCGGTCCGCCCCGCGGGGCGTGCGGGCCGGGGGAGGGAGTGGTGTACGCCACACGGGTTCCCGGTGAACGGTGAGAGCTGGGCCACGCGACCGCGGCGATAACTCGCGTAACCTGGCCAGTCACTCGCACGTCGTTGCGCCGGCCGGGGATCACCGCTCTCTCCGGCCGAGCCGCCGGGGAGTCCCCACCCCGCGGGCCCGCCGACGCGAGGGTTCATCTGGGAGGTACGTACATGTCCGGGACGACCACGGCCGCCGCAGTGCCGCGCCGTCGGGCGGCCGGGGCCGGTGCCAACCGCTGGGTCGTCCTCGTCGTCCTCTGCGTCAGCCTGCTGCTGGTCGCCGTGGACGCCACCGTCCTGCACGTGGCGGTGCCCGCGGTCACCGAGGACCTCAGGCCCGGCGCCATAGAGCTGCTCTGGATCGTCGACACCTATCCGCTCGTCTGCGCCTCGCTGCTGATCCTGTTCGGCACGCTCGGCGACCGGGTGGGCCGCAGACGGATCCTGCTCCTCGGTTACGGCCTGTTCGGGATCGCGTCCGCCGTCGCGGCGTTCGCGCACAACCCGCAGACACTCATCCTGGCCCGCGCGCTGCTCGGCGTCGGCGGCGCCATGATCATGCCGGCGACGCTGTCGATCCTGCGGCAGGTCTTCCCCGACCGGCGCGAACGAGCGCTGGCGATCGGCATCTGGAGCGCGGTCGCCGCGGTGGGCGCCGCGGTCGGTCCGCTGCTCGGCGGCTTCCTGCTGGAGCACTTCTGGTGGGGGTCGGTCTTCCTCGTCAACATCCCGCTGATGCTGGTCAGCCTCCCGGTGGGACGGCTGCTGCTGCCGGAGTCGACCGGCGACCGGGACGGTCCCTGGGACGTGGTCGGCGCGATCATGGCGGCGGTCGGGCTGTTCGGTGCGGTGCTCGGCGTGAAGCGGCTCGGCGGCGGGGAGCCCGCGCTGAGCCCGCTCACCCTGGTGCCGCTGCTGGTCGGCGTGGTGCTGCTGGTGGGTTTCGTACGGCGGCAGCGGCGCCGGTCGCATCCGCTGGTGGACCTGGGGATGTTCGCGCGGCCGGCGTTCGTCACGTCGGTCGGGTGCATCGTGCTGGCGATGCTGGCGCTGGTCGGCCTGGAGCTGATCGCGGCGCAGTACCTGCAACTGGTGCTGGGCCTCTCGCCGCTGCGCACGGGGCTGCGGCTGCTGCCGCTGACGTTCGCGGCGATGGCGGCCGGGCTGGCCGGGGCTCGGATGCTGCGGCGGTTCGGGCCGCGCTGGATGGTCTGCTTCGGGTTCTGCCTGACGGCGGCCGCGGTGCTGCTGCTCACGGGGATGGGCGGGCAGGACGATACGGCGCTGCTGCTGGCCGGGTTCGTGGCGCTCGGGTTCGGGCTGGAGACGACGCTCTTCGGGGCGTACGAGTCGATGCTGAGCGAGGCGCCGGAGGCGCGGGCGGGCGGGGCCGCGGCGATCGGGGAGACGTCCTACCAGCTGGGGGCGGGCATCGGCATCGCCCTGCTGGGCAGTGTGATGAACGCCGCGTACGCGCCCGGCCTCACGTCCGTGTCGGGGGTCCCGGCGGACGCCTCGCGGGCGGCCTCGCACTCGCTGGGGGAGGCGTACGAGGTGGCCGGGCGGCTCGGGGTGCCGGCGGGGGACGCGCTGCGGCAGGCCGCGCGGAACTCCTTCGTGCACGGGCTGCATGTGACGTTGCTCGTGAGCGCGGGGCTGTTGCTGCTCGGCGCGGTGATGGCGCTGCGGCTGCCCCGGGTGATGCAGTGCGAGGAGCCCGAGGTGGAGCTGCCCGCGCAGCGGAAGGTCGAGCGGCCCCGGGTCTCGGCCTGACCGGCCCGGCCTTCGTGTCCCGGACCGGCCCTCGTGTGTCGGCCCGACCCCGCGTATCGGCTCGGCGGACGTCCGCGGCGTCCGGGTGCGGGCCCGCGGAGTGGGGCCCCGTGGGGTGGACGTGCGGGACACTGCGTCGTAACGTCGGGCCGGAGTCGTATAACTAGCGCTGCTAGTTTTCAGTTGCCGGAGGGTGTTCCATGTCCGCGTCCTCGAAGATGCCCCCGTTCGACCCCGCCGATCCGATCGGGATCGACGACCTGCTGGAGCCGGAGGACCTGGCGATCCGGGACACCGTGCGCGGCTGGGCCGCCGACCGTGTGCTCCCGCACGTCGCCGAGTGGTACGAGAGCGGCGAGCTGCCGGGTGTGCGGGAACTCGCCCGGGAGCTCGGCGCCCTCGGCGCACTCGGGATGTCACTCGACGGGTACGGCTGCGCCGGCGCCACCGCCGTCCAGTACGGACTCGCCTGCCTGGAGCTCGAGGCCGCCGACTCCGGCATCCGCTCCCTGGTCTCCGTGCAGGGCTCCCTCGCCATGTACGCCATCCACCGGTTCGGCTCCGAGGAGCAGAAGCAGGCCTGGCTGCCCCGGATGGCCGCCGGCGAGGTGATCGGCTGCTTCGGCCTGACCGAACCCGACCACGGATCCGACCCCGCCGCCATGCGCACGTACGCCAAGCGCGAGGGCACGGACTGGGTCCTCAACGGCCGCAAGATGTGGATCACCAACGGTTCGGTCGCCGGTGTCGCCGTCGTCTGGGCGCAGACCGACGAGGGGATCCGCGGGTTCGTGGTGCCGGCGGACAGCGCAGGGTTCTCCGCGCCGGAGATCAAGCACAAGTGGTCGCTGCGGGCCAGCGTCACCAGTGAACTCGTCCTCGACGACGTACGGCTGCCCGCCGACGCGGTGCTGCCCGGGGTCGTCGGACTGCGCGGCCCACTCGGCTGTCTGTCCCACGCCCGCTACGGCATCGTCTGGGGCGCCATGGGTGCGGCCCGCTCCTGTTTCGAGACCGCCCTCGACTACGCGCGGACCCGGGAGCAGTTCGGCAGGCCCATCGGAGGCTTCCAGCTCACCCAGGCCAAGCTCGCCGACATGGCGGTCGAACTGCACAAGGGAATCCTGCTCGCCCACCACCTGGGGCGACGGATGGACGCCGGCCGCCTGCGTCCCGAGCAGGTCAGCTTCGGCAAGCTCAACAACGTGCGGGAGGCGATCGAGATCTGCCGCACGGCCCGGACGATCCTCGGGGCCAACGGGATCTCCCTCGAATACCCCGTGATGCGGCACGCGACCAACCTCGAGTCGGTGCTCACCTACGAGGGCACCGTCGAGATGCACCAGCTCGTGCTGGGCAAGGCGCTCACCGGTCTCGACGCCTTCCGGTGACGCCCGGGGCGGGCAGGGCCGGCGTGCGGCCCTGCCTCAGCTCTGGTTGAAGAAACCGTCCGTCCGGTGCCCCGTCGGTTCGCCGCTGATGATCTCGGTGTCGGCGGGGGACAGCAGGAAGACCCGGTTGGACACGCGGTCGATGGAGCCGCGCAGGCCGAACACGAGCCCGGCCGCGAAGTCCACGACGCGCTTGGCGTCGGCCGCCTCCATGGCCGTCAGGTTCATGATGACGGGCACGCCCTCCCGGAACAGTTCGCCCACCGCGCGGGCGTCACGGAAGCTGTCCGGGGTGATCGTGCCGATCCGGCGGCCCTTCTCCTCGGCCGTGTCCGAGGCCACCTTCACCCGGGGGTCGGTGACCCAGGCGTCCCCGGCGTCGGTGCCCTCGGAGTAGTCGTCGTCGTAGTAACGCTCGTCATCGTTGTCGTCGACGAGGCCGAGCCACGCACTCGCCTTGCGTACCGATCCCATGGACGCCTCCTCTCACAGCGGTCTCTCTTGCTTTTCGTATCCCTATGGTCATCCATGATGCGGACGGTGCGCCAAGTGGATAGACGCCGCGCGGGGGGTTTGTGACGGTACTGGTGCACAGCGAATACGTCGAGAGGCCGTGTGCCCCAAGGGCGCGGGCCTACACGGCTGCTGACTGTGAGTGAAATATGATTGTCCACGGCGTATGGGTGACGCACGGTGCGTACGGGTGAACGAAGGGGCGGATACGATGCGGCGGCTCAACGTCGTACGCATCACGGGGGATCGTCGTGTTCGGAATTGTCAGGCCCTGCCGGCATCGCCTCGGGGAGAACCTCGGCGCCCAGTGGATGGCCCACCTGTGCGGACTGTGCCTGGCGCTGCGCGGCGACCACGGGCAGTTCGCGCGCGTGGTGACGAACTATGACGGGCTGATCCTCTCGGTCCTGACGGAGGCTCAGGCCACCGGGGCGGCGGGAGCGGCGGGGGGACGGCGGCGGACGGCGGGCCCGTGTCCGCTGCGCGGTATGCGCACCGCCTCCGTCGCACAGGGTGAGGGGTCGCGGCTCGCGGCGGCCGTCTCGCTGGTGCTCGCCTCGGCCAAGGTGCGCGACCATTTCGCCGACGGTGACGGGCTGCTGGCGCGCCGGCCGGTGGCGCTCGCCGCGCGCCGGGTCGCGGACGGCTGGCGGCGCGCGGGCGCCCGCACCGGGGCGGGCGTCGGGTTCGACACCGCCGTCCTCGTCGACGCCGTGGACCGCCAGACCGGCATCGAGGCGCTCGCCGGACCCGGGACGCCGCTCCTCGCCGTCACCGAACCGACCGAGACCGCGACCGCCGCCGCCTTCGCGCACACCGCGGTCCTCGCCGGCCGGCCGGGCAACGCCGCACCGCTCGCCGAGGCCGGCCGCCTGTTCGGCCGGCTCGCCCATCTCCTGGACGCAGTGGAGGACCGCCGGGAGGACGCCGCCCGGGGTGCCTGGAACCCGCTCACCGCGACCGGCACCCCGCTCACCGAGGCCCGCCGGCTCGCCGACGACGCCGTCCACGGCATCCGTCTCGCCCTGCGCGGGGTGGGGTTCACCGAGGGCCGGCTGGCGCACCTGCTGCTCGCGCACGAACTGGGCCGCTCCGTCGACCGGGCCTTCGGCACCGAGTCCTGCGGGCACGCGCCCGAAGGCGCCTTCGGGCCGCCGCAGGGGCCGTACGCACCCCAGAGCCCGCACGGCCCGCGGGCACCGCACGACCCGAACCACCCCGGAACCGGCGGCGGCAGCCCCTTCGGCGGCGCGCCCCCGAGCCCCGGCAGGCGCGGCTTCTGGGCCGGGTGCGCGGCCGCCCTCGGGCTGTGCTGCACCTGCAAGGTGTGCTGTGCCGACGAGTTCGAGGGCCCGTGGTCGCGGAGGAGGCGCGAGGGCTGCTGCGCCAACTGCGACTGCGACTGCTCGTGTTGCGAGGCGTGCCAGTGCTGCGAGTGCTGTGAATGCTGCTCCTGCTGCGACTGCGGGCTGTGACGCGTCGCGGGCCGACGGGGGTGGTGCGGGGTGAGCCGTCCGCCGTGGAGAGACCGGAGAGAAAGAGGAAAGGAGTGGGGGAGCGGCCCGGTCGTACGGGGGTTTGCCCGCCCGCCCCCGCATGGAAGGGGTGATCACATGACGGACGTATCGGACCAGTGGGAGGGGCGTGGGCGCCGCACCGGGACGGCGCGGGCGTCCCGCGACCCGTCGGCGCCGGCCGGCGCCCCCTGGCCGAAGAGGTATCCGGACGGTCAAATTCCGGACAACCCCGTGTTCCTGCCGGTCCACGGCGCCGCGGTCGTTCCCGCCGCTGCCGAGGCGGACGCTCCGGCCGTCGGTCGAGGGGCGTTCGCCTCCGGGGCGCGGCTCGGCTTCGGGGCCGAAACGGCGGCATTCGTGCGGGTCGCGCCGCACCTCGCGATACCGGCGGGGCAGCGGGCCCCGGCCTGAGGCGAGGGCCTTTCCCCCATTGCCTGACGGAGCGTCAAGTCATCCCGGACGCACGCCTTCTAGTTGAATCGCACACAGTCGCACGGCCGAAAGGTGCCCTTGCGCCGACCGTCCGTTCGGCCGAATACTCCCCCTCAGCGCTTGTCAGGGGCACGGCGTATCCGGAATCCGGACACCCGGCGCCTGGCTGCGCCTCACGGGCCCCGACCCCACGCGGCCCCCGACTTCCTTTGTGGAGGAACGACAAGTGAGGATCAAGCGCACCACCCCGCGCAGCGGCGTCGCGAGACGGACCCGGCTGATCGCCATCGCCTCCGGGCTCGTGGCCGCTGCCGCGTTCGCGGTCCCCAACGCGAACGCGTCCGACACGACCACCTTCAGTGCCGCTCAGCTCACCAAGGCGAGCGACTCGGTGCTGAAGGCCGACATCCCGGGCACCGCCTGGGCGGTCGACAGCAAGACCAACCGTGTCGTCGTCACCGTCGACAGCACGGTCACCCCGTCCGAGATCGCCCAGATCAAGCAGCGGGCGGGGACCAACTCCGGCGCGCTGACCATCAAGCGCACGGCGGGCAAGTTCAACAAGCTGATCTCCGGCGGCGACGCCATCTATGCGAGTAGCTGGCGCTGCTCGCTGGGCTTCAACGTCAAGGACGCCAGCGGAAACTACTACTTCCTGACCGCCGGTCACTGCACCGACGGCGCGGGCACCTGGTGGGCGAACTCCTCGCACTCCACGACCCTCGGTTCCACCGCCGGCTCCTCCTTCCCCGGCAACGACTACGGCATCGTGCGCTACACCAACAGCTCGATCACCAAGTCGGGCACGGTGGGAAGCCAGGACATCACCAGCGCGGCCACGCCCTCCGTCGGCACCACCGTGTACCGCCGCGGCTCCACGACCGGCACGCACAGCGGCCGCGTCACCGCGCTCAACGCGACGGTCAACTACGGTAACGGCGACATCGTCTACGGCCTGATCCAGACCACGGTCTGTGCCGAGCCCGGCGACTCCGGCGGCCCGCTGTACGGCGGCACCACCGCCTACGGTCTGACCTCCGGCGGCAGCGGCGACTGCACCTCCGGCGGTACGACCTTCTTCCAGCCGGTCACCGAGGCGCTGAGCGCCTACGGGGTGCACGTCTACTGACGTCCCCCGTGGACCCCGGCCCCGTTCCCGGCGGTCCGACCTGCGGCAGCAGGAGAGCCCCCGCACGCAACCGGCGTGCGGGGGCTCTCGCTCGCGCGGGGGTCACCAGGGGTTCCGATCCGGTCCGGGGCGCGGTGAGAGCGGGTTGAATTCAGGACAGGACTAGACCTCACGGACGGCACACAGGATGTCCCTGCGTCGTATTTGCAGTGCGAACCCGGGTGGGCCGACCTCGGGCGGTCAAGGCATAGGGGACATACGCCGGTTGACGTATGCGCGTCCAGAACTCGACCTTGTGTGCGCACTGCCGGTCTCGGAATAGTGGGCCGGGTCAACCGCCTTCCGGCGCACGGGGCCCCCACAACCTCGTGTGCCGACCCCCCACAGGAGGACGAGAGTTGAAGCACCGACGCATACCCAGGCGCCGTGCGGCCGTGGCAGGTGCGGGCATCGCCGCGCTGGTCGCCGCGGGAGTGACCTTCCAGAGTGCGAACGCCAGTGAGGCCCCGAAGACCCCCGTGGCGCGGACCCTGTCGTCCACGGCGGCCGGAAAGCTCGCCTCGACGCTGGTCAAGGACCTCGGCACCGACGCGGCGGGTACGTACTACGACGCCCGGGCGAAGAGCCTCGTGGTCAACGTGCTCGACGCCGCCGCGGCGAAGACCGTCCAGCAGTCCGGCGCCAAGGCGAGAATCGTCGAGAACTCCCTCGCGGAGCTGGACGGAGCGCGCACCACCCTGCGCGAGGACGCCACCATCCCCGGCACCTCGTGGGCGACCGACCCGGTCAGCAACAAGGTCGTGGTCACCGCCGACAGGTCCGTCTCGAAGACCGAGTGGGCCACGCTCTCCAAGGTCGTCGACGGGCTCGGCGCCAAGGCCGAACTCAAGCGTTCGAAGGGGGAGTTCAAACCCTTCGTCGCGGGCGGCGACGCCATCACCGGCTCGGGCGGCCGCTGCTCGCTCGGGTTCAACGTGGTCAAGGGCGGCCAGCCGTACTTCCTGACCGCCGGACACTGCACCTCCGCGATCTCCGCCTGGTCCGACTCCAGCGGCAACCAGATCGGCAAGAACGAGCAGTCCAGCTTCCCGGGCAACGACTTCGGCCTGGTGAAGTACACCGCGAGCGTGGAGCACCCGAGCGCGGTGGACCTCTACAACGGCTCCACGCAGGCGATCGCCAAGGCCGGCGAGGCGACCGTCGGAGAGAAGGTCACCCGCAGCGGCTCCACGACCCAGGTGCACACCGGCACGGTCACCGGTCTGAACGCCACCGTGAACTACTCCGAGGGCACGGTCAGCGGCCTCATCCAGACCGACGTGTGCGCCGAGCCCGGCGACAGCGGCGGCTCGCTGTTCGACGGCGACACCGCGCTCGGCCTGACCTCCGGCGGCAGCGGCGACTGCACCTCCGGCGGCGAGACCTTCTTCCAGCCGGTCACCGAGGCACTGTCGGCCACCGGAAGCCAGATCGGCTGACCTGATCCGCTGAGCAGCACCGCGGAGCCCCGCCCTCGCGCGCGAGGGGGCGGGGCTTTCGCGTGGGCCTCTCGTGCGGGCTTCGCGCGGCTTCCCGCACGGGCTTCGCGCGGGCTCGCGCGCGCCGGGCCGCCGCGGATCCGCGCAGGTGAGGGCACCCGAGACGGTTGTCGCACAGATGTTCGGGAATTGGTCTATGGTGGGGGTGAGAGTTGAGGGAACTGATGTTCGAGACCCTGTGAGGGGTCGCGTGTGCGGGAGGTGCGGATGCCGGGCTTCACGCATCTGCACACCGTCTCCGGGTTCTCCCTGCGCTACGGCGCCTCGCACCCGGAGCGGCTGGCCGAGCGCGCCGCCGAGCGGGGCATGGACGCCCTCGCGCTCACCGACCGCGACACCGTCGCCGGCACGGTCCGGTTCGCCAAGGCCTGCGCCGCGGCGGGCGTCCGCCCGTTGTTCGGCGCGGAGCTGGCGGTGGCCGGGCCCGAGCCCGTACGGCGGGACGGCCCCGTCCGGCACGAGCGGCGCCGGACGCCCGTGCGCGGCGGCGCCTTCGTCGACGAGTCGGCTCCCCGCGTCACCTTCCTGGCCCGGGACGGCGCCCGCGGCTGGGCCGGCCTGTGCCGCCTGGTCACCGCCGCCCACACCGCCGCCGGCACCCCCCTGCTGTCCTGGCCCGAGAACCACGCCGACGGCCTGACCGTCCTGCTCGGCCCCGACTCCGACGTGGGCCGCGCCCTCGCCGCCGGGCGCCCGGACCGCGCGGCCGGGCTGCTCGTCCCCTGGCGCGAGGTCTACGGCGACGCCCTGCGGCTCGAGGCCGTCTGGCACGGCCGTACCGGCACCGGCCCCGGCTCCCTGCGCCTGGCCGCCCGTACCGTCGGCTTCGCCGCCGAGCAGGGCGTCCGGCCGGTGCTGAGCAACGCCGTCCGGTACGCCGACCCCGGCCAGGGCCCGGTCGCCGACGTCCTGGACGCCGCCCGCCGCCTGGTCCCCGTCGACCCCACGCGGGAGCTGGACTCCGGCGAGGCCTGGCTGAAGGGCGCGGACGCGATGCTGCACGCCGCCGAGCGCATCGTCGAGGCCGCGGGTTTCCGGCGCGACACCGCCCACCGCCTGCTGGAGCAGACCCGGGCCACGGCCGCCGAGTGCCTGGTCGACCCCGAGGACGACCTCGGCATGGGTTCCGTCCACTTCCCCGAGGCGCACCTCGTCGGCGCCGGCCGCCGCACCGCCCAGCGCACGCTCGCCTCCCGGGCCGCGGCGGGCATGGTGCTGCGCGGCTACGCCGGCCGGCGGGACTACTGGGAGCGGATGCACGAGGAACTGGACGTCATCGCCCACCACGGCTTCGCCTCCTACTTCCTCACCGTCGCCCAGGTCGTCGACGACGTGCGGGACATGGGCATCCGGGTCGCCGCGCGCGGCTCCGGCGCGGGCTCCCTGGTCAACCACCTCCTCGGCATCGCGCACGCCGACCCGGTCGAGCACGGGCTGCTGATGGAGCGCTTCCTGTCCAAGCGCCGTGTGGCCCTGCCCGACATCGACATCGACGTGGAGTCCGCGCGCCGTCTGGAGGTCTACCGGGCGATCATCGGGCGGTTCGGCACCGAGCGGGTGGCGACGGTCGCCATGCCGGAGACGTACCGGGTGCGGCACGCGATCCGCGACGTCGGCGCCGCGCTGTCCATGGACCCCGCCGACGTCGACCGCATCGCCAAGTCCTTCCCGCACATCCGCGCCCGCGACGCCCGCGCCGCCCTGGACGAGCTGCCCGAGCTCAGGGCGCTGGCGGGGGAGCGGGACAGGTACGGGAGGCTGTGGGAGCTGGTCGAGGCCCTCGACGCGCTCCCGCGCGGGGTCGCCATGCACCCCTGCGGAGTGCTCCTGTCCGACGCCTCCCTGCTGTCCCGTACGCCGGTCATGCCCACCAGCGGCGAGGGCTTCCCCATGTCCCAGTTCGACAAGGACGACGTGGAGGACCTCGGGCTGCTCAAGCTGGACGTGCTGGGCGTGCGGATGCAGTCGGCGATGGCGCACGCCGTCGCGGAGGTGGAGCGGGCGACGGGGGAGCGGATCGACCTGGACGCGGTGCCGCCGGGCGACCCGGCGACGTACGGGCTCATCCGGTCCACCGAGACGCTCGGCTGCTTCCAGATCGAGTCGCCGGGCCAGCGGGACCTGGTCGGACGGTTGCAGCCCGCAGACTTCCACGACCTGGTCGTCGACATCTCGCTGTTCCGGCCGGGGCCGGTCGCCGCCGACATGGTGCGGCCGTTCATCGAGGCGCGGCACGGGCGCGCGCCGGCCCGCTACCCCCACCCGGACCTGGAGGAGCCGCTGAGGGAGACGTACGGGGTCGTCGTCTTCCACGAGCAGATCATCCACATCCTGCACATCATGACCGGCTGCGGCCGGGACGAGGCGGACCGGGTGCGGCGCGGGCTGTCCGACCCGGAGTCGCAGGCGCGCATCCGGGTCTGGTTCGCGCAGCACGCGGCGGCCCACGGCTACGACGCGGAGACGGTCCGGCGCACCTGGGAGATCGTCGAGGCGTTCGGCTCCTACGGCTTCTGCAAGGCGCACGCCGTCGCCTTCGCCGTACCGACGTACCAGTCGGCCTGGCTGAAGACGCATCACCCGGCCGCCTTCTACGCGGGTCTGCTCACCCACGACCCGGGGATGTACCCGAAGCGGCTGCTGCTGGCGGACGCGCGGCGGCGCGGGGTGCCGATCCTGCCGCTTGACGTGAACCGGTCGGGGGTCGCCCACCGTATCGAACTGGTGTCTGATTCAGAGTCTGGTTCGCCGGACATGTGGGGACTTCGGCTGGCCCTCTGCGATGTGCACGGCATCAGCGAGGCCGAGGCGGCACGGATCGCGGACGCGCAGCCGTACGCCTCCCTGCTCGACTTCTGGGAGCGGGGCAGGCCGAGCCGCCCCGTCGCCGGACGGCTCGCCCAGGTGGGTGCGCTGGACGCGTTCGGTGCCAACCGCCGCGACCTGCAACTGCACCTGACCGAGCTGCACCGGGGCGCCCGGGGCGGAGGCGGTGGCCAACTCCCGCTGGCGGGTGGCCGCAAGACCGCGTCCGCGGGACTGCCGGACCTGTCCGACGCGGAGCGGCTCAGCGCCGAACTGGGTGTGCTGTCCATGGACGCCTCGCGCAACCTGATGGACGACCACCGCGCCTTCCTCGACGAGCTGGGCGTGGTGTCCGCGCGCCGGCTGCGCGAGGCCCGGCACGGGGAGACGGTGCTGGTCGCGGGCGCCAAGGCGGCCACCCAGACCCCGCCGATCCGGTCCGGCAAGCGGGTGATCTTCTCCACGCTGGACGACGGCACGGGCCTGGTCGACCTCGCCTTCTTCGACGACTCCCACGACGCCTGCGCCCACACCGTCTTCCACTCCTGGCTGCTGCTGGTGCGAGGGGTGGTGCAGCGGCGCGGCCCGCGCAGCCTCAGCGTGGTGGGCTCCGCCGCCTGGAACCTCGCCGAGCTGGCCGAACTGCGCGCCGGGGGCGGCCTGGAGGAGGTGGCGGCGCGGCTGGCGGAGCCCCTGCCGCAGGGGAGCCCGGAGCAGGATCCGGGGCGGGATCCGGACGGCGGCCCTGCCGAGGGCCGTCCGGACCCGGGCCGCCCGGGCCGCACGATCCGCATGCCCACGGGGTACGAGATGCACCCTTGGGCCGATCTGCGTCCCGCGGGCGAAGGCCCCGCGGGTGGACGGAAGTTGTGGCACCAGAGCCCGGGGAGTGCGGGATGACCATCCTCTGCGTACGTTTCCAGCTGCCGCCGGCGCGCGAGGACGCCCTGCCCGGGCTGCTCGGCCTGCTGGAGGAGTTCACCCCGGTCGTCGAGGCGCTGCCGCCGGACGGGGCGCTGGCCGATCTGCGGGGCGCCGAGCGGTACTTCGGCCGCGACGCCGTCGAACTGGCCTCGGTGATCCGGATCCGGGCCCTCGCGCTGCACGGCGTCGACTGCGTGATCGGCGCCGGCCCCGGGCCGATGCTGGCGCGTATGGCGCTGCGCGACGCCCGGCACGGGACGACCCGCGCGGCACCCGGAGACCCGGACGCCGTCGCGGAGTTCCTGGCCGGGCGGCCGGTCTCCGCGCTGCCCGGCGTCGGCGCGGCGACGGCCCGCACCCTGGGCGAGTACGGCCTCGACACCGTGGACCGGGTCGCCGCAGCGCCCCTGTCCACCCTCCAGCGCCTGATCGGCGCGGGTGCCGGCCGCGCACTGCACGAGCGGGCGAACGGTGTGGACCGCGGCCGGGTCGTTCCCGACGGGGTCTCACGCTCCCTTGTCGCGGAACGCCCCTTCGCACGCGACGAGACGGACCCCGGCCGCCATCGCCGGGAACTGCTCTCGGCCGCCTGGGAACTGGGCGTCCGGCTGCGCGCCCTGGACAAGGTCTGCCGAGTCCTGACCCTCACCGTGCGCTACGCCGACCGTTCCGCCACGACCCGCGGCCGCACCCTCGCGGAACCGACCGCCCACTCGGCCGTGTTGATCGGGGCGGCCCACGGCCTGTACGACTCCCTGGGCCTGCAGCGCGCCCGCGTCCGCGCGATCGCCCTGCGCGCCGAGGGTCTGACCCCCGCCGACCAGGCCTCCCATCAGCTCACCTTCGACCCCGTGGACGAGAAGGTCCGCCGCGTCGAGGAAGCGGCCGACCGCGTCCGGGCGAGGTTCGGCCCGCGCGCGGTGGTACCGGGGGCACTGGCGGCGTGACTGCGCCTCCGCGGGTGTCAGTCGGCCCAGGGGAGTGATGCGCGTGCCGTCGGCCAGCTCCGCCTCCAGGCCGACGGACGTGGTGACCCAGGAGAGCGCGGTGTGCCCGGTCGGGTTCTCGACGGCCACCGTCGCACCGGCGTTGGTGATCACCGTGTCGCCCGCCGAGATCCGCTCGCGCCGGCCGCCGAGGGTGATCAGGGCTCGGGCCCGCGCACGGCTTCGCCTTCGCGCGGCCGGCGCCGGACGGCGCGACGGTCGGTGAACTCGCCGTCCATCGCGGGGTCACCAGGCAGGCGGCGAGTCAGCTCGTCGACGAGATCGTGCGCAAGGGGTACGCGGAGCGCCGGCCCCACCCGGACGACGCGCGGTCGTGGCCGGTGGTCCTGACCGACCGGGGGGCGGGCCTGCACCGTGCGGCCCAGGAGGCGGGCGCCGAGGCCGTGGGGGTACGGGTCGAACTGATCGGCGAGGGTGAGGTGCGCGCGTTGCGGGAGCGGCTGGCGCGCATCGCACCGTACGGTCCGATCAGGCCTGTCTGGTGACGGTTTGTCAGGGGCTTTATCACGGTCTCCGGTTGACGTCGAAAGTTTTTACTGACGCGTAACTTCCCATGCGGGCTACTCGTCCGTAACTTGACGAATGAACAGCATCCCGTGATCCGGATCACAGGGCTTAGTGCCGTCGCACCTCCCCCCTTGAGCCGCAAGGAGATCACCCGATGCTGCCCCTCAAGCGCGTCCTCAGACCCCTGGCCGCCCTGCTGCTCGCCGCAGCGGTCGCCACCGTCCCCGCCGCCACCGCCCACGCTGCCGACGCCCCGAGCAGTGGCTGGAACAACTGGTCCTGCAGGCCGTCGGCCACCCACCCCCGCCCCGTCGTCCTCGTCCACGGCACCCTCGGCAACTCCGTCGACAACTGGCTGGCCCTCGCGCCGTACCTGAAGGACCGCGGGTACTGCGTCTTCTCCCTCGACTACGGCCAGTTGCAGAACGTCCCGCTCTTCCACGGCCTCGGCCCCATCGACAAGTCGGCACAGCAGCTGTCCGACTTCGTCGACAGGGTGCTCGGCACCACCGGTGCCGCGAAGACCGACCTCGTCGGCCACTCGCAGGGCGGGATGATGCCCCGCTACTACCTGAAGTTCCTCGGCGGGGCCGGCAAGGTGAACGCGCTCGTCGGCATCGCGCCCGACAACCACGGCGCCACCCTCAGCGGACTGACCAACCTGCTGCCGTACTTCCCGGGCGCCGAGGACCTCATCTCCGCCGCCACCCCCGGCCTCGCCGACCAGCTCCCCGGCTCCGACTTCCTCACCAGGCTCAACAACGGCGGCGACACCGTGGCCGGCGTGCACTACACGGTCATCGCCACCAAGTACGACGAGGTCGCCACGCCGTGGCGCAGCCAGTACCTGACCGGCCCCGACGTGCGCAACGTCCTGTTGCAGGACCTGTGCTCGGTGGACCTCTCCGAGCACCTGGCGATCGCGCTCTTCGACCGCATCGCCTTCCACGAGGTGGCCAACGCCCTCGACCCGGGCCACGCCACCGCCACCACCTGCGCGTCGGCGTTCAGCTGACGCGTGTTCCGGGGCCTGTCCGGCCTGAGCCGCCGGACAGGCCCCGCGCTGGTGGGGCCGCCTCAGCGGCGGCCCTGCCGGGCGCCGTTCGCCGCGCGCCTGCGCGCCGAGGCGAACAGCGCGGCCGAGCCGACCGCCAGGGCGGCCGCGCCGCCGACCGCCACGTAAGGTTCACCGCCGTCGCCGCCGGTCTCGGCCAGGTCGCCGGAGGCACCGGAGGCACCGGAGGCACCGGCGGCCTCGGGCCGGTTCGCCGTGGACGCGTTCGCGGCGTCCGCGGTGTCCCGGGCGTCCTCGACCTCGGCGCTCTTCGACCGGTCCGCCGCCGAGGAGCCGGAAGCGGACGCCGGGTGCGTCGTCGTACGGGCCTCGGTGTCCCCGTGGCCGTGGTGCCCGGCCGTCGACCTGCCGGCACCGTCCTCGATCTGCCGCTCGGTGGGCGCGGACGCGCTCGGGGCCGGGGACGTGCCGGCCGCCGTACCGCCGCCGCCGCCGAAGACGACGTCCGAGCAGGAGTAGAACGCCTCCGGACTGTCCGAGCGCTGCCAGACCGCGTACAGCAACTGCCTGCCGGAGCGCTCGGGGAGGGTGCCGGAGAACGTGTAGAAGCCGCCCGAGGCCACCGGGTCGGTCGCCGTCGCCACCGGGTGCGCGAGGTCGAGGTCGTCCCAGGCGAGCGGCTTCGCCGGGTCGTAGCCGGGCCTCGTCAGATAGACCTTGAAGGTGCCCTTGTGCGGGGCGGTCACCCGGTATCTGAAGGTGTACGAGCCGCCGCGCACACCGGTCGCGGGCCAGTCCGCGCGGGCCAGGTCGAGGCCCTTGAACTCCGGGTTGTTCGCGCTGCACAGCCTGCCGTCCGGGATCAGCGCCTGGTGGCGGCCGTTCGCGTCGCCGATCCGGATGCCGTTCCAGTCGTAGAGCGCCTGGGTGCCGCCGGCCGCGACCGCCGCCCTGCACGCGGCGGACTTCGGGCTCTCCGGACCCTCCGCGTAGCACTGGGCGACCCGGCTGACCGGGTCGCCCATGGACCCGTGGGCGGACGCGGGCCCGGCGGCCAGCGCGGTCAGCGCGAGCGAGGCCGTGCCGAGGGCGGCGGCGACGCCGGCGGCGGCCCCGCGGCGTCGCGGCGTCCCCCGCTCGAACGACGCGGAGAGCCTGGGGAAGGGCATGGGGGAACTCCTCGGAACGGTCCTGTGGCGGGGCGGCGGCCCCCGGAGCGCGGACTCCGGGCGCCGGATCCCGTGGGGGCGATCAGCAAGCTAGCCGGGGGAAACCGTGAAATCGCCCGCCCGAGGCGGTGGGAGGAGATCCTTATGCTCGCGTTAAGGGAGCGCTGAGGCTGCGCTCAGACGGGGAGCGTGCGCGGCATGTCGAACGAGGTGGTCCGGGCGGCCCGTGCCGCCGACGTCCCGGCCGTCGGGTCCGTGACCGAGGAGGCGTACCGCCCCTACGTCGCGCGCATCGGAGTGCGGCCGGTGCCCATGGACGCGGACCACGCGGCGGACGTGGCCGCGGGCAAGGTGTTCGTCGCCGAGGAGCCCGGGACGGGCCGGGTGATCGGCCTCGTGGTGGTCGAGGCGCGCACCGACCACCTGTTCCTCGACAGCGTCGCCGTCCGTCCCGACGCCCACGGTACGGGCGTCGGCCGGCGGCTGCTGGAGTTCGTGGACGCGCACGCGCGTGCGCTGGGGCTGCCCGAGGTCAGGCTCTACACGAACGCGATGATGTGGGAGAACCGGAGGATCTACCCGAAGTTCGGCTACGAGGCCGTCGAGCGCCGTGTGGACGGGCCCTACGACCGGATCCACTACCGCAAGCGGCTGGTCTGAGACGTCTCATGCCCGGGCCCTCGGACCGTCATCCGTCCGGCCACCAGGTGCGCGCGATGTCCCTGCGCACTTCCGGGCGCGCGGCGGGACGCTCCTCGGCCTCCTCGCGGACCCGGCGGGTGTCCGTCTTCCTCAGGGGCTTCTGCACTGTCGTACGGCGCATCGCTGCCTCCTTCGACGCCTACCGGATCCGTGCTGCCACGGTGGTAGACCTTGCGGGCGAGAGTTCCTCATCGGTGCGGGTCTGTCTGTGGCCGCTGTCACATTCGACTGTCAGTGGCGGGTGTCACCCTGGAGCGCATGACGACACGGATCACGGACGACGGTGACGGGCCGGCCCCGGCTCGGGTGGACTGGGACGCGCAGGCCGCCGTCTTCGACGACGAGCCGGATCACGGGCTGCGCGACCCGGACGTGCGCGCGGCCTGGGCCGAGCGGCTGCGCGGCTGGCTGCCGGCACACCCGTGCGACGTCCTCGACCTCGGCTGCGGCACCGGCAGCATGTCGCTCCTCGCCGCCGAGCAGGGACACCGGGTCACCGGGATCGACCTGTCCCCGGCCATGGTGGAGCGGGCCCGCGCCAAACTGGCAGACCGGGACGCGGCGTTCCTCGTCGGCGACGCGGCACAACCACCGGTGGGCGAGCGCCGCTTCGACGTGGTCCTGGTGCGCCACGTGCTGTGGGCGCTGCCCGAGCCGGACCGGGTGCTGCGCCACTGGCGGGCGCTGCTGCGCCCGGCCGGGCGGCTGGTCCTGATCGAGGGCCGGTGGGGTTCCGTCACGCCGGTCGGCATACCCGCGCACCGGCTGACCATGCTTGTACGCCCGCTCGCCGAGGAGATCCGCAGCGAACCGCTCTCGGCCGACGCGCGGCTGTGGGGCCGGGAGGTGGACGACGAGCGGTACGCGGTGGTGGCGGAGGCCGGGGCCGCGTAGCGGCACGTCGAAGGCGCCGCCGCTCCACGGCCTCAGGCCAGCAGTGCCTCGAAGACGTCCCCTCGGGCCAGGGCCTCCAGGGTGTCGAGGGCCGCGACGGCGGCCGCCGCGGCCTCGGGGTCCGTCCGCGCCAGGCCGCTGTCCGCGAACTCGTCCTCGTCCAGGCGGCGCACGTCCGTGCCGTCGGCGGAGCGCCACAGGTCCAGGTCCAGGTCCTCGACCACCAGTTCCGTGCCGGAACGGGAGGCCGGGCGGGTGACGTCGCAGTACCAGCCCTTCACCGTGCCCCGGGCGTCCCGGACCTCCTTCACCGCGTACCAGCGGTCCCGCCAGTAGTACTCGGTGAAGACGTCGCCCGGTTCGAAGCGTACGAAGCCGAAGTCGCGCACCCCGTCGCCCGCCCACGGGGCGCGGACGACGATCCGGGTGCCGTCGTCGGCGAGCAGTTCCGCCGGATAAGCGATCTTCGTGACCCCCGCCTTGACGAGCACGACCTCCACGAGCCCGCCCGGCTCAGCCGAGTTCGCGGACATGACGCACCTCCGTCCCGCAGATCTCGTACCCGAACCACTTGTTGATCGCGATCATCGGCCTGTTGCCGGCGTCGTTGCCCGTGAACGCCTCCGTGCATCCGGCGGCGCGGGCCCGGTGCAGCGAGTCGTTCTTGGCGAGCTTGGCCAGGCCCCGGCCGCGGAACGCGCGGGCGGTGCCGGTCATGACGGTGCCGTACCGCCGCCCGCCGTCCGTGCGGGCGGCGCTGAACGCGACGGGACGCCCGTCGACCACCGCCACCGAGGTCAGCTCGGCGCTGAACAGCGGGTGCCGCCAGGTCTCCTCCAGCCAGGCCTCGTAGTCGGTGAACTCCGTGTCCACGTCGCTCGGTTCGTCCGCCGCGGTCTCCGCGTCCAGGGCGAACAGGGGCCGCGGGTCGTCGGCGAAGTCCGAACCCCGGCGCACCTCGACGCCCGGCGGCGGGTCCTGCAGGGGCGGGAGCGCGCCGCCGGCCAGGTCCAGCCGGAGGAAGTGCGCGGAACGGCTCGCGCGGTAGCCGTGCCGCTCGGCGAAGGCGCGGCTGCCCGGCTCGTCCAGCACCCAGGAGAACAGCTTCCTCGCCCCGTGGGCGGCCAGGTGCTCCTCGGCGGCGCGGAGGAGGAGGCGGCCGGCGCCCCGGCGGGTGTGCCCGGGGTCGACGTACACGTTGATGTTGCCCTGGCCGGGCTCGGGGCTCTCGTGGACCATGTGCACCTGCGCCGTGCCGATCACCTCGCCGTCCACCACGGCGACGAGCGGGCGGTAGTGGGCGTCGGGGTGCATGTGGACGAGGTCGTGGGCGAGGGACTCGGGGGTGAACAGGATGAACGGGAGCGCGAGGTGCCGCACGCGGGCGAAGCCCTCGAGGTCGGCCCGCGCGTCCGGCCTGAGGTCGCGGATGGTCACGGTCATGAGGGCGCACGCTACGGGGGAGAACGGGCGGGGTGCCTCTCATTTTCCGCCGGGTACGGGACAATCGGCGGGTGACGTTGAAGATCCACATCGAGGACGGTGCGCCGCCGTACGAGCAGGTGCGGACGCAGATCTCCGAGCAGGCGCGTTCGGGGACGCTGCCGGTCGGGTACCGGCTGCCGACGGTGCGCGGGCTGGCCGAGTCGCTCGGGCTCGCCGCGAACACGGTCGCCAAGGCGTACCGGGCGCTGGAGGCGGACGGGGTGATCGAGACGCGGGGGCGCAACGGCACGTTCGTCGCGGCCGCCGGCTCGGCCGCGGAGCGCGAGGCCGCGGTGGCCGCGCAGGGCTACGCGGAGCGGGTACGGCGGCTGGGCCTGGACGAGAACGCCGCGCTCGCGGCAGTCCGTGACGCCCTGCGCGCGGCCTACGGGGAGTAGGAGCCCTGCGGGCGGCGCACGGGCACGGATGCCGGCGGGGCGGGCGCGAAGCCCGGCGGGTGACCTGCGGGCCCGGGCCCCCGGGGGTGGGGCGCGGGCCCGGAGCCACGCGGGTGGCTTGCGGGCCCGGAAGCGGGCGGCCGCCGCACGGGCCCCGGGCCCCTGGGGTGGCGCGCGGGCCCGGAAGCCCGCAGGCGGCGTACTGGCCCGGAGCCCGGCGGGTGGCGCGCGGGTGTGGAAGCCGGTTGGTTGCCCGGCGGGCGGGAACACTGCGGGTGGCTTGCGGGCGCGGAGCCCGGCGGGTGGTCTGCGGGGCCCGGAAGCGGACGGCCGCCGCACGGGCCCCGGACCCCGCGGGTGGCGCGCGGCCCCGGAGCCCGGCGGGTGGTCTGCGGGCCCGGAAGCGGGCGGCTGTCGCACGGGCCCCGGGCCCCGGGGGTGGTGCGCGGACCCAGATCCCCGCGGGTGGCGCGCGGGTGGGGAAGCCGGTTGGTTGCCCTGCGGGCCGGGGACCCCGCGGGTGGCGCACGGCGGCGGAGCCCCGCGCTGCGGGACCGGGACGCGCGGGTGGCTCCTCGCGGGGCCTCGCTGGGCCGTGCCGGGTGGTCGGCCTGTGCCGGTGCGGGAGTGCCGGGGACGGCTACCGGGCTGCTGCCACGAGCCGTCGCGGGGTTCTGGTGACCTCCAGGCCCGCGATCGCGGCCACCCGCGCGAACACCATCGCGTCCCGGACCGCCGCGCCCCCCGGGTCGTTGTTGAAGTAGGCGTACACGTCCTGGTCGTCGGGCCAGGCGGTCGCTATCCGGTCGACCCAGGTCTCCAGGGACCGGCGGCCGTAGTGCGGCCAGGCCCGGGCGCGCCCCACGTGGAAGCGGACGTAGCCCCAGTCGGTGGTCCGCCACAGCGGCGTGACCGGACGGGCGTAGGCGTCGGCCCAGCACAGCGCGGCCCCCCGCTCCTTCAGCACCGCCCGCACCTCGTGCGTCCACCACGACATGTGGCGCGGCTCGACCGCGACCCGGGTGCCCGCCGGGAAGCACGCCAGGCAGGCGTCGAGCAGCCGCGCGTCGGCGAGCAGCGTCGGCGGCAGCTGCAGCAGCACAGGTCCGAGCCGGTCGCCGAGTCCCTCGGCGTGGCTCATCAGCCGGTGCACCGGCTCCGCGGGCTCCTTCAGCCGCTTGACGTGGGTCAGATAGCGGCTCGCCTTCACCGCGGCCACGAAGTCCGGCGGCACCCGCTCCCGCCAGGCCGCGAAGTTCTCCCGGGAGGGCAGCCGGTAGAAGGCGTTGTTGATCTCCACCGTGGCGAAGTGCCGGGCGTACTCCTCCAGCCACAGCCGCACGGGACACCCCTGCGGGTAGAACACGCCCCGCCAGTCCTTGTACTGCCAGCCCGACGTCCCGACGAACAGGGTCATACCACCATCAAAGCACCGGCCGCCGCACCCGGTCCTCCCGCGGTCGCCGGCGCACTACGCGTCACAGGTACAGCCCCGCCTCCACCCCGCCCCGGGGCTCCGGCAGGGCCGTCGGGGAGGTGCCCCGGCGCAGGGCGTACAGCTCCGCCAGGGTCGCGCCGTCGCGGCCCACGCCCTGGTCGGTGCCCAGCCAGCTCACCGACTCCGCGCGGGTCAGCGGTCCCACCTCGATCCGGGCCAGACAGCGGCCCGGCCGGACGACGGCCGGGTGCAGGCGCTCCAGGTCCTCGTTGGTCGTGACCCCGACCAGCACGTTGCGGCCCTGGCCGAGCAGGCCGTCGGTGAGGTTGAGCAGCCGGGACAGCGCCTGTCCCGCGGTGTGCTTGGCCTCGCCGCGGATCAGCTCGTCGCAGTCCTCCAGCAGGAGCAGCCGCCAGCGGCCCTTGCCCGCCGCGTCCTCCTCGCCGATCGCGATGTCCATCAGGTAGCCGACATCGGAGAAGAGCCGCTCGGGGTCGAGGACGCAGTCCACCTGGCACCAGTCCCGCCATGATCGGGCCAGCGTCCGCAGCGCCGACGTCTTGCCCGTGCCCGGCGGGCCGTGCAGCAGGAGCAGCCGGCCGGCGATGTCCTCCGGGGTCGTCTTCATCAGGCGGTCCATCGCGTCCGCCACCGGGGCCGTGTAGTTCGCCCGCACCTCGTCCCAGGTGCCCGCGGAGATCTGGCGGGTGGTGCGGTGCGGGCCGCGGCGCGGGGACACGTACCAGAAGCCCATCGTCACGTTCTCCGGCTGCGGTTCCGGCTCGTCCGCCGCACCGTCCGTCGCCTCGCCGAGCACCTTCTCGGCCAGGTCGGCGGTGGTCGCGGTGACGGTGACGTCGGCGCCCCGGTTCCAGCGGGAGACCAGCAGCGTCCAGCCGTCGCCCTCCGCGAGGGTCGCGCTGCGGTCGTCGTCGCGGGCCGTGCGCAGCACCCGGGCGCCCGCGGGCAGCAGCGTGGCGCCGGAGCGGACGCGGTCGATGTTCACCGCGTGCGAGTACGGCTGCTCGCCCTTCGCGAAGCGGCCGAGGAACAGCGCGTCGACGACGTCGGACGGCGAGTCGGAGTCGTCGACGTTGAGCCGGATCGGCAGAGCGTCGTGTGGGTTCGCAGACATGTCGCCATGATCCGTCACGGGGCCGCCGCACGCACCCGCTTTCCGACGTGCGCGTGAAGTGTCGCGGATCTCTCCGCTGCGTCCCTGCTCGTACGGAGTCGTCCGCTCCGGTGCGGCCTCGCCCGTCCTGTGGCGAAGTCGTACCCCGGCGACACCTGTCCGGCGGGCGATTTCCGCCGTTACTGTTGCCTTTGATGGGACGTCATGGGTGGACCTCGGGGGAGCGGCGGTGGCGGCTCACCGCACTGCTGGGCGTCGGCGCGGCCGTTCTCGCCCTGGTCGTGACGCTGATCGGCACCCTGCCCGGGAGCGGCGACACGGCCGGCACCTCGCGCGACGGCGACAAGGTGCACGGCACGCCCGCCACGCCGCCGCACCGGGCGGATCCGTCCGTCGGCTGGGGCTTCACGCACACGCAGTTCAGCGCCGACGAGGGCAGCGGCGCCGCCACCGACCGGGTGGCGGGGCTGCTCGCCGACACGGCGGGCCTGCCGCAGAACCAGCACATCATGGGCTGGGGCGCGGACAACCCGGAGCCGGTCCGGGGACGTTACGACTTCGCCGCGCTGGACCGGCGCATCGACTTCGTCCGCAGGTCGGGGGGCACCCCGGTGCTCACCCTGTGCTGCGCGCCGGACTGGATGAAGGGCGGCAGAGCCGGCGTCGGCGGCACCGACTGGAGCCGGTCCGCCCTGGAGACCGCACCGACGCCCGACCACTACGACGACTTCGCCGCGCTCGCCGCGACGGTGGCCAAGCGCTATCCGGACGTACGGCACTTCATCGTCTGGAACGAGTTCAAGGGCTTCTGGAACGACCGCGCGGGCCGCTGGGACTACGAGGGGTACACCAAGCTGTACAACCTGGTGTACGCGGCGCTGAAGAAGATCGGCAAGGACATCATGGTCGGCGGGCCCTACCTCGTCATGGACAGCGTCGGCCCGCGGCAGAAGGAGAACGCCTCGACGGCGCTCCGGGGCCCCTGGGGCGCCATGGACCAGCGGGTCCTGGACGCCTTCGGTTACTGGAACGCCCACAAGAAGGGCGCCGACTTCGTGGTCGTCGACGGCTCCACCTACACCCGGGACGACGACCTGCTGCCCGACGAGTTCGCGGCCACCGACAAGCTCACGGCCGTCGGCCGGTGGGTGCGGCAGCGGACCGGCGGCCTGCCGCTGTGGTGGGCGGAGTACTACGTCGAGCCCGCCGACGGCGACGACGACCGCACGGGCTGGAGCGAGCCGCACCGTGTCGCAGTCCAGGCGGCCGGCCTGATCGCCATGGTCCGTGGCGGCGCCTCCTCCGGCTTCTACTGGAACCCGCAGAAGGAGAAGGGCGGCGGCTGCGCAGGCTGTCTGTGGACCACCACCGACACCCCCGGCGGCGGACGGGCGCTGCCCATGTACGGCCTCGTCTCCCGCTTCGGCCGGGCGTTCCCGCCGGGCACCCGCTACGAGACCGTGTCCGTCGCCCGGGACGACGTGCCCAACGTGCGGGTGCTGGCCAGTGCGAGGACCGTCCTGGTGGTGAACACCCTGGACCGGACCGTCAGCGCGCTGGTCGACGGCAGGCGGTTCGACATGGGGGCGTACGAGGTGAAGTGGCTGGCGCGCTGAGCCGCCTCACCCCGCCCCCCGCCCCCCGAGCTCCCTACCCCGCACTCCGTTCCCCCGTGCCCCCTGCCCCCTGCCCCGTGCCCTTCGCCTCTCAGCCCTTGCCCATGGTCAGGAACCGCTGCGCCAGCGAGGCGCACAGCACCGCCAGCAGCGGCAGCGAGAACCAGAAACTGCTCTGCAGCCAGCGCAGTTGCCGCACGCCCGGCCGCATCGCGACCCGCACGACCTCCCGGGCCGTGAGCATCAGGACCAGGGCCAGGGCCGCGAGCCCGCCGACCACCGACCACGGTGTCCACGTCACCTTCGGCCCGATCGACCCCGGCCGCGGCTCGGGCACCGGGCCCGCGGGCTGCTCGCGCAGCGCGTACAGCGTCACGTCGTCATTGGCGAGGACCTTCCTCAGCTCCGGCCGGCCGTCGAGGTTGCGCACCAGCCGGGACTCCCAGCCGGCCGAGTAGCCCACGTCCATCCGCAGATACGTCACCTGACTCCGGTTGACCATCAGATACGAGTTCGGGCCCGCGTCCTCGAGCGCCTTGACCAGCCCCGACACCAGCACCGGGTCGGTCGGCGCGAGCGTCGGCACGTAGTTCACGCGCTCCATGTCCCGCGCCCCCCACGGCATCGCGGGCGTCACGTTGTCGACGGTGTCGTTGCTCAGCCACAGCAGCCGTACCGTCGGCCCGTCGTGGGCGTACACGTACTCCATGGCCGCGACCTCGCCGGTGTGGATCCGCTCGAAGGGCTCGTTGCCCCACCGGGCGACCAGGAAGCCGCCCAGGAGCAGCAGGCCCGCCAGGAACGCGGCGACCGGGGCCAGGCTGACCCGGTCCTTCGCGCGTTCCCCGGCGGTGGCGCCGGTGCGCGGGAAGAAGGCGTACGCGGCGAGCAGCGCCGCGCCGGGCAGGGCGAACAGGAAGACGCGCAGGGCCATCTCACCGCCGTAGGACTGCATGCCGAAGCCCAGGAACGGCACGAAGGCGAGGACCGGCAGCGCCCGCTCGCGGTACCGGTTCTCGCGCCGCCGCCACCAGCCCCAGCAGGCGAGGGCGAGCACGCCGCCGGCCAGCAGCACCCGCGCGTACAGGACGAGCCGGTGCGTGGGGTCGCCGCCCTTGATCCGGCCGGAGACGGACGTCGACACATTGCCGCCGACCCCGCCGACCCCGCCGAACAGCTCGTCGAAGTGCCCGGACCAGTACGGCTCGGCCATGAAACCGAGCCAGAAGGCCACCAGCACCGCGCACAGGACGGGCAGGCCGCGCAGTTCGGACCGTCCGGCGAGGACCAGCGCGGCCAGCACGCCCAGCATCACGAACGGCGTGAGCTGGTGCGCCGGGACACTCGCCGCGAACAGCCCGATCACGACCGTCAGCAGCACGGCCCGCTGCCGTCGGCCGGCCGGCTCCACCTCGACCTCGCCGGGCCGCGCCCGGGTCCAGATGACGTGCGGCGCCCGGAACCAGACCAGCAGGATCGCCACGAAGGCCAGGTACAGCAGATAGGTGAAGCCCTGCGGGGAGAAGTAGTCCTGGCCCACCCAGCCGCCGAGCACGAAGATCCACACGCCGGTCCACTTGGCCCGCCAGCCCGCCCTCAGCGCGCGGGTCAGCAGGAACATGGGGGGCAGGTACAGCAGTTGCATGGTGAGCGGCCACCAGCGGACGACCTCGGTGAGGTCGCCCATCCCGCACGCCCGGGCGGCGAACGCGGCCACCGCGAAGAACCCGGGCCAGCTCCAGCGCGCGTCCAGGTCCGGCACGGCCGTCCCGGTGCGGTCGATGTAGTCGAGGAACCCCAGGTGCTGCCAGGCCGTGGCGAACCGCGGCTCGGTCTCGATCACCGCGGGCAGCGCGTGCAGGGAGACGACGGTCGCGAGCAGGGTGACCAGCAGCAGGGTCCGGTGCTCGCGGCGCAGCCACAGCAGCGCGGCGAACACCGCGACCAGCAGCGCCGCGCCCGCCAGTGTCGCCGGCGGCAGCACCGAGACGAGCCCGAGCCCGCCCATCCGGTCCAGGTCCGGCTCGCCGAGCCGCAGCGCTGGTACCCAGTACAGCAGGAGTGCCGCCGCCAGCAGACCGCCGAGGAACACTCCGGGCCGGGTGGGCGCGAGAGGTGCCCGCGGGGACTGCGGGGTCGGAGGCGAGGTGCCGTACCGCCGTGCCTCCGCCGCCTCCCGCGCGGCGCGCGCGACCACGTCTCCCTCCTCGGACTCCCGGGAATCCTCGAACTCCCGGGATTCCTCGGAGACGGTCCCGGCGTCCGGGACGACCGCCCGCTCCTCCGTCCCGAACGGCGCGTCCACCTCCCGTTCGGCCGGTCCCACCGATGCCTCCGCGCCGGGCTCGCGCCCCTCCACGGGCAGCCCCACGACCTCCGGCGGACGCGGGGTCAGCGCCCAGGTCGGCCGGTGGTCCGGCGGTACCGGCGTGCCCGCGGGCGGGGTGCCGGGGCCGGGGCGCACATCGGGCCGGCGTTCCTGGTGGTCGAAGTCGACATGGATGCCCAGGGCCACGGTGTCGGGGTCCGGCGCCCACGCCGGACCCCGCCGGTGCGGCGCGACGGCCCCGGCGGGGACCTCGCGCGCCCCCAGGTCGGCGAGGTCCCCGTCCGGAGCCGCGTCCTCGGGGACGCCGGCGGCCTGGCCGGCCCGGACGGTCCGGTACAGCTTCGGCGCGGCGATCGCGACGATCACGGCGAGGCTGGAGATCTCGGCGACGCCCGCTCCGGTCAGCCCCATGCGGGGGAGCAGCAGCAGCGTCAGCCCCAGCACCAGGGCGCACAACAGGCCCTGCAGCCAGGCGAGTCCGGCGGTGCGGCTCTGCGCCCGCAGCACCGCGAAGTACGTCTCCATCACGACCCGCAGCAGCGCGCCGACCGCGAACCAGCGCAGCAGCCCGGTCGCCGCGTGCGCGTAGCCGTCCCCGAAGACGCGCAGGATGTACGGCGCGCCCAGGAACAGCACCCCGGCCACCGGCAGCATGATCCGTGCCATGCGCCGCAGCGCGGCCCGGGTGTTGGCGGCCAGACGCGCCGGGTCGTGCGAGCCCTCGACGGTGAGGGAGGCGCCCATGTTGATGGCGAGCAGGTTGACCGTGCCGCCGATCGTGGTGGTGATGTAGAAGTACGCGTTGTCCGCCGAGCCGACCTGCGAGGCGACGATCACGGGAACCAGGTAGACCACGGCGAGCGAGAACAGCGAGCCGGTGTAGTCGCCGGCGAGGAACCGGCCGAGCTCCCGCAGCGCCGGGGGTTTCGCGTGCGACTCGGTCGCCCTGACGTGCCGGGGCACCAGGCGCCGGAACACCAGCCAGCCCAGCGGCACCACGGAGGTGGCGATCGCCAGGCCCCAGGAGGCGAAGACCCCGGTCGTCGGGAGCGTGGCGGCGAGACCGACCAGCAGCGCCAGCTTCACCGCCGAGAACACGGTGTTGCCGACCGGCACCCAGGGCGCGCTGCGCAGCCCGGTCAGCACCCCGTCCTGCAGGGTGAGCAGGTTCCAGGCCATGACGACCGCGATGAACCCCAGGCCGTGGCCGAGTCCGTGGAGGAAGCGGTACGACGGCCCCCACAGGTCGAGTGTGACCAGGAAGACGCCCGCCGCGCCCGCCACGACCAGCGAACTGCCCGCGTAGGTGCGGGCGACGAGCCGGCCGGTGGTGCGGCCCGCGACCGGGATGAAGCGGGCCAGGGCCCCGGTCAGGGTCACCGCGGTCAGCCCGGCGAGCAGCTTCATGGCGGCGATCGCGGCGGAGCCCTGGCCCACCGCGGAGGCGGAATAGTAGCGGGCGGCGACCAGCCAGTAGCCCAGGCCCAGCACCGCGGAGATGCCGGTGTTGAGCATCAGGGCGTAGGCGTTGCGGAACAGTTGGTCACCGCCGGGGGGCCGGCCCTGTCCGGGCAGGCGCAGACGGCGTCCCGGCCGCTCGGGCGCCCCGGTCGCGGAGGAGGCCGATGCCTCGGTGGTGGTCGTCGCGTCAGACACGGGTCGGGATGGCCTTCCGGCAGACCTGGCGTGCTCTTCGGACCACGGCGTACCCCTTGGTCAGGGCGCGGTCCCTGGCGAAGTTCCGGGTGATCGCGCGGCCGCGCACCAGCCGCTCGAACTCGTCGAGGCTCGTGCTGCGGCGCACGGTGAGCCGGCGCAGGGCGTACGGGCCCTGACCGCGGCGGGCCAGGGCGTTGCCGACGGCGAGCGCCTGTGTGAAGCCCGCCTCCCGGACCCGCTCGCGCACCCGGCGGCTGGAGTAGCCGTACGGGTAGGCGAAGGAGACCGGTACGGTGCCCAGTTCGCCGGCGACGATTTCCTTGCAGCGGATCAGCTCCGACCACAGCGTGCCGTCGTCGAGCTGGTCGAGCTGCGGATGGGTGTGGCTGTGCCCGCCGATCTCGACCCCGCCGGCCGCCAGTTCGCGCACCTGGTCCCAGTCGAGCATGGTGTCCAGGCCGCCGCCGGTGTCGTGGGCGCCGCGGATCCAGCCGGTGGAGACGAACAGCGTGGCCGGGAAGCCGTAGCGGGCGAGCACGGGCAGCGCGTGCCGGTGCACGCCCTCGTAGCCGTCGTCGAAGGTGACCAGGACGGAGTTCGCGGGCGGCGGCGGGCCGGACGTGGCGCGCCACCGCTCGGCCAGCTCGGCCGTGGTGACCGGCCGGAAGCCCATCTCGTGCAGCACCGCCATCTGCTCGGCGAACGCCTCCGGATCGACCGAGAGGCCGCGCGTGGCCGCGTTGGGCTCGCGCGCGACCGCGTGGTACATCAGCACCGGTACCGGTGTGCTCATACGGCTCCTTCCCCCCTGCCGTCCGCGAGGTCCACGATCCGGAAGGCCGTGTCCGCCCGGCGCGCGCGGACGCTCCCGGCGACGTATCCGCCCGTGGCCGTGAGCACGCCGGCGACGATCGCCCCGGCGCGGCCCGCGCCGCCCGGCCGGGCCAGCAGCGCGTCCCGCAGCCCGCGGGCCACCCCGGCGGGCAGGACACGGGTGGTGTAGCGGCGCTCGGACGCAAGGCCCCGGTCCGCGCCCACGCTCCGCGCCACCAGCGCCTTGGACAGGCCCTCGGCCCAGGCGCGGGCGCGGAAGTAACGGAAGCGCTCACGTGCTTCGGGCACCCGGTGGTGGATCACCGCGCGGTCGTCGATCAGCAGGACCGCGTCGGGCCGTGCGCGGGTGAGGCGGATGCACAGTTCCGTCTCCTCGCAGCCCAGCGGGCGCCGGTCGCCGTCGCGTCCGATGCCGGTGGCGAAGCCGCCCGCGGCGTCGAACGCCGTCCGCCGGAAGGAGGCGTTCCCGCCGAGGACGTTGCGGACCCGGACCCGGCCCGGCGGCAGGCCCCGGTAGGTGCAGCCCACCACCCAGTCGAACTCCTCCGGGAACCAGGCCGGCCGGCGGCCCGACGCCCAGACCGGCACCGTGCGGCCACCGACGGCCATCACCCGCGGGTCCGCGTACCCCTCCGCGAAGTGCCGCAGCCAGTCCCGCTCGGCCACCGCGTCGTCGTCGAGGAAGGCGACGACGTCGCCGTGCGAGGCGGCGATTCCGGTGTTGCGGCCGGCGGACAGGCCGCGGGGGCCCGCGTTCGCGAGCACCCGCACCTCGCCGGCCTCCGAGTACTCCCCGCTCAGCCGGTCCAGGAGCGCCCGGTTGTGGTCGACGACCAGCAGCGTCTCCAGCGCGGGCCGGGACTGCGCCCGCACCGAGGAGACCGCCGCGAGGATGTCCTCCCAGCGGTCCTCGGTGTAGACGCAGATCACGACGGAGATGCCGGGACCGGTCAAGACACCTCTCCCCGGCCGGTGCCCGGCAGCGGCGGGCGGAGCGCACGGCGGCGCAGCGCACGTCGGTTGGAGCGCTCCTGGAGGATCACCCTGAGCACGCGGAGCCCGTCGCGCACGGCGCGCAGATTGCTGGTGCCGTGGATGCGCAGGTACTCGTGGCTGGGTATCTCCTGCACCTTCAGTCCGGCCTTGACCACTCTGATGTTCATCAGCGTCTCGACCTCGAAGCCGGTGCAGTCGAGGTCGATCTTGTCGAGGCAGTGCCGCCAGAACGCGTTGTATCCGTAGCAGAGATCGGTGTAGCGGGCGCCGAACTTGCGGTTGACGACGGCGCACAGGATCCGGTTGCCCAGCTTGCGGACGAAGGTCATGTCGTCGGTGCCGCCGCCGTTGGCGAAACGGGACCCCTTGGCGAAGTCCGCGCCCGAGACCAGCGCGGAGACGTACGACACGATCTCGTTGCCGTCGGCCGAGCCGTCGGCGTCGACCATCACGACGATGTCGCCGGAGCAGGCCTCGAAGCCGGTGATGAGGGCGTCGCCCTTGCCCCGGCCGCGCTGCCCGACGACCTTGACGCCGGGCCACAGACCGCGCGCCACCTCGACGGTGCCGTCGGTGGAATTGCCGTCCACAAGAACCACTTCGTGTATCCAGGCCGGAAGTGTCTTGAAGACGTAGGGGAGATTCTCCGCCTCGTTCATGGCGGGGATCACCACACTCACCGGCGGTGTTATCGCGAGGTGAGAAGAGATCGGCCGGTATTGGGCGGCCATGGACGGATCTTGGCCCGATGCGGGCGGACGCAGAACCGAGCTCATGAGTTGTGTCCCTCTCGTCCGGCGGGCCGCCCGCCCCTGGGCGGCCCGGCTGTGTGTCCGGTTCGAAAGGGGGGTTCTCACGCGGAACGCGCGGAACGGATCTCCGCGCACGCCAGGTGAGCTGGCAAAGCTGGCCGGCCGGTCGAAAAATGGCAGCCGGTCGCGCGGCACGGCCCGGTCACCTGTGCGGTAACCGAGCACGGCACCCCCCCTACCGCGCCCCGCGCCGGAACGCCGCGGTCCCTGAGCCCTCCCCTTGAGCCGCGTAATGACGGACCGGTGCGGGTGAGATGTACGACGGTATTGACGATTGAACCTGTATGGCAAGACCTGGAAGGAGGTCTCACGTTTTTGTTGGTTTGGCCGTTACGCAGATTTGGTCCTGCATGACTCATTGATTCGAACGGATTTTTCCCATCCGTTTGAGAATTCTGTCCGCCGGCTCGAACAGCTCCGGCCGGGACAGCACCATGTTGCGCAGCGCCCGGACCGGGGCGCGGCGCGCCCGGTGCCCGACCGCTACCGGATGACGTCGTGTCACCCACCCTTCGGACACCAGGAGTTCCCGTGTCTTCAGGGAGTCCTTGTACGCCTTCTGGCCCCGGCCGAGATCGAGATGGGCGATGCCGTCGGCGGCGGCCGCCTCGGCCATGCGCAGGTGCAGGACGAGCCCGGGGGAGTACTTGGCGTACGCCGGGTCGTACGCCGGGAACCAGCACGCCAGCACCCGCTCGGTGCGCAGTCCGAAGTGGGCGGCGACCGGCCTGCCGTCGGCGTACAGCACCGAGAGGATCCCCGCGAAGGGGTCCGAACGGGTGTGGAAGAGCCGGGTGGCCAGCCGGTTGATCCACTCGTGGGCGAAGCGGTCGCTGCGCCCGGTGCGGCGGTACTGCGCGGACTTCCAGGCCATCAGCGTGCGCAGCGCGGCCGGGTCGCGCTCGTCGTGGACGTAGGTCACCGGGCCCGCGTCCCGGCCGAGTCTGCGCTCCTTGGCGAGCGTGGTTCGGGTGAACTTCGGCGACCGGGCGCGCAGCTCGCGCAGATAGGTGTCGTAGCCCTGGTCGACGTCCACGACCGGGGAGGGGAAGGTGCCGGAGGCGCCGGCCTCGAACGGCTCCTGGCCCGCCACCAGGTGGTCGAACTCCCAGACGGCGAGTCCGCAGGCCCGCAGCAGGTCCCGGGGGTCCCAGGTGAAGCCGGGCCGGTGCACCAGGCCCTGGCAGTCCGACACCCCGATGCCGACCGCGCGGCCGACCCCGGCGGCGGATCTCTGGAACGGGAAGAACGCGGCAGGCTCGCCGCCCTCGCGCACCACCGCGATCCGCACCCCGCGTCTGCACCGGCCCACCGCGAGCGCGAACTCCGGGGACAGGAAGGGGTTCGCCAGCCCCTCGGAGCCGTGCAGATGGGCCTTGGACTGCATCGCCGTCCAGGCCGCCCGGTCGGCGGCGCTCAGCTCGCCGGGGCGGTACACGCTGATGTCCACGTCACAAGCCCTGTCTTCTCGCCGTGCGGCCGCGCGACCGCCGCACCGTGACCAGCAGGAGAACGAGGGAGCTGAGGACGGCCACCGCGACGACCCCGCCGCGCACGGACCAGCGGTGCACGGCCAGCATGCCCTGGGCGACCAGCATGTCGAGGACGACCGCGCCCGCCACCGAGGCGAGCACGCGGCCGAAAGGATCCAGCCCGCGCAGAGCGGCCGCGACGGCGGCGGCCGGCGCCGCCAGGAGGAAGAACAGCGTGAGGGGGCCGCGCAGCACGGACGGCGAGTCGGTGAGCGCCAGCAGCGCGCCCACCCCGGCGACCGCGGTCGCGGCGCCCGCGAGCAGCGGCGTCAGGTTCCTCCCCGGCCCCGGCCGCGCCCGTGGTGCGCCGTCCGTTGAAGCTGTCTTGATACGTATGGTCTGCATTGGCGACTTTGCCCCCCGAAGCGCCGGATGCCGGGCTTCAATGTCGCGCAGCCCCGTGGCGGCCGTCAAGACGCCGAAGCCGTCGGCGGAGCTTCGCGCCCGGCTTTAAACATGCGTTCGGGGTGACCACGTGCCCTTTTCCAGGCCGTCTCCGTTCGGGTGATTTGCCTGAGTGAGCGTCAGGGACGGCTTGTTGACGCCTCCATGAATTCTGTTGAGCGGCGAAAAAGTTTTGGCATGGACACTTCCAGTCAACACGCGTAGCTGCTACCACGGTTGTGGCAGAGATCCTGCTAAAGGGAGGTTCCATGAGACGTTCCCGATTTACCGCATACGTCAGTTCCCTCCTCCTGGCCGCCGGTATCGCTCTCACGGGGGCCGCGTCGGCGCAGGCATCCGAACTGGCCGCCGGCGGCTACGTGGCCCTCGGCGACTCCTACTCCTCTGGGGTCGGAGCCGGCAGCTACATCAGCTCCAGCGGCAGCTGCGACCGCAGCACCAAGGCGTACCCCTATCTCTGGAACGCGGCTCACGCGCCGTCGTCGTTCGACTTCACCGCCTGCTCGGGCGCCACCACGGACGACGTCCTGGCCAACCAGCTCGGCCCGCTCAGCTCCTCCACCGCCCTGGTCTCCCTCACCATCGGCGGCAACGACGCGGGATTCGCCGACGTCATGACGACCTGTGTGACGTCGTCCGACAGCACCTGCATCTCCCGTATCAACACCGCCATGGCCTACGTCGACACGACGCTGCCCGGCAAGCTCGACAACGTCTACTCGACGATCCGCTCCAAGGCCCCGTCCGCCCGGGTGGTCGTCCTCGGTTACCCCCGCTTCTACAAGCTCGGCACCTACTGCGTCGGCCTGTCCGAGACCAAGCGCTCCGCCATCAACGACGCGGCCGACCACCTCGACGCCGCCATCGCCAAGGTCGTCGCGAACCACGGCTTCGTCTTCGGCGACGTCCGCACGACCTTCACCGGCCACGAGATCTGCTCCGGCAGCTCCTGGCTGCACAGCGTCAACTGGCTCAACATCGGCGAGTCGTACCACCCCACCGCGGCCGGCCAGTCCGGCGGCTACCTGCCGGTGCTCACCAACGCGGCCTGACCCGTCACGGGGAGGCCGAGGCCGTCGGCGAAACGGAGGCCCCGCCCGTCGGGGTCTCCGTCACGCACGTCACCGAGAACGGCACCGTGTCCGAGGCGGTGCGCACCGGCGCCCGCACCTCGACACCGATCGCGTCGTGGTACGTCCCGCCGTCCGAGTACGTCGTGACGGCCACCGTGTCCTGCCGGGTCCTCTCCCCGCCCGCCGGGAACGACAGCGTCTTCCAACCGGGGTCGGAGACCTCGCCGTCGCGCAGCACCCATCGGTAGGAGACCTCCGCGGGCAGCCGGCCCACCGTGAACGTCGCCGTGAAGGACGGCGCCCCGGCACGCGGCGGCGGACACCCCCCGGAGTACGCCGTGTGCGTCCCCGTCAGCGTGACCGTCACCGACTGCTGCGGAGCGGAGTGGGAGGAGCCGCCGCTCGGGGAGGCGCTCGCACCGCCGCCGTCGCGGGTGTGCTCGTCGCTCGGCGTCGGCGACGGCGTCACCCCGGCCCGGCTGCTGCTGGTGGTGCCCGCGCTGTCGTCCCCCTTCCCTCCGCCGCCCCGGTCGAGCAGCGCGTACGTCAGCCCGGCCAGGGCCAGCGCGAGGGCGGCCAGACCCGCGATCAGCACCAGGGCCGTACGGCGGCCGCCTTCCGGGCGCTCGCGGGTGGCCGCCGCGGCCCGGGTGGGCCCGGTCCCGGTCGGCGGGAGCGGCAGCGGCGGAGTCGGCGACCGCTCCTCCCGCACGGTGGCGACCGTGGGTGCGTACGCGGCCGCCGGGGCGACGTCCGCGCGGGGCGTGCCGCCCGCCCCGACGAGGCGCAGGTTCCGCTCGGCCCGCTCGGCCGGCAGCCGCTCGGCCGGGTCCTTGCGGAGCAGTCCCTCGATGACCGGCGCGAGGGGACCGGCCCGGCGCGCGGGCGGCAGTTCCTCGTCGACGACCGCCCGCAGGGTGCTCAGCGGTGTGTCCTGCCGGAACGGCGAGTTCCCCTCGACGGCCGCGTACAGCAGCACCCCGAGCGACCACAGGTCCGACTCCGGGCCCGGGGTGCGGCCCAGCGCCCGCTCCGGGGCCAGGAACTCCGGGGAGCCGATCACCTCGCCCGTCATCGTCAGCGCCGAACTGCCCTCGACCGTGGCGATGCCGAAGTCGGTGAGCACCACCCGGCCGTCGTTCGCCAGCAGCACGTTGGCCGGCTTCACGTCGCGGTGCAGCACCCCGGCGGCGTGCGCGGCGCGCAGCGCCGACAGCACCTCGGCGCCGATGTGCGCGGCGCGCTGCGGGCCGATCGGGCCCTCGGCCTCCAGCAGGTCGGCCAGCGACAGCCCGCGGACCAACTCCATGACGATCCACGGGCGGCCGCCGTCGGTGGCCACGTCGTACACCGTGACCACGTTGCGGTTCGAGACCCGGGCCGCCGCCCACGCCTCGCGCTCCAGCCGCGCGTACATCCGTTCCACGTCGGCGGCCGGCAGGCCCGCCGGCGCGCGCACCTCCTTGACCGCGACCTCGCGGTGCAGCACCTCGTCGCGGGCGCGCCACACGGTTCCCATGCCGCCCTCGCCGAGCGGGGACAGGAGACGGTAGCGGCCCGCGATCACACGCTCACGGCCCGGTTCTTCGGACACCGGCGCCCCCCATTCGCTTCCCGGCGATGTCTCCACTCGACGTGACTCGCGTGATTTCTCCCCAAAAGTAGCTCAACCCAGTGCGGATGCCGCCCCCTTGAGCACCAATCCGGCACCGAGGGCCAGGACGACGCAGGCCGATCCCAGCGGCGCGGTCCTGCGCACCAGGGCCGCCAGGGGGCCCGCGGTCCAGCGGGGGCGCCGGTCCAGCACCCGGGACACCTCGCTGCCCAGCCGGACGACGGCGAACCCGGCGGCGGTGAGGGTCAGGGCGAGCCCGACACCGTAGGCGACCACGAGCAGCAGCCCGAACCAGGCCTGCCCCAGCGCGGCCGCGCCCACCAGGACGACCACGGCCGAGGGGCTGGGCACCAGCCCGCCGGCGAAGCCGAGCAGGAGCGTGCCGCGGAGGGTGGGTGCGGTGGGGTGGGTGTGGGTGACGCCGCCGTGGGTGTGGGCGACGGCGGCGGGGTGGGGGTGGTTGTGCCCGGGCTCGGTCCCTTCGTCGTGTGTGTGGTTGTGATCGTGCTCGTGTGCCGGGTCCTGGGCCTGGGCGTGGTCGTGCCTGTCGTCGTGCGCGTGCTCGTGGGAGGGCCCGTGGGTGTGACCGTGTTCGTGGGAGTGCCCGCGCGGGTGACCGTGATGGTGTTCGTGGGAGTGCCCGTGGCCGTGCGTGCGGTTGCGCCAGGCACGGCGTACGAGGCTCGCGCCGGCGACGGTCACCAGGACGCCGCTGGCGAGTCCCAGCCAGGCGATCACCGAGGGCGCGGCGGCCGAACCCGCGGTGACCAGAAGGCCGAGGGCGACCACGCCGAGGGTGTGGGTGACCGTCACCGACGCGGCCAGCGGCAGGACGTCCCCGAGGCGGGCGCGCCCGCCGCGTGCCGCCGCCGTGGCCGCCATCAGGGTCTTGCCGTGGCCCGGCGCCAGGGCGTGCAGGGCGCCCAGAGCGACCGCGATCACCAGGGCGAGGGCGGCGAAGCCGAGGGTGAGGTCGTGGCGGGCGACCAGGTCGTCCAGGGCGCGGGTCCAGCGGTCGGCGCCGCGCGGGAGGACGGAGGCGGCGGGCGCGTCCGCCCGGTCCGCGACGAGGGCGGGACCGCCGGGGCGCACCCGCAGGAAGGCGGTCGAGGTGTCCGCAGGGGAGGAGAGCAACTCCTTGGGATAGCTTGTGAGTTCGTGAGAGGTGGAGGTCTTCGGCACGTCGGACGCGGTGAGTGTCGTACGGTCGCCGGCGGCCGTGATCTCCCGCCAGCCGGGCCCGGAGGACGCTCCCGCGCTGCGGAAGCCCACGGTGACCGTGCCGTGCTTCGGCAGCGGCGCCGTCAGCGCGCACTCGACCCGGAGGGTGTGCAGACCCGCCTGGCCGGGACGCGTCCGCGCGTGGCTGCCGCGGACGGCGAGCGCTGACGTCCGCCCCTCGACCGTGAGGCGGCTGCCCCGGGCGGCCCGCTCGCACCGCTGCCGGGCCCACGCGGCCGCGCCGAGCCGCTCGATGTCGGGCGCGGCCTGGGTCGCCGGGATCTCCGCGAGGTCCTCGACGTGGTCGACGCGCAGCAGGCCGGGGGCGGTGACCAGACCGTCGTAGCGGTTGACGGTGAAGTTGCCGAGGGGGTGCGCGCTCGCGGCGGCGGAGAGCACGACGACCAGGGCGCAGGCGGCCGTGAACACGGCCGCGGCGGAGGCGAGTACACGGCGGGGCCTCACCGGGCCGCCTCCAGGGACTTCAGGGCCGTACGGGCCGTGCGGGCGCCCAGCGGGGAGAAGCCGGGGTTCAGTCTCAGCGCGGCGGCCAGGTGGGTCCGGGCGTCCTCCGGGTGGCCGGTGGCCCGCTCGATCATGCCCCGGTGGTAGAGGAAGGCGGCGTTGCGGTAGCCGGTGGCCGCCGCCTGCCGGGCGTAGGGGAGTGCCTCCTGGTCGCGGCCGTTGACGTGCAGGGCCCAGGCCAGGGCGTCCGCGGTGTGCACGGTGTGGCGGCGGGCCCATTCGGCGCGGGCCGCGCGCAGGGCGGCCCGGGTGTCGCCGTGGTCGGCGGCGGCGAGCGCGGTGTCCAGGTCGGCGTTGACGCCGCCCGCGCGGGCCAGCGCGATCCAGGCGTCGACCAGGGCGTACTGCGCGTGCGCGCGCTTCCGGTCGCCGGCGGCGCCGCGGGCCTCGTACAGCTCGCCGAGTGCGACGAGCGGGCCGGGCAGCGGGTAGCGGGCTACGACGGCCTCCATGTCCTTGAGGGCGCCCGCGTGGTCACCGCTCGCGGCCCGGGCCCGGGCGCGGCCCTCCAGGGCGGGGAGGCAGGCGTCGTCGGCGGCCAGCGCCCGCGCGTACTGGCGCAGGGCGGTCCGGTAGTCGCCCTGGTTCCAGGCGAGCTGGCCGAGTTGCGTGGCGACGTACGCGATGTCGCCCGGGGAGTTGGCGGAGTCGAGGGCCTGGGTGAGGACGCGGCGGGCGGTGGTGACGTCGCCGCGCAGTTCACGTACGTAGGCGTAGCGCGTGAAGACCGGGATGCCGGGACGCCGGGCGTCGGCCGTGTCGGCGGCCCGCGCCGCCTCGCCGTACCGGCCGAGTTCCACCAGGGCGTCGATGCGCGAGGACAGGGCGCGCTCGCTGTAGGGGTTCTGCCGCAGGGCCCGGTCCGCGTAGACCAGGGCGTCCTTGAAGTCGTGCCGGGCGGCGGCGAGCGCGGCGCGGCCGGCCAGCGCCCGGTCGTTGCCGGGGGCCAGCTCCAGCGAGCGGGCCAGCGCCTGCTCGGCCCGCGGGTAGCGTGCCGGATCGCCCTTGGTGCGCGCCTGCTCGACGTAGGCGAGTCCGAGGGTGGCCCAGCCGTCGTGGTCCCGGGGCTGCCCGCGCAGATGGGCCTGGAGCGAGAGGACGCTCGCGTCGAGGCCGCCGCCGGCGAGCAGTTCGGGCGACGCCGCGGGGGCCGCGGAGGCCGCGGGCACGCCTCCCGGGTCCCGGGCGGCCCCCACGGCGATCGCCCCGCCGGTGAGCGCCACGGCCAGCAGCAGCGAGGAGCCGGCGAGCCGCGCAGCCCGCCACCGCCGTCCGGCCGCCGCGACCCGACGCACGGCGGCGATCCGCACGTCACCGCGGTTGGCGGGCTCCTCCTCCGCGACGGCCGTGCCGATCCGCGTGTCGTCGCCGTCGGCGGGTTCTTCGGCCGCGTCGACGGTGGCGACTCGCGGTTCAGCGTCGGCGGGTTCTTCGGCCGCGTCGACGGTGGCGACTCGCGGTTCAGCGTCGGCGGGTTCTTCGGCCGCGTCGACGGTGGCGACTCGCGGTTCAGCGTCGGCGGGTTCTTCGGCCGCGTCGACCGTGGTGACCCGCGTGTCGTCGCCGGTGGGCTCCTCCGCCGCGTCCACCGTCCCGGTGTCCGCTGTCACGGGGGGCCGGGCGGGCGGTTCGGCGGGGTGGTCGCCCGGGCCGTCGTCCGGCGCGTTGTCGTTGCTCCGCGGGGCCATGCCCTCTCCTCGGTCGCCTGGGTGGTGCGATGTGCTCGGTGGTGGACGAAGTCGTCGCGTGGGGCGGCGCGGCCCGCGCCGTGGGGGATGGGGTGAGCGCGGGCCGCGCCAGTCGTGGGGCCGGCGGGTCAGTACGGCCGGCGCATCCGGCGGCGCCACCACGCCAGAGCCGTGCCGAGGAGCAGGATCCCGGCCGCGCCCGAGGCCGCCGAGGAGGCGATCAGGACGGTGTCGCCGGAGCCGGAGGACGCGCCCGCCGGCCGCAGCGCGTCGCCGAGCTGGCTGCGCACGTCGGTCCCGCTCGTCGTGCCCTTGGCGAGCTGCCCGCGCGAACCGGATGTCGGCTGGGCCACGTAGGGGAAGTACTTCTCGAACTTCTTGTCGTTGGCGTCGACCGCGTCGCCCAGGTCGTTCTTGGAGCCGACCAGCTCGCCCTCCATCACCTGCAGCGCCTCGTCGATCACGTCGTCGGTGAGCCGGCGGCCGTTCGGGAAGCCCGCGTTGTCGCCGTCGAGGACGCCCAGCCGCTTCGGGTGCGCGCTCGGCTTGATGGAGGTGTTCAGGCGCAGCTCCTCCGACGGCTTCACGTGCGGCGGCTGGTTGAGGCCCTTCACGCCCTTGAGGAAGACGTCCACCAGGTCGTTGCGCGGCTCGGCGGGCGCCTTGATCTTGTAGATCTGCTCGACCAGCTTGGGCAGTTCGGGGTTGGTGACGTTCTTCAGGAACTGCGCGTCGTCCCAGGGCGCGGACGCGTTGAACTTGTCCTTGTCCTTCTGCGGGTTGACGACCTCGTTGACCAGCGGGTTGCCGAGGCGCGAGACCTGGCTCCAGCCGCCGCGGGCGTTCTTGCGCTGGGTGGTCGACCAGATGCCCACGACCGGCTGGTCCGCCGACTCGCGGATCAGGTCGTTCGGCACCTGCAGGGCGATCGAGTTGACGTTGTAGCCCTTGAGTGTGTCCCGGCCCACCTCGGAGAGGTTCCCGCCGTACAGCAGGTCGAAGACGCGCAGGTCGAGGAAGAAGGGGTCGTCGGCCTGCCCGGCGAAGGTCGCCGCGCCGCCGGCCGTCTTGTGGATCGCCTGGTCGCGCAGCTTGCCGTAGTCGGGCATCGACGCCTTGCCGACGTTGGACGGGGCGACCGGCACGTTGTCCGCGAGGCGCGTCTTGGAGACCAGCTTCTGGTGGCGCAGCTTGATGAGGTCGATGTCGTACGTCTGCGTGACGTTGAGGTTCGGGTCGTCGAGGCTCTTCACCGGACCCGTGTTGTAGAGAAAGGTGTTCTGGTTCTTGACGTGCGTCTTGAACGTGTAGCGGAAGATCAGTTCGCTCTGCGCGTCGCCGTTGTTGTCGACGTGGAGGTCGTACTGCGCGTCGTCCGCGAAGGTGTAGAAGTTCGGTCCGCCGGCCGGCTCCTCGAACGGTATCCAGTTGGCCACGATCGTCGTGGTGTCGGGCTTGTCCGGGCTGACGAACGCGTACACGTCGGTGTTGTCGTACTGCGGGGTGCCCGAGATGAGCGGGGCCTCCCGGTGGCTGGAGGCGGAGGCCGCCCCCGGTTCCAGCGTGGCCACGCCGACGGCCGTGAGCCCCCCGGCGGCCAGCGCCGCGCAGACGAGGCCGGCCAGGCCCCTGCGCCCCGGACCGCCCCAGAGACTGGAAATAGGTGTCATGCCGTTCCGTCCTCAGTGCCGACTTGCCTGTCGACCGGGCATTCGGAGACCTCTCGGGGGCGGATTGGTCGGCGCGGAGATTTTTCTTTCTGCCTGCTCGACCCGCGTTTTCGGCCCGCTGATCCGTAACACCGTCAGGAGGTGCGCGCACTGCGGGCGCCTCGCCTGACGGAACGGCCCGCGGCGGCCGGCGGAGAGGGGGACGGGAGTGGAGGCGGACGAACTTCTGGTGCTCGTCGCAGGCGGCGACCAGAAGGCATTCGAGGAGCTCTACGGCCTGGTGTCCGGGCCCGTGTACGGGCTGGTGCGGCGGGTGGTGCGCGACCCCGCGCAGTCCGAGGAGGTGGCCCAGGAGGTGCTGCTCGAACTCTGGCGCTCCGCCCGCCGGTTCGACCCCGGACGCGGCAGCGCCCTGTCGTGGGTGCTCACCCTCGCCCACCGGCGCGCCGTCGACCGGGTGCGCAGCGCCCGCGCCGCCGGCGAACGCGATCAGCGCGAGGCCCTGCGCGCCGCCTCGCCCGCCTTCGACCAGGTCGCCGAGGAGGTCGAGGCCGGGCTGGAACGGCAGTGGGTACGGCGCTGCCTGGACCGGCTGACCGCCCTCCAGCGGCAGTCCCTCACCCTCGCCTACTACGACGGCTACACCTACCGTGAGGTGGCCGAGCGGCTCTCGCTGCCGCTGGGCACGGTCAAGACGCGGATGCGCGACGGGCTCACCCGGATGCGCGAGTGCCTGGGAGGTGCGGCATGAGCACCCCGGACCGCCGCCCGTGGCCCGCGAACCGCGCGAGCGAGCACCGAGGAGGTGCGGCATGAGCCTGCTCGGCCGCCTGTTCCGCCGCGAGGACCTGCACTCCCTCGCCGCCCCCTACGCCCTCGACGCGCTGGAGCCCGTCGAACGCCTCCGATTCGAGAAGCACATGAAGGACTGCGACCCCTGCGCCGCCGAGGTCCGGGCGCTGTCCGAGGACGCGGTGCGCCTGGCCTGCTCCGCGGCGGCCCCGGCACCGGCCGCGCTGCGCGCGAGGGTGCTGGCCGCCGTGCGCGCCACTCCGCAGGAGCCCGCCCCGGCCCGCGGCCACACACCCCAACTGCCGCCGCACGTCTGGGGCAGGCAGCCGCCGCCCGCGCGCACCCGTGCGCCCCGGTCGCGCCTCCTGCTCGTTCCGTTCGCCACCGTGACCGCCGCCGCGGCGCTCGTGGTGGCCGCGCTCTTCGCCGTGCAGGCCCGCAAGGCGCAGGACCAGGTGGAGGCGCAGCGGGACCGGGCACGTGAGATCGCCCACGTTCTCGGTGCCTCCGACGCGCGGGCCGCCACCGGCCAGGACGCGCGGGGCGGCAGTATCGGAGTGATCGCTTCCGCCTCGGAGGGCCGGGCCGTCGTCACCCTGAGCGGATACCGCCCCGCGCCGAGCGGCCGGGTGCGGCAGCTGTGGCTCATGCGCCCCGGCGCACAACCGCGTTCCCTCGGGCTCTTCGAGGCCGACACGCCCTTGGTCGCCGCCGGGCTCGCTCCGGCGTCCACGTCACTCGCCGTGACCGTCGAACCGAACGGGGGCTCAGAACGGCCGACTACGCAGCCAATTGTTCAACTCGCCTTGAAATCGGTCGGATTCGGAGGGTAGTCGTCAACACCCTTACGGGGTAGGTGAATCCTGTGACCGCGATACACGAGTGCCGCAACGGGACGATAGGGTTACTCTGCCCGGGCCGGGTGGACTCGTACGGGTGGGGAGTGACATGGAGCAGATAACTGTGCGCAGCAGGGCCAGGGTCCCTGCGATCACGTGCGGGAGCAGCGCGACCAGCTCGCGCCTCGACCGCCACCTCTCGGTGCTGGCCGGCCCCGCCGTCCCGCAGCGCGAGACGGCCGAGGCGACCTCGCTGATGCGCGAGCTGACCGCGCGGGGCGCGCACGACCGCACGGGCAGGGGAGCACGCGTCCGCCGGGTGTCGCTGTTCGCGCCACTGCGCCGGCTGCGCCGCTCGCTGTTCGGCGGGCGCTGAGCGCCACCGGCGTCCCCCGCCACCGGCGTCCCTCCGGGCCGTCTCCCCGAGGAGCCCGCGTTCCTCCAGGGCCCGCGTTCAGGCCGCCACACCGTCCCGGCGCAAGGCTGCGATCTCTTCGTCCGTCATCCCCACGGCACGCAGCAGCGCCTCGGTGTGCTGTCCGAGCGCGGGCACGTCCCCCATCCGCGGCGCCGCCGCGCCCGGCAGCGTGATCGGCGGCAGCAGAGCCCGCAGCGGCCCGACCGGCGTCCCCACCTCCCGCCACCGCTCCCGGGCCGCCAACTGCGGATGGTCCGCCACCTCGTGCAGGTCCCTCAGCCGTGCGCACGCGATGCCCGCGCCCTCCAGCCGGGCCAGCGCCTCGTCGGCGTCCAGCGCGCCCAGCGCCTTCGCGACCAGATCGTCGGTGCGCTCCCGGTGCGCCACCCGCGCCTCGTTCGTCGCGAACGCCGGGTCCATGCCCAAGTCGGCCCGCTCCAGCACCTGTTCGGCCAGCCGCCGCCACTCGCGGTCGTTCTGCACCGACAACAGCACCCGCCCGCCGTCCGCCGTCGGGTAGGCGTCGTACGGCGCGATGACCGCGTGCGCGAGCCCGGTGCGCGCGGGGGCGGCGCCGCCGTGCATCGCATGGTGCAGCGGGTGCCCCATCCACTCCGTGAGCGCCTCCAGCATCGACACCTCCACCGGACCGCCGCGCCCGGTCGTGCCGCGCCGCACCAGCGCCGCCAGGACGCCCGAGAAGGCGTACATGGCCGCCGCGATGTCCGCCGCCGGGATCCCCGCCTTCACCGGCTGCTCCGGCGTGCCCGTCACCGACACCAGCCCCGCCTCGCACTGCACGAGCATGTCGTACGCCCGCTTGTCCGCGTACGGCCCCGCCGAGCCGTAGCCCGAGATGTCGACGGCGATCAGCCGCGGGTGCGCGGCGCACAGCGTCGCCGCGTCCAGCCCCAGCCGGGCCGCCGCCCCCTGTGCCAGGTTCTGCACGAACACGTCCGCGTCCGCCACCAGTCGCCGCAGGGCCGCCAGTCCCCGGGGGTCCTTGAGGTCCAGCGCGATCGACTCCTTGCCGCGGTTGCACCACACGAAGTGCGAGGCGAGCCCGCCGGCGGCCGTGTCGTACCCGCGCGCGAAGTCGCCGCCGTCGAGCCGCTCGACCTTGACGACCCGGGCGCCGAGGTCGGCGAGCTGCCGGGTCGCGAAGGGGGCCGAGACGGCCTGCTCGACGGCGACGACGGTGATGCCCTCCAGGGGCAGGGGGAGTTGCTCCATGCCCCGGATCATGACCCGCGGACACCACCTTTGTCAGCAGCCGCCCTCGTGGGCGGGCCAGGCCGGGCGCCCGCCGGCGGCCGGCTCCGGCGATCGGGCACAGCGGGCGGCACCCCGGCGGTGGGGCCCGCGCGTGCGCTCCTCGTCGCACCTGACGGCCCAGGCGGCGCCCGCCCGGCGTCCGGCGGCGGTCGTCCTCGGTCCGGCGCCCGCGGCGGTCACTCCCGTCCGCCGTGCGGCCGTGGTGCCGTGTCCGTGCGGGTCCTGGGGGCGGTGCCCGGGCAGGCGGTGTCGGGCGGCGGCGGTGGCGTCCGCCCGGCGGTCCGCGGCGGTCGTTCTCGGTCCGGCGTCCGGCGGCGCCCCAGGGCCCGGTTCGGTCAGCGCTCCCCGTGGGTGTAGCGGCGTACGGCGAGCGGGGCGAAGACCGTGGTCAGGACGGCGCACCAGGCCAGAGAGCCGGCGACGGGATGGGCGACCGGCCAGGCTGCGCCCTCGGGGACGGGCGCGTTGCCGAAGAGGGTCCGCAGGGCCGTGGTCACCGCGCTGATCGGGTTCCACTCGGCGAGGGTGCGCAGCCAGCCCGCGAGGTTGTCGGTGGGAATGTAGGCGTCGGACAGCAACGGCAGCAGGAAGGTCGAGGCGCCCAGCTGCCCGGCGGCCTCCTCGCTGCGGGTGAGCAGCCCGAGGAAGACGCCGACCCAGGTGCACGCGAGCCGGAACAGCAGCAGCAGGCCCACCGCGCCCAGCACGGCCGGCGCCGAGCCCTCGACCCGCCAGCCCACCGCGAGGCCCACCAGCAGCAGCGGCACCGTCCCGACGGCCGTGACCACCAGATCCGCCGCGACCTGCCCGAGCGGCACCGCCGCCCGGCTCACCGGCATCGTGCGGAAGCGGTCCATCACACCCCGGTGCGTGTCCTGGGCCGCCTGGAACATCCCGGTCATGACCCCGCCCGCGGCGGTCGCCACCAGCAGCCCCGGCACCAGGAAGGACCGGTACTCCCGCCCGGGCATCGCCAGCGCGCTGCCGAAGACGTAGCCGAAGAACAGCAGCATGTTGATCGGCATCAGCTGGGAGAGGATCGCCAGCCCCGGGTTGTTGCGGACCCGGCGCAACTGCCGGACCGTCATCGCCGTGCCGTCGTACGTCAGCGCGTTCATGCCACGAGCTCCTGGGGGTCGGTGGAGGGGTCGGGGGACTCTCCGGTCAGCCGGAGGAAGACGTCGTCGAGGGTCGGTGGCCGCAGGCTCGCGTCCAGCAACGGCACGCCCGCCGCGTCGAGTTCGCGGACCAGGCGGGGCAGGGTGAGGGTCGGGTCGGTGGAGACCGCGCCCACGGCGCGCCGGTCGTGGTCGAAGACCGGCTCGGCGCCGGTGAGCCTGTCCAGGACGGCCGCCGCCCGCGTCATCGCCTCGGTGTGCGCGACGACGACCTCCGCGTGGGCGCCGATGAGCGCCTTGAGTTCGGCGGGTGAGCCGGTGTGCGCGACCCGGCCGCGGTCCACCAGGGCGATCTCGTCGGCGAGCCGGTCGGCCTCCTCCAGGTACTGCGTGGTCAGCAGCACCGTGGTGCCCTGCCGCTTCAGCTCGCCCACGGCGTCCCAGACGCTGGTGCGGCTGGCCGGGTCGAGCCCGGTGGTCGGTTCGTCCAGGAACAGCACGTCGGGGCGGCGGATCAGGCTGGCCGCGAGGTCCAGACGGCGCCGCATCCCGCCCGAGTAGGTGGACGCCGGCCGGTCGGCGGCCTCGGCCAGGCCGAACCGGTCCAGCAGCTCGCCGGCCCGGGCCCGCGGGTCCCGGACCCGGTGCAGCCGGGCGAACAGCCGCAGGTTCTGCCGCCCGGTGAGGTCCCCGTCCACCGACGCGGACTGCCCCGTGACGCCGATGCGGCGCCGCACGGCGGCCGCCTCGCGCACCAGGTCGTGTCCCGCGATCCGCGCCGATCCCGCGTCCGGCCGCAGCAGCGTGGTCAGCAGCCGCACCGCCGTGGTCTTGCCCGCGCCGTTCCGTCCGAGGACCCCGCAGACGGTCCCCTCGGCCACGGCGAGGTCCAGCCCGCTCACGGCACGGACCTCACCGAACCGCTTCTCCAGGCCTTCACTAAGTACAGCGTACGTAGAAGTCATGTCCCGACCATAGCGCACTACGTACGGTGTACGTAACTACGATGGTGGGGCGAGGTGATGATCGATGGCTGGCCGAGCGGCCGTACCCGAAGTGATCTGGGCCCGTCCCGAGCGGACGGGACGGGGTCCGAAGCCGGCCTACAGCCGGGCCGACATCGCGGCCGCCGCGGTGCGTATCGCCGACGCCGGCGGGCTGGACGCGGTGTCCATGCGGCACGTCGCCGCCGAACTGGGCTGCGGCACGATGTCGCTGTACAACTACGTCCCCCGCAAGGAGGACCTGTACGAGCTCATGGTGGACGCCGTCAGCGCCGAGCACGAACTGTGGGAGCCGTCCGGGGACTGGCGTGCCGACATGGTCCGGGTCGGCCACCAGACCCGCGACCTGATGCGGCGCCACCCCTGGCTGCCCCGTCTGATGTCCGGGATCTACGGCTTCAGCCCCCACGCCCTGCGCTACCTGGAGCACTGCCTGACCTGCCTGGACCCCCTGGAGGCGTCCTACGGCACCAAGATGGAACTGGTCGCCATGCTCAACGCGGTGGTGACGATGTACGTGTCCAACGAGCTGGCCACCGCCGAGCGCACCCGCTCGCTGCCCTGGTCGGAGGAGCAGGAGACCGCGGTGCGGATCGCCTACCTGGGCGGTCAGGTCGCCACCGGCGCCTATCCGCGCATGGCGGCGGCCTTCCAGGAGGACGCGGGGCCGATCGACCTGGAGGCGGTGTTCGAGCGGGCGCTGACGCGGGTCCTGGACGGGTTCGAGCCGCGCGGCCGAGGCGGAGCCGGGCGGCCGGGCCCATGCGCGGGCCGAGGCGCCGAGACGGACCGAGGCGCCGAGACGGACCGAGGTGCCCGCACGGATTGAGGTGCTCGCGCGGGCCGAGGTGCCCGCACGGGCCGCTGCGTCGTCACAGCAGCGCGAACTGCCCCTCCGGCCCCTCCTCGTGATGGTCGAGGACGGAGGCGGGCCGGCGGGCCGCGCCCGGGACCGGGAGCACGCCCGCCGCCCGCAGCTCCGCCGCGGTGATCGGGGAGGCCGGCTCCAACGCCTCCCGCCGCGGCCCCAGTTCCGCCAGCAGGGCCAGGACGGTGATCAGCTCCAGCAGCTCCGAGGTCCACGTCTGCGGCCAGACCGCCGGCCGGATCGCGGCCAGGGTGCCCGGCTCGGCCTCCTCGGTACGGGCCGTGAACCACTGCTCCAGGACGCGGGCCTGGCCGACCTCGAAGTCCCAGGCCCCCGGCGGCACCGGGGAGATGCGGCCGTCGTCGAGGTGCAGCGTCTCCTCGTCCCGGTCGTAGCGCAGGGTCAGCGGGCGGGGCGGCAGCGGGGCACGGACGTAGGGGCGGCGGCCGCCGGGGAGCTTGGGGCGCTCGCCGTCGCGCCGCATCAGCCACAGCGTCCGGCGGCCGACCTCCAGCGCCGCGGACCAGAGTTCGGGGTCGGAGGTGAGCGGGACGGCGAGTCCGTCCGGGCCGGGGCGCACCGTCGCCAGGATCCAGGCCAGGACGTCCACCGGGGCGGGGGAGTGCCCGAGACGGGCGGCCAGGTGGGCCGACAGACCCGGTGCCAGGTTCGGCTCCGCGCCGCCGGGGCGCCGGTACAGCGGGCGCACGCGCCCCGGGCGCAGGAGCGGCAGCAGGGAGGTGGCCAGCAGCGGTGGGCCCGCCGCGCCGGGCGCGGCACCCGTCTCCACGGCGAAGATCTGCGCGGCGTCCGCCACCCGCCACAGCTCGGGGCGGGCCGCGTCGATCAGGCGGTGGTCGGGGATCAGCCACTGCTCGTCGAAGGCCCCGCGCAGCACGCGCACCGGCTCCGCGCACGGGCCCTTGGCGCGGATCAGCTTCCCGGTGCCGCCGGACTGTCCGGGCAGCTGCCCGACCGCCGTGTGCGCGGTGCGCGACCGCGTCGGCTCGAACAGGCTCTCCCGGCCTGGCCCGTCAGCCTTGAGCAGGGTGTCCCAGCGGGTCTTCAGACACGCCGCGTCGGGGGCCGCCGGCCACCCCCGGCCCAGCCGCGGCGGTGCGACGGACCACGGCATGAGGTCCGCCAGCAGCGGAGCGTCGTCGTGCGTCACGCCGGGCATCGTACGACGGGCCGCCGGTACGGCGGGGGCGGGTCAGGTGGCCTCGAGCGTGACCGTGAAGGAGAAACGGTCGCCCCGGTAGTGGATGACCGCCACGTCGAGCGGCCGCCCCTGGGCGTCGTAGGTGACCCCCGTGTAGTGCAGGATCGGGCTGAGCAACGGCACTTCGAGCAGCCGCGCGGTCTCCGGGTCGGCCAGCCGCGCCTCCACGGTGTCGGTGATCCGGCTGATGTCCGCGCCCACCACGTCCCGCAGCACCTTCGTCATCGGCCACCGCACCAGATCGCCCAGGTCGATCCGCGCGGCCAGCTCCGGACGGACGTAGTTGCGGGCGTGGTTGGTGGGCTCCCCGGTCTTCTCGTCGCTGCGCAGCCGGTGGTACGTCGCCACCTCCCCGAGATCCGGGAAGTACTCGGCGAGTTCGGCGGGCACGGGAGCCGGGCCGTGGTCCAGCAGCTCGGTCGTCATGCCGGACTGCTGGGCCACGATCGCGTCGACCGAGCCGAGGAGCCGGACCGGCGCTCCCCGGGTGGCACCGGGCTCGATGAACGTGCCGCGCCGGCGGTGGCGCGTGATCAGGCCCTCGTCCTCCAGCTCCTTCAGCGCCTGCCGCATGGTCAGCACGCTCACCCCGTAGTGCCCCGCCAACTGCTCCTCGGTGGGCAGGCGCAGCGGGTCCCGGGCCGAACGGCCGAGGATGGAGGCGCGCAGCGACTGGGACACCTGGTACCACAGCGGCAGCTTGCGGTTCAGGACGATCGAATCCGGGGCGAAAGAGGTCACGGGCCTATCCGTACCGGGCGGCACCGTTCAGCGCAACGGGCGGAAGTGCCGCTCGAGGCCCTGCCACACGTCGTCGTACCGCTGCTGCAGGTGCTCCGCCCGTGCCGCCTGCGGCGTGAGCGTCAGCGGCCACCGGGTCTCGAACATGAACGCGAGCCCGTCGTCGATCTTCTGCGGCCGCAGCTCGGCCGCGCTCGCCCGGTCGAACGTCTCCCGGTCCGGGCCGTGCGCCGACATCATGTTGTGCAGCGAGCCCCCGCCCGGCACGAAGCCCTCGGCCTTCGCGTCGTAGGCGCCCTCGATCAGGCCCATGTACTCGGTCATCACGTTGCGGTGGAAGTACGGCGGCCGGAAGGTGTCCTCGCCCACCAGCCAGCGCGGCGCGAACACGACGAAGTCGACGCCGGCCAGGCCCGGGGTGTCGGACGGCGAGGTCAGCACCGTGAAGATCGACGGGTCCGGGTGGTCGTAGGAGATCGTGCCGATGACGTTGAAGCGGCGCAGGTCGTAGACGTACGGGACGTAGTTGCCGTGCCAGGCGACGACGTCGAGCGGGGAGTGGTCGTAGGTGGCGCTCCAGAGGTTGCCGCAGAACTTGTTCACCACCTCCACCGGGCCCTCGACGTCCTCGAACGCGGCGACCGGGGCGCGGAAGTCGCGGGCGTTGGCAAGGCCGTTGGCGCCGATCGGGCCGAGGTCGGGCAGGCGGAAGGGGGCGCCGTAGTTCTCGCAGACGTAGCCGCGCGCGGCCTCGCCGGGGCCGCCGTCCGGCTCGGTGTCCAGGAGCTCGACCCGGAAGCGCACCCCGCGCGGGATCAGCGCCACGTGGCCGGGCTCGGCGTGCAGCATCCCGAACTCCGTGTGCAGCAGCAGTCCGCCCCGCTCCGGCACGATCAGCAGCTCGCCGTCGGCGTCGCTGAAGACCCGCTCCATCGAGGAGTTGGCGGTGTAGAGGTGCACGGCGACGCCGGTGCGCTGGGTGACGTCGCCGTTGCCGCCGAGGGTCCACAGGCCGGCCAGGAAGTCCGTGCCCGCGGGGGGTTCCGGCAGCGGGTTCCAGCGCAGGCGGTTGGGGTCGGGCACGGTCTGGTTGAAGGGCGCCGTGCGGAGCGCGCCGTTGGCGGTGCGGGCGAAGGCCGGGTGCGCGGCCGAGGGGTGGATCCGGTACAGCCAGGAGCGGCGGTTGTGGGCACGCGGCTCGGTGAACGCCGTACCGCTCAGCTGCTCCGCGTACAGCCCGAGGGGGGCGCGCTGGGGCGAGTTGCGGCCCTCGGGCAGTGCGCCGGGCACCGCCTCGGAGCTGTGCTCGTTGCCGAAGCCGGAGAGGTAGGCCAGTCCCTCGGCGGTCTTGCGTGCGTCCCCGCTCATGATCGCTCCCTTGCGCCCTGATTCCTATGCAACACCGTAGGATTGCGGTTGCTCCGGCGCAAGAGGGCGTGGGCCCTCCGTGCGGGGGCGGACGGCACCTTCCGGGGGCACGAGTGCGGAGGGCGGCCGGCACCGTCCGGGGCCACGGGCCGGCGCACACCCGGGGCGCGCTTCACCGGATCGCCGTGGACCGGCATCATGAGGTGCGTGCCCCACGCGAGATCGCTCCGCCGTGTGCCCGTGCAGCGGCGCAGCGCCGAACGGCTGACCAGGATCCTGGACGTCTGCGCAGACCTGCTCGACGAGGTGGGCTACGACGCCCTGAGCACGCGCGCCGTCGCCCAGCGGGCCGGTGTGCCCATCGGCTCCGTCTACCGCTTCTTCGGCAACAAGCGGGCGATGGTCGACGCGCTCGCGCAGCGCAACCTGGAGCGGTACACCGAGCGGGTCGGCGAGCGCTTGCGGCGGGCCGCCGGCCCGGAATCCTCCGGGCCCGCGCCCGGTGAGGAGCCCGGGGCCGTCTCCGAGGTGCCCGGGCCGCCTCCCGCGGCGGACTGGCGCACGGCCATGGACGCGGTACTCGACGAGTACCTGGCGATGAAGCGCACCGCCCCCGGCTTCTCGCTCGTCGACTTCGGCAACCAGATCCCCGTCGGCGCCCGGCACGCCGAGCCCAACCACCGCGTCGCCGACCGCCTCACCGAACTGCTCTCCGGCCATCTGGGCCGCGAGCCCGACGAGGATCTGCGCCGGGTCTTCCTGGTCGCCGTGGAGACCGCCGACACCCTCGTCCAACTGGCCTTCAGGGTGGACCCGCAGGGTGACGAGAGGATCGTCGAGGAGACGCGCGCCCTGCTGCGGGCGTATCTGGGACGCGTGCTCGACCAGCCTCCCTTTCGGATCTTGCCGTGAGCCGCGGGGTCTGGCACGCACAAGGCGGGCCGGGACCGGAATTCCCGGCGGTGCCTCCGCAGCCCTCCCGTACATGCCTACCGGTCGGTATGCTCACCCCCGTCCCAGTGCCGCTGCCGCCGCCCCTCCGGGAGGACCCGTGTCCCGCACCGCCCTGCGAATCTGCCCCCTGTGCGAGGCCACTTGCGGGCTGACGCTCACCCTCGACGGCACGCGGGTCACCGGCGCCCGCGGCGACCGCGAGGACGTGTTCAGCAAGGGGTTCATCTGTCCCAAGGGCGCTGCCTTCGGGGCCGTCGACGGCGACCCGGACCGGCTGCGCACCCCGCTCGTGCGCAAGGACGGCGAACTGCGCGAGGCCACCTGGGAGGAGGCGTTCGACGCCGTGGCCGCCGGGATCCGGCCGGTCGTGGAGCGGTACGGGCCGCACGCCGTCGGCGTCGTCCTCGGCAACCCCAACGTGCACACCATGGCCGGTGCCCTCTACCCGTCCATCCTGCTCGGCGCCCTCGGCACCCGCAGCCTCTTCACCGCCTCCACGGTCGACCAGATGCCCAAGCACGTCTCCAGCGGCCTGCTCTACGGTGACGCGAACGCCATCCCCGTGCCCGACCTGGACCACACCGGCCATCTGCTTCTGATCGGCGCCAACCCCCTGGAGTCCAACGGCAGTCTGTGCACCGCCCCCGACTTCCCCGGCAGGCTCAAGGCGCTCAGGGCCCGCGGCGGAACCCTCACGGTCGTCGACCCGCGCCGCACCCGCACCGCGCGCCTCGCCGACCGGCACGTCGCGATCCGGCCCGGCACCGACGCCCTGCTGCTCGCCGCGATGGCGTACGTGCTCTTCGAGGAGGACCTCGTCGCCCTCGGCGCCCTGGACCCGCACGTCCTGGGGCTCGACGAACTCGCCCAGGCGATAAGGGACTTCGCCCCCGAGGAGGTCGCCGGGGCGTGCGACGTGGAGGCCGGGACGATCCGCGCGCTGGCCCGTGAGCTCGCCGCTGCCCCCACCGCCGCCGTGTACGCCCGCATCGGCAGCTGCACGGTCGCGCACGGCACCCTCGCCAGCTGGCTGGTGGACGTCCTCAACATCCTCACCGGCAACCTCGATCGTCCCGGCGGCGCCCTCTTCCCGCAGGCGGCCACCGACAGGGCGCCCCGGCCGGCCGGGCCCGGCCGCGGCTTCGCGCTCGGGCGCTGGCACTCCCGGGTGAGCAAGCACCCCGAGGCGAAAGGCGAGTTGCCGCTGTCCGCGCTCGCCGAGGAGATCGACACCGCCACCGAGGAGGGCGAGCCGGTCCGCGCGCTGGTCGTCGTCGCCGCCAACCCCGTGCTGTCCGCACCCGACGGCGCCCGGCTCGACAAGGCCCTGGACTCGCTCGACTTCATGGTGAGCGTCGACCCGTACCTGAACGAGACCTCCCGCCACGCCGACGTCGTCCTGCCCCCGCCGCCGCCCGCGCAGAGCCCGCACCACGACTTCGCCTTCAACACCCTCGCCGTACGCCACCAGGTCCGCTACACCCGCCCGGCCGTCCCCCTGGAGCCCGGCCGGATGGCCGAGACCGAGATCCTGGCCCGGCTGATCCTGGCCGCGACCGGCATGGACGGTGCCGACCCGTCCGCGGTCGACACGGCGGTGATCGACCAGACCCTCCGCAAGGCGGTCCGCGACGCGCACTCACCCGTCCACGGCCGCGACCCGCGCGAACTCGCCGCACGGCTGACCGGCGACACCGGCCCCGAGCGGCGCCTCGACCTGATGCTGCGCCTCGGCCCCTACGGCGACGGCTTCGGCGTACGGCCCGAGGGACTGAGCCTGGAGAAGCTGCTCGCTCACCCGCACGGCATCGACCTCGGGCCGCTGCGCCCGCGCCTGCCGCAGCCGCTGAGGACGGTCAGCGGCAAGGTCGAGCTGCTGCCGCGGCCGATCGCGGACGACCTGCCGCGCCTGCGGGCGGCCCTGCGCGAACGCCCGGCCGGGCTCCTCCTCGTCGGCCGCCGCCATCTGCGCTCCAACAACAGCTGGATGCACAACGTGCCCGCCCTGACCGGCGGCTCCAACCGCTGCACCCTGCACGTCCACCCCGAGGACGCCGCCCGCCTCGGCATCCTCGACGGGGCCCCGGTGCGGGTCAAGGGCGCCGGGGGAGAGGTGACCGCCCCGGCCGAGGTCACCGACGGCGTACGCCCCGGCGTGGTGAGCCTGCCGCACGGCTGGGGCCACGACCGTCCCGGCACCCGGCTGACGCACGCCGCCACCGACCCCGGCGTCAACGTCAACCAGCTCCTCGACGGCAGCCTGCTCGACCCGCTGTCGGGCAACGCGGTCCTCAACGGCGTCCCCGTCGAGCTCACCGCGACCCGATGAGGGGCGGGCCGCGGTTGCGCCGGACGGGCGATCTCTGACGGCGCGTCGGGCGCGGGTGCGGTCACCGGGGCGGGAGATGTGAAAGAGAGTCAGACGAAAAGAGCGATTGTATGAAAATCGTCTGATTCGGAGGAGCGCACATGTCCCCCCTGACACTCCCACGCATTCACGGCACCCGTGTCGGCGCAGCGGCCGTCCTCACGGCCCTCACCGCGGCGGGGGCCACGTGGCTGGCGGCGCCGGCCGCCGCGGCCATCCCCGGAGACAACGGGGACATCAAGATCCACCGGGTGGGCGTGCCCTTCGGCGTCTCGAAGGACGACCCCGTGGTGTGCAGGTTCTACCTCGACGCCATCAACTTCGACTCGCTGACGAACGTCGGCTACACCATCCAGGCCCAGCCGCCGCTGCCCAACACCGCCACCCTCGGGGGCTCCATCATCCTCGCCGCCGGCGCCGGTCACACCGAACCGCTCGGGCTGACCGACGGGCAGTACCGGCTGATCTGGTCCGTCCCCGGCGGCACCACCAAGGAGAAGGCCTTCCGCGTCAACTGCCGCGAGGAGAACGAGCGGCACGAGGCGCAGGGTCCGGGCGGCCAGATCGAGGACCAGGGCCGCGGCGGCCAGGAGTCGGGCCGGGACAACGACGAGCAGCGCGGACAGGCGGCCTGGGGCCGCGGGGACCACGACGGTCCCAGGGGCGGTGTGCACGCGGGCGGCGGCGGTCTCGTCCCGGCCGCGGCGGCCTTCTCGCCGCTGACCGGGACCGCGGCCGTCGGCCTCGTGGTGGTGAGCGGTGTGGTGTACTTCCGGATGATCCGCCGGCGTCCCCATGGCGCCGCGTAGGCGCCGACGCAGGCGCCCCTGGTACCGGACCCGCGCCTACCGCCTCGCCAGGACGACCGTGCTGGCGGTCGTGCTGGTGACGGCGGGGGTCCGGTGTGCGGGACCCCACGAGCGGCCCGGTCCGGGCCTGGCCGGCGGCCCGGACGCCGTGGCCCCGGCCGTTCCCGGCGCGGGGGACGACGGGTCGGGCTCCTCGGACTCCGGGCACTCGGACCCGGAGGACGAGGCGGACGCGGAGGCGTCGGCGAGTCCCACCGCCCCGCCTTCCCCTCCGCCGCCGCCGATGTCCCGCTCGCGGGCGACCTCGCTGCGCATCCCCTCCCTCGGGATCGACGCCCCCGTCATGGGCGTACGGATCGACGGCAAGAGGCAGTTGGGGACGCCACCGGTGGACAAGCCGAAGCTGGTCGGCTGGTACGAGCAGGGGCCCACACCGGGCGAGTCCGGCACCGCCGTCGCCGTGGGACACCGGGACACCACGACCGGCGCGGCCGTCTTCGCCGCTCTCGGGCAGGTGGCGCCGGGCAGCCGGGTGGAGGCCCGGCGGGCGGACGGCCGTACCGCCGTCTACACCGTGGACAAGGTGCGGGTCTTCGACAAGTCGCGCTTCCCCGACAAGGAGGTGTACGGCCCCAGCCGCCGACCGGAACTCCGGATCATCACCTGCGGCGGCCTCTTCACCCGCAGGGCCGGCTACTCCAGCAACGTCGTCGTCTTCGCCCATCTGACCTCCACGGCCTGACGGGCGCGGGCGGCCCGTCCGTCCCCTCGACGGGCCGTCCGCGCCGTGGCGAAATACCGCCGTCCGCTTTCCCGCCCGCTGGACGGATGCGCCCGATCCCGACCGATGTCTTCCCCCCGGCGCACACGATCCGTTAGCTTCCGTGACTCACACGCCCCGTACGACCCGCACGAGGCGTTTCGGCGGCGGAGCGCCAGTGCTCGGTCGAGTCCCGGGGGCACCCTCATGACACGCGCCATCTCTCTGCACGACGTGAGCAAGACCTACACCAAGGGCGGCGGCCGGGTGGTCGACCGCCTGTCGCTCGACATCGCGCCGGGCGAGTTCCTGGTGCTGCTCGGCCCCTCCGGCTGCGGCAAGTCCACCGTGCTCCGGATGATCGCCGGGCTGGAGGAGATCACCGAGGGCGAGCTGCGGCTCGACGGCGAGTACGCCAACGACCTGCCGCCCGCGGGACGGGACATGGCGATGGTCTTCCAGAACTTCGCCCTCTACCCGAACATGACCAGCCGCGACAACATCGGTTTCCCGCTGCGCATCGAGTCGCCCGGCGCGGACCCGCGCACCCGCGTGGACGCCACGGCCCGGATGCTGGGCATCGAGGATCTCCTCGAACGCCTCCCCGGCCAGCTCTCCGGCGGCGAACGCCAGCGCGTCGCCATGGGCCGGGCGATCGCCCGCCACCCCTCCGCCTTCCTGATGGACGAGCCGTTGTCCAACCTCGACGCCAAGCTGCGCAACCACCTGCGCGCCGAGATCGCCAGACTGACCGGCGAGCTGGGCGTCACCACGGTCTACGTCACCCACGACCAGGCGGAGGCCATGTCGCTCGGCGACCGGGTGGCCGTGCTGCGCGGCGGGGTGCTCCAGCAGCTCGACAGCCCGCGCGCGGTCTACGCCCTGCCCCGCAACGTCTTCGTCGCCGCCTTCATCGGCACCCCGCGGATCAACCTGCTGCGCGGTATGGTCCGGGCCCCGCTGGAGGGCGCGATGTCCATCAGCCTCGGCAAGCAGTTCCTGCGCCTGCCCGAACCCCTCTCCCGCGACCACCAGTTGCTGCGGGTGCAGCAGGGCCGTGAGGTGATCGTGGGCCTGCGCTCGGAGGCCGTGCGCATCGCCGAACGCACGGCGGCCCGGCCCGGCGAGGTGGCGCTCACCGGACTGGTGGAGCACGTGGAGTTCCAGGGGCACGAGGTCCTCGTCCACTTCAACACCGGTTCCCGCCCCGCCGTCGTGACCGATCTGGAGGCCCCGCGGCCCGTCCGCCGCCCGGTCCGGCGGCGCCGCCGCGAGGGCACCGTCCTGGAACGCCTGCGGGACCGGGCGGGCGCCCTGCGGGCCGGCCCGGTGGTGGTCCTGGAGCACCCGGCCGACGCCGGACCCGGGTTCGCCGATCCCGGCGGGTCCGAGCCGCGCCCGACCGGTGACCTGGTGGTGCGCACCAGCCCGGACCTCCGGCTGCGCCACGGGATGCAGGTCCCGCTCCTCGTCGACCTCGCCCACCTGTTCGTCTTCGACCAGCACGGCGAGCGCGTCTGCCCGGCCCCGGACCGGCTGCCGGGCCTGGAGGAGTGAGCGGACCGGGTGCCCGATCAAGGCGGGGTGTGGCGGCCAAAAACTATCGGCGCTAGTTTATGGGCCTGTCGGTAGGTTGTGACGCGGACGTCCGCGGCGCGGCCGCGAACGGACGCACCCCGCCCCGGAGGAGCACCATGAAGGCACACGACGGCCTGTACATCGACGGCGCCTGGCGCCCCGCCGCGGGCCGGGACACCATCGAGGTCGTGAACCCGGTCGACGAGCAGATCGTCGGCATCGTCCCGGCCGGTACCGCCGAGGACGTCGACGCCGCCGTGCGCGCCGCCCGCGCCGCCCTCCCCGCCTGGGCGGCGACCCCGCCCGCCGAGCGGGCCGCGCGGCTGGCCGCCCTCCGGGACGTCCTGGCGGCCCGCAAGGACGAGATCGCCGAGACGATCACCGCCGAACTCGGCGCGCCGCTCGCGTTCTCGCAGGCGGTGCACGCGGCCGTGCCGATCGCCGTCGCCGGCTCGTACGCCGACCTCGCGGCCGCGCACGTCTTCGAGGAGCGGGTCGGCAACTCCGTCGTCCACCACGAGCCGGTCGGCGTGGTCGGCGCGATCACCCCCTGGAACTACCCCCTGCACCAGATCGTCGCCAAGGCCGCCCCGGCGCTCGCCGCCGGCTGCACGATCGTGCTGAAGCCCGCCGAGGACACCCCGCTCACCGCCCAGCTCTTCGCCGAGGCGGTGCACGAGGCCGGCGTCCCGGCCGGTGTCTTCAACCTGGTCACCGGCCTCGGCCCGGTCGCCGGCCAGGCGCTCGCCGAGCACCCCGGGGTCGACCTGGTCTCCTTCACCGGCTCCACCGCCGTCGGCCGGCACATCGGCGCGACGGCGGGCGCGGCCGTGAAGAAGGTCGCCCTGGAACTGGGCGGCAAGTCCGCCAACGTCATCCTGCCGAGCGCGGACCTCGCCAAGGCGGTGAACGTCGGCGTCGCCAACGTCATGTCCAACTCCGGTCAGACGTGCAGCGCCTGGACGCGGATGCTGGTGCACCGCGACCAGTACGACACGGCCGTCGAACTCGCCGCGGCCGCCGCCGCCAAGTACGCCGACCGCATCGGCCCGGTGGTGAACGCCAAGCAGCAGGCACGGGTGCGCGGCTACATCGAGCAGGGGGTGGCGGAGGGGGCCCGGCTGGTCGCGGGCGGCCCCGAATCCCCGCGCGAGCGGGGCTGCTTCGTCAGCCCGACGGTCTTCGCCGACGTCACCCCCGGGATGACGATCGCGCAGGAGGAGATCTTCGGCCCGGTCCTCACCCTCCTGCGCTACGAGGACGAGGAGGACGCCCTGCGCATCGCCAACGGCACGGTCTACGGGCTCGCGGGCGCCGTGTGGGCCGGTGACGAGGCGGAGGCGGTGGCCTTCGCGCGCCGGATGGAGACCGGCCAGGTCGACATCAACGGCGGCCGCTTCAACCCCCTCGCCCCCTTCGGCGGATACAAGCAGTCCGGCGTCGGCCGCGAGCTCGGCGCGCACGGCCTCGCCGAGTACCTCCAGACCAAGTCCCTCCAGTTCTAGGAGCGTTGCCCATCATGGCCGTACGCGCCGCCGTCCTGCCCGCCATCGGCTCCCCGCTGGAGATCACCGGCATCGAGCTGCCCGAGCCGGGTCCCGGCCAGGTCCGGGTCCGCCTGGCCGCCGCCGGGGTCTGCCACTCGGACCTGTCGCTGTCCGACGGCACCATGCGGGTGCCGGTGCCCGCCGTCCTCGGCCACGAGGGAGCCGGCACCGTCGTCGCCGTCGGGAACGGAGTCGCCCATGTCCGGCCCGGCGACCGTGTCGTCCTCAACTGGGCTCCCTCGTGCGGGCGTTGCCATGCCTGCTCGCTCGGCGAGGTCTGGTTGTGCGCCAACGCCCTGAACGGCGCGGCGAACGTCCACGCCCGCACCGTGGACGGCACCGACCTCCACCCCGGTCTGAACGTCGCCGCCTTCGCCGAGGAGACCGTCGTCCCCGCCGCCTGCGTCCTGCCGCTGCCCGAGGGCGTCCCGCTCACCGACGCGGCCCTGCTCGGCTGCGCCGTCCTCACCGGCTACGGCGCCGTGCACCACTCGGCGAAGGTGCGCCCCGGGGAGACGGTGGCCGTGTTCGGCGTCGGCGGCGTGGGCCTGGCCACCCTGCAGGCCGCCCGGATCGCCGGGGCCTCGCGGATCGTCGCCGTCGATGTCTCCCCGGAGAAGGAGGAGCTGGCCCGTGCGGCCGGCGCCACGGACTACGTCGTCGCCTCCGCGGACACCCCCCGCGAGATCCGCGCCCTGACCGGCAAGCAGGGCGTCGACGTGTCCGTCGAGTGCGTGGGCCGCGCGGTCACCATCCGCGCCGCCTGGGAGTCCACCCGCCGCGGCGGCCGTACCACGGTCGTCGGCATCGGGGGCAAGGACCAGCAGGTCACCTTCAACGCGCTGGAGATCTTCCACTGGGGCCGGACCCTGTCCGGCTGCGTGTACGGCAACTCGGACCCGGCGAAGGACCTGCCCGTGCTGGCCGGGCACGTGCGCGCCGGCCGTCTGGACCTGGGTGCGCTGGTGACCGAGCGGATCGCCCTGGACGGCATTCCGGCGGCCTTCGAGAACATGGTGGCCGGGAAGGGCGGTCGGGCCCTGGTCGTCTTCTAGCCCGTCAGGCGACGTGCCCGGTCCTCGCCGAGGACCGGGCCCTCGGCGTGCCCGCGGGCCGTATTCCGTGCCATGTACAGGTAAAAACTGCTGGTGTGCGACCCGTTGACGTCCATACCGTCCGGTCAGTACGTTCCCCGCAACTCGAGCCGCCCCCCTCCCCCCGTTCCGTCCCCGCACTCATCGGAGCGTGCACGCATGGACACGGCCCCTTCCGCTCAACCGCTCACCACCCCCTCCGTCCCCGTCGACCCGCACCGCCGCCGGGTCGCCACGGCGGCCGCCCTCGCCTCCGCCGTCGAGTGGTACGACTACTTCGTCTTCGGCATCGCGGCCGCCCTCGTCTTCGGCGGTCTCTACTTCCCGTCCGGCAGTCCGACCGCCGGCGTCCTCGCCTCCTTCGCCACCTTCGCGGTCGGCTTCCTGGCCCGCCCGATCGGCGGCGTCGTCGCCGGGCACCTCGGCGACAAGCGCGGCCGCAAGCCGATGCTGGTCCTGGCCCTGACGCTGATGGGCCTCGCCACCACGGGCATCGGCCTGCTGCCCACGTACGACACCATCGGCGTGGCCGCCCCGATCCTGCTGGTCGCCCTGCGCGTCGTGCAGGGCGTCGCGGTCGGCGCCCAGTGGGGCGGCGCGATGCTGCTGGCCACCGAGTACGCCCCGGAGGGCAAGCGCGGTGTCTACGGCAGCGTCGTCCAGCTCGGTGTCCCCATCGGCGTGATCACGGCGAACACCGTCTTCCTGCTGGCCGGCGCCTTCACCAGCGACTCCGCGTTCGCGGCCTGGGGCTGGCGGCTGCCCTTCCTGGTCGGCCTGCTCGTCCTCGTCCTGGCCTGGTACATCCACACCCGGGTCGAGGAGACCCCCGAGTTCCGGGCGGCGGAGGAGGCCCTGGCACGCAAGGAGGCGGCCGAGCGCGGCTCCCCGCTGCGGGAGATCGTGCGCGGCCACCTCGGCACGGTCCTCCTCGCCGGAGGGTCCTTCGCCGTGAACACCGCGACCTTCTACATCCTGATCACCGGCGTCCTGGAGTACACCACCCGCGCCCTGCACATGGAGCGCGGCGCCGTGCTCACCGTCTCGCTCTGCGTCAGCCTCACCCAGCTCGTGCTGATCCCGGCCTCGGCGGCGCTGTCCGACCGCATCGGCCGCATCCGGATCTACGCGCTCGGCGCGGCCGGCATCGCGCTGTGGGCCGTACCGCTGTTCCTGCTGATCGACACCGGCTCACTGCTCTGGCTGGCGGTGGGCACGTTCGTCGCGAGCTGCTTCCTCAGCATCATGTACGGCCCGCAGGCCGCGCTGTTCGCCGAACTGTTCACGCCCGAGATGCGGTACACGGGCGCCTCGCTCGGCTACCAGATCGCGGCCGTGTTCGGCGGCGGCCTCGCGCCCTTCGTGATGGTGCTGCTGCTGGAGGCGACGGGCACGTCGATGGCGGTGTCCGGCTACATCGTCGCCCTCGCCGTGATCGCCCTGGTCTGCATCAAGGTCCTGGCGAGCCGGGCCCGGACCCGTAGCTCCTGATCACGAGGCCCGCTCGGGCTGCGGCTCCGGACGGGTGTCCGGGGCCGCAGCCGTGCGCGGGACCCGCGGCCGCGAGCGGGACACCGCCACGCCCGCCAGGCACAGCACCCCGCCCGCCAGCGTGACCGGCCCCGGCACCTCGCCGAGCGCCAGCCACGACATCAGCACCACCAGGGCGGGAACGGCGTACGTGGTCGCGCCCATGCGGCTGGCCGTGGTCCGGGACAGGGCGTAGGCCCAGGTCGTGAAGGCCAGGGCGGTGGGGAAGACACCCAGGTAGACCATGTTGAGGGTCGCCGACACCGGCGCGTCGGCGGCGTCGGACACCAGTTCGCCGGCGAAGGGCAGACAGGCCACCGCCCCGACCAGGCACCCGAACGTCGTCACCTGAAGCGCGCTCGCCCGGCCCAGCGCCGGCTTCTGCGCGACGACCCCGGCGGCGTACGCGACGGCGGCGAGCAGGCACAGCACCACGCCGAGCACCGAGGCTCCGCCCGCGCCGGACATCGACAGGCCCACGGTCACCGCGCCCGCGAAGGAGACCGCCATGCCCGCGAGGAGCCGCGGCGGCATGGGGTCCCCGAGCAGCCGCGCGCCGAGCAGGGCGATGAGCAGCGGGCCGATGTTGACGACCAGCGCCGCCGTGCCGGCGTCCACCTGCTGTTCGCCCCAGTTGAGGGCCACCATGTAGAAGCCGAACCACAGCAGCCCGGATATCGCGATCCCGCGCCAGGCGGTCCGCGGCGGCCGCCCCTCCCGCCGCACCAGGCAGATCAGCCCCAGCGCCAGGGCCCCGGACAGCAGCCGCCCGAGCGCCAGCGCCCCGGGGGAGTACGCGGCGCCCGCGCTGCGGATCGAGACGAAGGCGGAGGCCCACAGCACCACGGTGACCGTGGCGGCACCCGCGGCGAGGCGGGACGGAGAGACGTTCATCATGCTCCAGAGGCTAGGCGGGCGAGTGCGCACGGGGCTGGCGGGTTTCGGACGCCACGGTGCCGGGCGCCATGTCCCGATCACGCTGCCGGACGCCACGCTCCAGGGCGCCGTGCCTCCCGGATCCCGTGTTCCCGGGCGGCCGCCTTGGGGCGCCGGCTCGGCGATCGTCGTCCCTGGGGAAGGCCCGCGGCATGCCCGGGCGGTCCCCGCAGGGGTGCTCGGGCGGTGGTGCTCAGGCGGTCCGCGCCACCTGTTCGTACTGCTGCGCCAGGCCGTCGAGGAGTGCCGTCAGCCCGGTCTCGAAGGCCCGTTCGTCGATCTTCTCCTGCTGGTCGGCCAGCAGGTGCGCCTGTCCGAGGTGGGGGTAGTCGGCGGGGTCGTAGGCGCTCGCGTCGTCCACGAAGCCGCCTGCGAAGGAGCCCAGCGCGGAGCCCATGATGAAGTACCGCATCAGCGCGCCGATCGAGGTCGCCTGGGCCGGCGGCCAGCCCGCGTCGACCATCGCGCCGTACACGGCGTCGGCCAGGCGCAGCGCGGCCGGGCGGCGTCCGGGGCCGCGGGCGAGGACCGGGACGATGTTCGGGTGGTCGCGCAGGGCGGCCCGGTAGGAGACGGCCCAGTCGTGCAGCGCGGTCCGCCAGTCGCGGCCGTCCTCGAACATCGACAGGTCGACCTGGGCGCTCACCGAGTCCGCGACCACCTCCAGGATCTCGTCCTTGGTGCGGAAGTGGTTGTAGAGCGAGGGCCCGCTGACCCCCAGTTCGGCGGCGAGCCGGCGGGTGGAGACGGCCGCCAGGCCCTCCCGGTCCACGAGGTCCCGCGCCGTCGCGACGATGCGGTCGGTGCTGAGCAGGGGCTTGCGCGGTCGGGCCATGGCGCACATAGTAGGGCTGCGGCTTTAAACTAGCAGTGCTAATTTAACGAACGGTCCGCACCGTCCGTCACTTGTGGGGTGATCCGTCATGAACCTCGGACTCAGCGAGGAGCAGACCGCGGTCCGGCGGCTGGCCCGGGACTTCGTCGAGCGCGAGATCACCCCGCACTCCGTGGCCTGGGACCGCGCCGAGGAGGTCGACCGGTCGATCGTGAAGAAGCTCGGCGAGGTCGGCTTCCTCGGGCTCACCGTCGACGAGGAGTACGGCGGCTGCGGCGGCGACCACCTCGCGTACTGCCTGGTGACGGAGGAGCTCGGGCGGGGGGACTCGTCGGTGCGCGGCATCGTGTCCGTCTCCCTCGGCCTGGTCGCCAAGACGATCGCAGCCTGGGGGAGCGAGGAGCAGAAGCGGCGCTGGCTGCCGGGGCTGACCTCCGGCGAGCTGGTCGGCTGCTTCGGCCTGACCGAGCCCGGCACCGGCTCCGACGCCGGCAACCTCGCCACCCGGGCGGTCCGCGACGGTGGCGACTACGTCGTCAACGGCACCAAGATGTTCATCACCAACGGCACCTGGGCCGACGTCGTCCTGCTCTTCGCCCGCTCCACCGACGCCCCCGGACACAAGGGCGTCTCCGCCTTCCTGGTCCCCACCGACACCCCCGGACTGAGTCGGCGCACCCTCCACGGCAAGCTCGGCCTGCGCGGCCAGGCCACCGCCGAGCTGGTCCTGGAGGACGTCCGCGTGCCCGCTTCCGCGATGCTGGCGCCGGAGGGCAAGGGCTTCTCGGTGGCCATGTCGGCGCTGGCCAAGGGCCGGATGTCGGTGGCGGCGGGCTGTGTCGGCATAGCCCAGGCCGCGCTGGACGCGGCGGTGCGCTACGCGGGCGAGCGCGAGCAGTTCGGCCGGTCCATCGCCCACCACCAGCTCGTGCAGGAGCTGCTCAGCGACATCGCCGTGGACGTGGACGCCGCCCGGCTGCTGACCTGGCGGGTCGCCGACCTGATCGACCGCGGGCTGCCCTTCGCGGTGGAGTCCTCCAAGGCCAAGCTCTTCGCCTCCGAGGCCGCGGTGCGGGCCGCCAACAACGCCCTCCAGGTCTTCGGCGGTTACGGCTACATCGACGAGTACCCGGCGGGCAAACTGCTGCGCGACGCCCGCGTGATGACCCTCTACGAGGGCACCAGCCAAATCCAGAAGCTCGTCATCGGGCGCGCCCTGACGGGGGTCTCGGCGTTCTGAGGGCCCGCTGGGCCCCGGTGGGGAGCCGGCCGAGTGTGCCCGGCTGAGTACCTCGGCTGAGTATCCGTGCGGATGTGCCGGCGGCCCCGGGCGCCGAGGCTGGCCGTCATGAGTGAGACACCGGTCAAGCAGCAGAGCACCGCCGCCTTCCACGGCCAGGCGGTCGCCTCCTTCGCGGTGGCCATGGCGGCGACCGCGGTCGGCATCGTCCGGCTGGACGCCGACGCCTGGGTCCGGGGCTTCCTGGCCATCGCCGTCCTCTACCTCGTCACGTCCGCCTTCACCCTCGCCAAGGTGATCCGGGACCGCCAGGAGGCCGGGCAGATCGTCAGCCGGGTCGACCAGGCCCGGCTGGAGAAGCTGCTCGCCGACCACGACCCCTTCGAGAAGCTGTGACGGGTGCCGGAGCGGCCGCACGGCCGTGACGACGCCACGGCCCTCCGGGGCAGCCACGCGCTAAGCGAGCGCTCACCTTCGGCGGTATGGTGGTGGCCCTGACCGAGAGAGGGGCGAGGGATGACTACGGCGCAGGAGACGGCCGGCGGCGAGGCGCAGCCGTGGGGCGAGGTCACGCCTGACGCGGCCCGGCGGCTGCTCGTGGCCGCCGTGGAGGCCTTCGCCGAGCGGGGCTACCACGCGACGACGACCCGCGACATCGCGGGCCGCGCCGGCATGAGCCCGGCCGCGCTCTACATCCATTACAAGACCAAGGAAGAGCTGCTCCACCGCATCAGCCGGATCGGCCACGAGAAGGCCCTGGAGATCCTGCGCACGGCGGCCCGGCGCGAGGGCAGCGCGACCGAGCGGCTCGCCGACGCGGTGAGTTCCTTCGTCCGCTGGCACGCCGGCGGCCGCACCACCGCCCGCGTCGTGCAGTACGAGCTGGACTCGCTCGGCCCGGACGCCCGCGCGGAGATCCTCGCGCTGCGTCACAAGGTCGACGCCGAGGTGCGCGGCATCATCGAGGAGGGCGTGGCGTCGGGCGAGTTCGACGTCCTGGACGTACGGGGGACCACGCTCGCCGTGCTCTCCCTCTGCATCGACGTCGCCCGCTGGTTCAACGTCGGCGGGCCGCGCACCCCGGAGGAGGTCGGCGCGCTCTACGCCGACCTCGTGCTGCGGATGGTCGGGGCGAAGGAGCCGGACTCCCGGCGGAAGTGACCGGGGCCCGGCGCGGGGCCCCGGCGGCGGGGGCGCGCGGCTCCCCGGGTTCTAGAGGTAGTACCGGGCCACCGACTCCGCGACGCACACCGGCTTGTCCCCGCCCTCGCGCTCCACCGTGAAGCCGACGCTCACCTGCACGCCGCCCGGCACGTCGTCCACGCCGGTGATCGTCGCGGTGGCGCGCACCCGCGAGCCGACCGGGACGGGGGCGGGGAAACGGACCTTGTTGGTGCCGTAGTTGACGCCCATCTTCAAACCCTCGACACCCATCAGCTGCGGTCCGAAGAGCGGAAGCAGCGACAGGGTCAGATAGCCGTGCGCGATGGTCGTGCCGAAGGGGCCCGCGGCGGCCTTCTCCGGATCCACGTGGATCCACTGGTGGTCGCCGGTCGCCTCCGCGAACAGGTCGATCCGCTTCTGGTCGATCTCCAGCCAGTCGGTGTACCCCAGCTGCTCGCCCACCGCCGCCTTCAGCTCGTCGGCGGACGTGAAGATCCTCGGCTCTGCCATGTGCCCGGCCTCTCGGGTTGCTCCGTCGTGTGGCGTCGTCTCCGTCGCCCACATCGCCATCTCTAAGCAACTGCTTAGCATGGTGGGCCGCGCGGCCCCTGTCAACGGACCGGGCCGGGACGGGTGGGTAGGCTCTGCGGGGTGCCGCAGATTCCCGAGAAGATCCACGAGCTGACCGTCGGCCAGCTGTCCGCGCGCAGCGGGGCCGCCGTCTCGGCCCTGCACTTCTACGAGGCCAAGGGTCTGATCAGCAGCCGGCGCACCGCCGGCAACCAGCGCCGCTACACGCGCGACACGCTGCGCCGGGTGGCCTTCGTCCGGGCCGCGCAGCGCGTCGGGATCCCGCTGGCGACGATCCGCGAGGCGCTCGCCGAGCTCCCCGAGGAACGCACGCCCACCCGGGCGGACTGGGCGCGCCTGTCCGAGACCTGGCGGTCCGAACTGGACGAACGCATCAAGCAGCTCAACCGGCTGCGCGACCACCTCACCGACTGCATCGGCTGCGGCTGCCTGTCCCTGGAGGGCTGTGTCCTGTCCAATCCCGACGACGCCTTCGGCGAGCGCCGGACCGGATCACGGCTGATGGTGGAACGTCCGGACGAACCCTCCGGCGGCCGCTCGGCCGCACGCCCCCACGGCCGGCGGCCCTGACGAACGTCCGCCGATGAAGGGGGTGCGGCATCCCCGGCGCACCCCCGCGTACTCAGGCCGACACCAGTAGTCGTCCCCGCCGGGCGAAGGCCAGCGCCTCCGCGGTGAGGACGGGGCGCGGCACCAGGATTCCGCAGTCCGTGCAGACCGGACCCGACGACGGCTCGTGGTCCAGGTCGTACTGCCACACCAGGCGCCCGCCCCCGCACACCGGGCACATCGAGCCCGGCTCGCGCTGCAGTGCGGCGATCAGCCGGCGCAGGACCTCCGCCAGCGGTTCACGCGGGTGGACCCGCGGGTCGTCGCACCAGGCGACGCCGAACCCGCCCCAGGTCATCCGGTGCCAGTCGTCCACGCTGCCCGGCCTGCGCAGCCCGTCGTGCTTCTCCTTCCTGCGCCGGTCCGCGAACTCGACCTCGTAGCCCAGCCAGACCGAACGCGCCTGCTCCAGCTCGTCCAGTGCGGCCACGAGCCGCGCCGGATCGGGGGAGCGGTCCTCGGGGCCGAACCCCCACCGGGAGCACAGATGGTCCCAGGTCGCCCTGTGCCCGTAAGGGGCGAACCGCTCAAGGCACTTGCGCAACGAGTAGCGCCGCAGCGCCAGATCGCACCGCGGGTCCCTCACCTGTCTCGCCAGACTCCGGAAACCGGCCATCGCCCTGCACCTCCGTCACATCTGCGTCTGCACTTCGGTCACTTCGGCGTCGTCGTACGCGTCGTGCGAAGTCGTCGTACGGACGTCGCCGAGTAGACGTGTCGACACGTCAATCGGCTCCATCCGATTTCCGATGCCCGCCATAAGCCCGCCCTGCTTGACCTCCCCGCACCTCCCCACGCTGCCTCCAAAAAGTGACGCACGTTCATCTTCCAACTCGGGGATACCGCCGGTAACGTCCCGCCCCGTCCCCGTCCGGAGGAGCCGCCCCATGCCACGGCGCACCCCACACCACGCGCTCGACGAAGAGAGAACTCCCCGCAGACTCAACGGGTTCCTGAAGACAGCATCCGTATGCGTCCTCATTGCCGGTCTTTTGTCGCCCTTTTCCCAAGCGGCCGCGGCCGACTCGGCCACTGTGAACGACTACTGCGGCGGCCAGTGCTCGGACATCCTGCCGCCCGGCGAGAACGGCAACGCCACCCTCGCCCAGATCCTCCTCAACCAGGCCTTCGGCACCCAGCCCAGCCATGCCGAGGACCAGCTCGGCCCCTACGCCGGCCTGGCCAAGGGCTACCCCGCGCTCACCGACGCGAAGATCGACGACTTCTTCCGGGACGCCTCGTTCGGGGTGCCCTCGGACCAGGTGGCGTCCACGGAGAAGCCCGCCGGACGCGGCGACGTCACCATCGTCCGGGACAAGAGGACCGGTGTGCCGCACATCACGGGCACCACCCGGTACGGCACCGAGTTCGGCGCCGGGTACGCCGCCGCCGAGGACCGCCTGTGGCTCATGGACGTCTTCCGGCACGTCGGCCGCGGCCAGTTGACCTCCTTCGCGGGCGGCGCCCCCGCCAACCAGGGCCTGGAACAGGAGTTCTACCGCAACGCCCCGTACACCGAGGCCGACCTCCAGGCCCAGATCGACAGCGCCGTGGCCCGTGGCGGCGCCCGCGGGCAGCAGGCCCTCGCGGACGTCAACGCCTACCTCGCCGGTGTCAACGCCTACATCGACGCCTCCGACTCCGGCCGCTACTTCCCCGGCGAGTACGTCCTCACCGGCCACAAGGACGCGATCACCAACGCCGGCACCATCGAGCACTTCAAGGTCACCGACCTGGTCGCGCTGGCCTCCGTCGTCGGCTCGCTGTTCGGCTCCGGAGGCGGCGGCGAGGTCAGCAACGCGCTCTCCCTGCTCGCCGCCCAGTCCAAGTACGGTGTGACGGAGGGCACCCGGGTCTGGGAGTCCTTCCGCGAGCGCAACGACCCCGAGGCCGTCCTGACCGTCCACAACGGCGAGAGGTTCCCGTACGCCCCCAGGCCGGACGACCCGCAGGGCGAGGCCCTGCCCGACCCCGGCTCGGTGACCCGGGAACAGCTCGTCCACGACCGCACCGGCAGCGCCACGGGCTCGGCCGCGGCCGGCGCCTCGGCCACCGCCGCCACGACCGCGCTGAGCTCCGCCCGGCGCGGCATGTCCAACGCCCTCGTGGTCAGCGGCGAGCACACCGCGAGCGGCCACCCCGTCGCCGTGTTCGGCCCGCAGACCGGGTACTTCGCCCCTCAGCTGCTGATGCTCCAGGAGATCCAGGGACCCGGCCTCAGCGCCCGCGGCGCCTCCTTCGCGGGCCTGAGCATGTACGTCGAACTCGGCCGCGGCCAGGACTACTCGTGGAGCGCCACGACCTCGGGCCAGGACATCATCGACACCTACGCCGTCGAACTGTGCCAGGACGACCAGCACTACCTGTACCACGGCACCTGCACGGCCATGGAGCGCGTCGAGCAGAAGAACGCCTGGAAGCCGACCGTGGCCGACGGCACCGCCGAGGGCTCCTACACGATGCGCGTGTGGCGGACCGCGTACGGCCCCGTCGCGTACCGGGCGACCGTCGGCGGCAAGAGGGTCGCCTACACCACCCTGCGCTCCTCCTACCTGCACGAGACCGACTCGATCATCGGTTTCCAGATGCTCAACGACCCGGATTACGTCAAGGGCCCGCAGAGCTTCCAGAGCGCGACCCAGCACATCAACTTCACCTTCAACTGGTTCTACGCCGACTCCCGGCACACCGCGTACTACAACAGCGGCGACAACCCGGTCCGGGCGGACGGCGTGGACGCCGAGTTCCCGGTGTGGGCGCGGCCGGCGTACGAGTGGCGCGGCTGGGACCCGGCGGCCAACACCGCCGACTACACCCCCGCCTCCGCCCACCCGAACTCCGTCGACCAGGACTACTACATCTCCTGGAACAACAAGCAGGCCGAGGAGTACACGGCGGCGCCCTGGGGCGAGGGCTCGGTGCACCGCGGCGATCTGCTGGACGACCGGGTCAAGCGGCTCGTCGCGGCGGGCGGGGTGACCCGCGCGTCCCTGGTCAAGGCGATGGCGGACGCGGCGCTCGCGGACCTGCGGGCGGAGGACGTGCTGCCGAAGCTGCTGCAGGTGGTCACCACCTCGGCGGTCACCGACCCGACGGCCGCCGCGGCGGTGAGCAAGCTCCAGGCATGGGTCACGGCGGGCGCCCTGCGCACCGAGACCTCGGCCGGCTCCAAGACGTACGCCGACGCCGAGGCGATCCGGATACTCGACGCCTGGTGGCCGCTGCTGGTGAAGGCCGAGTTCGAACCGGGGCTCGGCAGCGACCTGTACACCGCCCTCACCGCCAACCTGCCCGTGGACGAGGCCCCTTCGGCCGGTCACGGCCCGACCGGCGCGCACGCCGGAAGCTCCTTCCAGTACGGCTGGTGGAGCTATGTCGACAAGGATCTCCGGTCGGTCCTCGGTGAGCCGGTGCGGGGCCCGCTGGCGCGGAAGTACTGCGGCGGCGGTAGCCTCACCTCCTGCCGGGACGTCCTGATCAGCACCCTGAAGGAGGCGGCCGGCAAGACGGCGTCCCAGGTCTACCCCGGCGACGACCAGTGCTCGGCGGGCGACCAGTGGTGCGCCGACTCGATCGTGCAGCGCCCCCTGGGCGGCATCAAGCACGGCAGGATCGGCTGGCAGAACCGGCCCACCTACCAGCAGGTGGTGGAGTACACGTCACACCGGTGACATGCGCGCGGCGGCGGGTCAGCCGATGCGGCCCGCCGCCAGTACCACCCGGGCCAGCTCCGGGTGCAGGATGTCGCTGTGCGCCCCGCTCGGCGGCCCGCCGCGCCGGACGACTGCGGCCGCGTCGACGTTCACGCAGCCCGACGCGGGCAGCGGTGCCCGCAGGGCGTCGGCGAGGGTGCACGCGTGCGTGCCCGGCACCCCCTGCACCCCGTCGTGCCCCATGGCGCCCCAGCGCGCGCCGAGCAGCCGCCCGAGGTCGAAGCCCGCGAGCGAGCGGTCGTCGCCCGCCATCCGCGAGGCCATCGGATAGAGCGTGCCGAGCGCCGAGTCGAAACGGGAGAAGCAGCACACGACCGGACCGTCGACCCGGCGGTACAGGCCCCGCAGCACCCCTCCCGCGCGCGCCTCGTCCGGCAGCCGGTCGGCGAACGCGTGGTGCGAGAAGGCCCCCTGGAGCAGCGTCACCGACTTCACCGTGCGCACGCCCTCGGGCAGGCCGCGCAGGGCGAACGAGACCAGACGGCCGCCGAAGCTGTGCCCGACCAGGTGCACCCGGACGTCCGGGGCCGCAGCGGCGAGCCGGCCGACCGCCGGGCCGAGCCCGCGCTCGCCGACCGTGCCCGCTCGCCGCTTCATCTCGAAGTACGTCGCCTGGCGCAGCAGTTCCAGCGCTCCGGACCGCGCGTCGCCCAGCGCCCCGGGCAGCGCGAAGGACTCCTCGCCGGCCGCGGCCGGAAGGCCCCCCAGCGCCCCGGCGAACTCCGCGCAGACCTCCGCCGTGGGCCGGGAGAACATCTCCGGCTCGCCCGGCTGCTCCCCCTCGGCCACGGTGTCGGCCGCGAACAGCGTCCGCGGGGCTCCCGGTTCCACCTCGACGAGCAGCCGCACCAGCCGCCCGAACTCGTCCAGTGCGGCCGCTCCGGGCGGCGGCCCGTCCAGCAGCCGGGTGATCCGGTCGATCACCGTCGCCCGCCCCGGGAACGCCGTCAGCAGCGCGACGCGGGTGTCCTTGTCCAGCGCCGGGCCCGGCAGCGGTCCGGCGGCCGTGGCGCGCGGGAAGTCCGGGACCGGCTCGTCGCAGAACCGCATCGACGGCCACACGACGCCGACGTACCCGATCCGGGCCGCCGGTCCGAGGCCCGGGATCGGGGCGAAGAAGCGCCGGTACAGGTCGGTGGCGCGTCTGCGGTCGTTGTTCCAGCCGTGCGCGAAGACGATCAGGTCACGCACGCCCTCCCGCGTGACCCCGTCCAGCAGCCGGTCCCGTTCCCGGCCGTCCACGTCCCCGTCGGCGTCGAAGGTCAGCTCCCAGTACGGAGCCACGCTCATCCCCGGATCCGTCATGACCGACTCCTTCGTCCCCCGCGGCGGCACGATGTGGGCGCATCGTCCTGCCAACGGGCGGAGTTGGCCATACGTCACGCCTCATCCGCGGAGGGACGGCCTCATCCCCGGACGGGCGGGCGACGGGCCTCGTCCGCAGACGAGCCGACGAAGGGCCTCATCCGTAGACGAGGTACTTCCCGCGCACCGCACGGAACGCGGCCAGTTCCTCCTGCCAGCCCGCCACCACCGCGTCGGTGTCCGCCCCGGAGTCGATCGCCGTGCGCACCCAGGTGGAGCCGGTCAGCTTGTCGATCCAGTGGTCCGGGCGCCAGGCGAAGCCGCTCCAGACCTTCCGCGCGGTGACGAGCAGGGCGATGCCGGTCCGCACCGGGTCGAAGGCGGCCCGGTCGTGCACATGGATCTGCACCCCGCCGACGGTGGTGCCCTGGAACTTGGAGAAGGTGGGCGCGAAGTACGCCTCGCGGAAGCGGACGCCCGGCAGGGCGAGCCGGCCGGCCTCGGCCGCCCACCGCCCGTCGATGCCGTCCGCGCCGAGCAGTTCGAAGGGGCGGGTGGTGCCGCGCCCCTCGGACAGGTTCGTCCCCTCGAACATGCACGTCCCCGCGTACACCAGGGCGGTGTCGGGGGTGGGCATGTTCGGGCTCGGCGGGACCCAGGGCAGGCCCGAGGCGTCGTAGAACTCCGACCGTCTCCAGCCGGTCATCAGGACCGTCTCCAGCGGCACCGGCGCGCTCAGGAACTCCCCGTTGAACAGCCGCGCCAGCTCCGCGACCGTCATCCCGTGCGCCTGGGAGACCGGCTGCCGCCCGACGAAGGTGGCGAACTCCCGGTGCAGGACCGGCCCGAGGGCCGCGCGCCCGGTCACCGGGTTGGGCCGGTCGAGCACCACGAACCGCTTGCCCGCGAGCCGCGCCGCCTCCATGCAGTCGTACAGCGTCCAGATGTACGTGTAGAAGCGCGCGCCCACGTCCTGGATGTCGAAGACGACGGTGTCGACGCCGGAGGCGGTGAAGACGTCGGCGAGCGGCTGCCCGCTCTTGAGGTACGTGTCGTAGACGGGCAGTCCGGTCGCCGGGTCGTCGTAGCGGCCCTCGGAGCCGCCCGCCTGGGCGGTGCCGCGGAAGCCGTGCTCGGGGCCGAAGACGGCGACCAGGTCCACCCGGCGGTCGGCGTGCATGACGTCGACGATGTGGCGCACGTCCCGGGTGATGCCGGTCGGGTTGGTGACGACACCGACGCGCTGCCCGGCGAGCGGGGCGTAGCCGTCCGCCGCGAGGCGCTCGAAGCCGGTGCGCAGCCGTTCGCCGGGCCGGCGGCCGGCCGCCCGCGCCGGGGTCCCGGGGACCGTCGTGGCCGCCGCCGCGGCCGTCCCGGCGAGCAGGCTCCGTCTGGTCAGCTTCATGCGGGGACCTCCGTGATCGCAGCGGGTGTCATGCACACGCACGCTAGCGCGGGCCCCGCCACAGGGGAACGAAGCGGCGCGGCCGCGTCGCGCGGACCCCTTCCGCGGCCACATACCGACCGGTTAGTCTGACTGTCCAGCAGAGCCGGGGCGCGCGATGAGGTGCGCCCGCGACGCCGTGTCGAAGGAGACCGATGGTGGAAGCCGTGCAGGGTGCCGGAGTCGTGGTGACCGGGGCTGGAGGCGGCATCGGCGCCGCGCTGGCCCGCCGGTTCGCCGCCGAGGGGTCCCGGGTCGTCGTGAACGACCTCGACGCCGAGCGGGCCAAGGCGGTCGCCGCGGAGATCGGCGGCATCCCGGTCCCGGGCGACGCCTCCGCCGTGGTCGAGGAGGCCCGCGCCGCGCTCGGCGGCACCGTCGACGTCTACTGCGCCAACGCCGGTGTCGGCTCGGGCGGTTCGGAGGCGGCCGGCGAGGAGGTCTGGGCGCAGGCCTGGGACGTCAACGTGATGGCCCATGTCCGCGCCGCGCAGGCGCTGCTCCCGGCCTGGCTGGAGCGCGGCGCCGGCCGGTTCGTCTCCACCGTCTCCGCCGCCGGACTGCTCACCATGATCGGAGCCGCCCCGTACAGCGTCACCAAGCACGGCGCGTACGCCTTCGCCGAGTGGCTGTCGCTGACCTACCGCCACCGCGGCCTCAAGGTGCACGCGATCTGCCCGCAGGGCGTGCGCACCGACATGCTGGCCGCCACCGGCAGCGCGGGCGACATCGTCCTCAAGCCCACCGCGATCGAGCCGGAGGACGTGGCGGACGCCCTGTTCCGGGGCATCCAGGAGGACCGGTTCCTGGTCCTGCCGCACCCCGAGGTCGCCGGGTACTACCGGGCCCGGGCCGAGGAGCCCGACCGCTGGCTGGCGGGCATGAACCACATCCAGCGCACCTGGGAGGAGGCCCGGTGACCGCCTCCGACGCCACGCCCGACGCCTCCTCCGCCTACGAGGACCAGCCCTGGCTGGCCCTGCTCACCGATGCCCAGCGGGCCCCCGTGGACCCCGCCGACTCCCTCGTGCACGCCCTGCGCAGCGCGGTCGCGGAGGCCCCGGACCGCACCTGCCTCGCCTACTTCGACGCGCGGCTGACCCACCGCGAGGTCGACGAGCTGAGCGACTCCGTCGCCGGCCACCTCGCCGCGCGCGGCCTGGAACGCGGCGACCGGGTCGCCGTCCTGCTGCAGAACTCCCCGCACTTCGTGCTCGCGGTCCTCGGCGCCTGGAAGGCGGGCGCCACCGTCGTCCCGGTGAACCCGATGTACAAGTCGGCGGAGGTCGGGCACGTCCTGCGGGACGGCGAGGTGGCCGCGCTGATCTGCTCCGACCGGGCCTGGGAGGCGTACCTGCGGGACACCGCCGCCGGCTCGCCGGTGCGGATCGTGCTCACCGGGTGCGAGCGTGACTTCCAGACCCGCGACGACGCCCGCGTGCTGACCTTCGAGCGGCTCCCGCAGGCCCCCGACGCCGACGACCTGGTGGCCGTCGCCCGGCAGGGGCTGAAGGCACCCGAGGGCCGCGACCCCGCCCCGGCCGACATCGCGCTGATCAGCTACACCTCGGGTACCAGCGGCACCCCCAAGGGCGCCACCAACACGCACGGCAACATCATGTACAACGCCGAGCGGCAGGGGACGGGGCTCGCCCTGCCCGAGGCGCCGGTCTACTTCGCGATGGCGCCCCTGTTCCACATCACCGGCATGGTCTGCCAGTTCGGCGCCTGCCTGAACAGCGCGGGCACCCTGGTACTGGCGTACCGCTTCGAGGCCGGCGTGGTGCTGGACGCCTTCGCCGAGCACCGGCCGCACTACACCGTCGGCCCCTCGACCGCCTTCATGGCCCTGGCCGCCCACCCCTCCGCCACGGCGGACCACTTCTCCTCCTTCCACGTCATCTCCTCCGGCGGCGCCCCGCTGCCGCCCGCGCTGGTGGAGAAGTTCCGGGCCGGCTTCGGGCCGTACATCCGCAACGGCTACGGGCTCACCGAGTGCACCGCGCCCTGCGCCTCCGTACCGCCCCACCTGGAGGCTCCCGTCGATCCGGCCTCCGGGACGCTGGCGGTGGGTCTGCCGGGCCCCGAGACGGTCGTGCGCATCGTCGACGACGCGGGGCGGGAGGTGCCGTTCGGCGGGCAGGGCGAGATCGTCGTACGCGGCCCGCAGGTCGTGCCCGGCTACTGGCGGCGCCCCGACGCCACCGCCGAGACCTTCCCCGGCGGCGAACTGCGCACCGGCGACATCGGGTTCATGGACGCGCAGGGCTGGCTGTACGTCGTCGACCGCAAGAAGGACATGATCAACGCCTCCGGCTTCAAGGTGTGGCCGCGCGAGGTGGAGGACGTGCTCTACACGCACCCGGCGGTGCGCGAGGCGGCCGTGGTCGGGGTGCCCGACGGCTACCGCGGGGAGACCGTCAAGGCGTACATCAGCCTGCGCCCGGGCGCCGAGGCGGACCCCGGTGCGCTGGCCGCCTGGTGCAAGGAGAGACTGGCGGCCTACAAATACCCGCGCCAGGTGGAGATCCTGCCCGACCTGCCCAAGACCGCGAGTGGGAAGATCCTGCGTCGGGAGCTGCGTTCCCGTGACGCGCAGAATGCCCGCGAAAGCCAGTAGACATCGAGGAAAGGCAGGTGGCGGCAGTGCCCAGAACGACGGACACGGACGGCACTCCCGTGCCGCAGCGGCTCCTGGCCGCCGCCACCCGGCTCTTCGCCGAGCAGGGCTACGACCGCACGTCGGTGCAGGAGATCGTCGAGGCGGCCGGCGTCACCAAGGGGGCGCTCTACCACTACTTCGGGTCCAAGGACGACCTGCTGCACGAGGTGTACGCGCGTGTGCTGCGCGTACAGCAGGAGCGCCTGGACGCCTTCGCGGACGCCGACGAGCCGATCGAGAAGCGGGTGCGGGACGCGGCCGCCGACGTGGTGGTCACCACGATCGACAACCTCGACGACGCGTCGATCTTCTTCCGCTCCATGCACCACCTGAGCCCCGAGAAGAACAAGCAGGTGCGCGCCGAGCGCCGGCGCTACCACGAACGCTTCCGTGCGCTCATCGAGGAGGGCCAGGATGCGGGCGTCTTCTCCCGGGCGACCCCGGCCGACCTGGTGGTCGACTACCACTTCGGCTCCGTCCACCACCTGTCCACCTGGTACCGCCCCGACGGACCGCTCAGCCCGCAGGAGGTCGCCGACCACCTGGCGGACCTGCTGCTGCGGGCCCTGCGCCCGTAGCCGGGCCGGACACACGAACCAGGGGCGGCCGCTCGGCGCGGCCGCCCCTCGCCCGTGTCCCGCGGGTACTTCCTCGTCTCACAGGTACTTCTTGAGCTCCCGCCGCGCCAGCGAGCGCTGGTGCACCTCGTCCGGCCCGTCGGCGATCATCAGGGTGCGGGCGCCGGCGTAGAGCTCGGCCAGCGGGAAGTCCTGGCTGACCCCGCCCGCGCCGTGCAGCTGGATCGCGCGGTCGATGATGTCGACCACCGCGCGCGGCGTGGCGATCTTGATGGCCTGGATCTCGGTGTGGGCGCCCCGGTTGCCGACCGTGTCCATCAGCCAGGCCGTCTTGAGCACCAGCAGCCGCAGCTGCTCGACGGTGACCCGCGCGTCCGCGATCCAGTTGTGCACCACGCCCTGCTGGGCCAGCGACTTTCCGAAGGCGGTACGGGAGACGGCGCGGCGGCACATCAGCTCGATCGCCCGTTCCGCCATGCCGATCAGGCGCATGCAGTGGTGGATCCGGCCGGGACCGAGCCGGGCCTGGGCGATGGCGAAGCCGCCCCCCTCCTCGCCGACCAGGTTCGCCACCGGCACCCGCACCTGGTCGAAGACCACCTCGGCGTGGCCCCCGTGGTAGTGGTCCTCGTAGCCGAAGACCTGCATCGCGCGCCTGACCGTGACGCCGGGCGTGTCGCGGGGGACCAGCACCATGGACTGCTGGCGGCGGATGTCCGGGCCGTCCGGGTCCGTCTTGCCCATCACGATGAAGATCGCGCAGCGCGGGTCCATCGCCCCGGAGATGTACCACTTGCGGCCGGAGATGACGTACTCGTCGCCGTCCCGCTCGATGCGCGTGGTGACGTTCGTGGCGTCCGAGGAGGCGACCTCCGGCTCGGTCATCGCGAACGCCGAGCGGATCTCGCCCGCCAGCAGCGGCTCCAGCCACTGCTTCTTCTGCCGCTCGTCGCCGAACTGCGCCAGCACCTCCATGTTGCCGGTGTCGGGGGCCGCGCAGTTGGTGGCCGTGGGCGCGAGCTGCGGGCTGCGGCCGGTGATCTCGGCGAGGGGGGCGTACTGGAGGTTGGTCAGCCCGGCACCGTACTCGGCGTCGGGCAGGAAGAGGTTCCACAGCCCCTGGCGGCGGGCCTCGGCCTTCAGCTCCTCGACCACCGCCGGGGTGTCCCACGGCGAGGCCAGCCGGGCGCGCTGCTCGTGCGCGACCTGCTCGGCCGGGTGGACGTGCTCGTCCATGAAGGCGAGGAGCCGGGCGCGCAGCTCCTCGGTACGTGCGTCGAACGCGAAGTCCATGACGATCAGCCCTCCTGTAGGCCCTGGTGGAGCGTGGTCAGGCCGTGCTCGATGAAGACGGGGACCAGGTCGCCGATGCGGTCGAAGCCGCGGCCGACCGTCTGGCCGAGCGTGTACCGGTAGTGGATGCCCTCCAGGATCACGGCGAGCTTGAACCAGGCGAACGCCGTGTACCAGGACACGGCGGACACGTCGCGCCCCGAGCGCGCGGCGTACCGCTCGACGAGTTCGGCCGGGTCGGGGTGCCCGGGGGCCTCGGCCGTGGTGGCGACCGGGGAGTCCGGGCTGTCCAGCGGCACGCTGTACATCACCAGCAGGCCCAGGTCGGTGAGCGGGTCGCCGAGCGTCGACATCTCCCAGTCGAGGATCGCCCGGATCGTGTCGTCGGGGCCGATCAGGACGTTGTCGAGCCGGTAGTCGCCGTGCACGACGGCCGGGGCGGGGGAGGCGGGCAGGGCGCGGCCGAGCGCCGCGTGCAGCTCGTCGATGCCGGCCAGCTCGCGGTTGCGGGAGGCGTCCAGCTGCTTGCCCCAGCGCCGCAGCTGGCGGTCCAGGAAGCCCTCGGGGCGGCCGAAGTCGGCCAGTCCCACCTCGGCGGGGTCCACCGCGTGCAGCTCGACCAGGGTGTCGACGAGCGACAGCACCGCGTTCCGCGTCCGCTCGGCGCCCAGCGGGGCGAGCTGGTCCGCGGCGCGGTAGGGCGTGCCCTCGACGAACTCCATGACGTAGAAGGGCGCCCCGAGGACCTCCTCGTCCTCGCACAGCAGGACCGGGCGGGGCACCGGCACGTCGGTCGGGTGCAGCGCGCTGATCACCCGGTGCTCGCGCCGCATGTCGTGCGCGGTGGCCAGGACATGGCCGAGCGGGGGGCGGCGCACGACCCACTTCGAGGTGCCGTCCGAGAGCGCGTAGGTGAGGTTCGACCGTCCCCCCTCGATCAGCCGGCCGGTCAGGGGGCCCTGCGCCAGGCCGGGCCGCTCACGGTCGAGCAGGCCGCGCAGCCGGTCGAGATCGAGTCCGGGCGGATGGTCGGGGCTCATCATTGCTCCTACGGACGGAGGAACGAACGGGACGCGACCATGATGCCGACCGGTCGGTATGTCGTCCAGTGCGCGAGCCCAACGTGATCGGATCCACGATAGGCGGAGATCTCTCCGGCCTGCCCGTCTCCGCCCCGCTCCGTTCCTTTCTCTCCGCTCCGGATCGTCTCTCTCCGCTCCGGATCGTCGGTCGCCGGTCCCGGCGCCGTCCTGCGGGCCTCACACGAGCAGCGCGGCCGCGCACAGCGCCAGGGCCGCCGCGCAGAGGGCGGCGGCGGTGGCGTGGCGCGGCGCCAGGGCCGCGGGTACGGGTGTGGCGTCCAGGGCGCGGATCCGGTGCTGGGCCACCAGCAGGAAGCCGAGACAGAGCGCGCCGACCAGGGCGCAGACGGCGAGGGTGGCCGGCGTGGCGCCGCCGCGCAGCACCGCGCGCACCGCGAGGACGGCGGCGACGGTGCAGGACAGGGTCGTGCGCCGCCAGGCCAGCAGGGTCCGTTCCGGCTGGAGCCCCGGGTCCCGTGGCGGGGCGTCCGGGTCCGCGCCCACGCTCAACCCTCCCAGCCGGCGAGCACGACGACGACCATGGCGACGGCGACCACCGCGACGACGACGCCCAGCAGCGCCGGGAAGCGCGAGGTCGGCAGGTCCTCGCCGCGGCGCATCGCCCGCTCGCAGCGCACCCAGTGGTTGACCGAGCGCAGGGAGCACAGCACGCCCGCGGCCAGCAGCGCGAGCGCGAGGCCGACGCGCCAGGCCCGGGGCAGGTGCGGCAGGAACTGGTCCACGGCGAAGCCGCCGCCGATCAGGGCGAGGGCGGTGCGCAGCCAGGCGAGGAAGGTGCGCTCGTTCGCGAGCGAGAAGCGGTAGTCGGGGGTGTGCCCCTCCTCGGCGATCTCCCCGGGGGCGAACCACAGGCGGGCGTTCCGTACGAGCTCGATCACGTCACGGACCTTACCCAGCGGCCGCGCCCCGGGCACGACGGGCCGGGCCGGCGTCGGTCCGCCACCATATGCAGGTCCGCCTGCCGGCCGCCGGGCCGGCATCAGTCCCCCCGGGGCGGCATCAGTCCCCCCGGGGCCGGCGACAGTCCGCCACCCCGTGCAGGTCCGCCTGCCGCCCGTCGACCGGTGTCGGTCGGCCGCCCCGTGCGGCTTCGGCCCGCCGCCCGGTGGTTCGCCGTCGGGCGGACGCCCCGTGCGGCCTCAGCCCGCCGCCCGGTGGGCCCGCAGCCGTTCGTACGCGGCCAGGCCGTCCGGTACCCACTCGCCCTCGTGCAGCCGGCGCCGCACCTCCGCGTCCGGCAGGAAGTCGTGCCAGGCGATCTCCTCGGCCTGCGGCCGCACCGGGAGGTCGCAGCGGACCTGGTACACGGCCGACCACCAGCTGTGGCCGTCGCCGTCGTCGTAGAGGAACGTGAACAGGTGCTCGGGGCGGGGCAGCCCGCGCACGCCGAGTTCCTCCTCCGCCTCGCGCAGGGCGGCGTCGTCGTAGGACTCGCCCGCGCCGACCACCCCGCCGACGAACATGTCGTAGTGCGAGGGGAAGACGAGTTTGGTCGCGGTGCGGCGGTGGACGAAGACGCGGCCGTCGGCGTCCCGGGCCTCGACGAAGACGCAGCGGTGGCGCAGCCCCCGGGCGTAGACCTCGCCCCGCGGGCACTGCCCGATGACGCGGTCGTTCTCGTCGACGATGTCGAGGATCTCCTCTGCGGCGCTCATGGTGCCCATCCAAGCAGGGCCGCCGCGGCGGCGGGCCGCCGGTCAGCGCCGCTGCAGGCCCCGGGCGGGTGAGGGTGCCGTCGCCCCGCACGGCATCGCCGGGTGCAGGCCGAGCAGCACGATGCCGGTCACGATCGCCGCGAGCCCCGTCGCCTCCCAGACCAGCGCGCCGGTGTCGGTGCGCAGCCGGTCGCCGAGGAAGCCCACCCCGCAGGCGATGCCGGTCAGCGGCTGGGCCGCGGTCAGCGCGGGCAGCGACATGCGCAACGGCGCCGTCTCGAAGGCGCTCTGCACGAGGACCAGGCCGGTCACCCCGAGCACCAGCACCGCGTACGGCTGCCAGCCGGTGAGCAGTTCCGTCCAGCCGCCCGCGGCGAACCGCTGCCCGCTCACCCGGGTCAGCGCGTCCTGCACGCCGTAGAGCAGCCCGGCGGCGGTGGCCAGCAGCACCGGCCCCCAGCTCAGCCGGGACCGTTTGGCGTACGCCGTCAGCAGCAGCGCGAGGCCCACCAGAGCGCCGACGATCAGCCAGTGGCGCAACGGGTCCGTCACCGCGCTGCCGGAGCGCGGGCGGCCCGCCACGATGAACGCTGTCACCCCGCCCGCCAGCAGCGCCAGGCCCGTCCAGCCCTGGCGGCCGAGCGGCTGCCGGGTCTGTCTGCGGGACAGGGTCAGGGCGAACAGAAGGTTCGTCGCCAGCAGCGGCTCGACCAGCGAGACCTCGCCCCGGCTCAGCGCGACCGCGCCCAGGCCCATGCCCGCCGCCATCAGGGCGATGCCGCCCAGCCAGCGCGGCACCCGCATCAGGTCCAGGAGCAGCCGGGGGGAGAGGAAGTCGCTGAGCGGTGCCTGCTGGGCCGCGTTCTGCTGGAGCACGAAGCCGAGGCCCACACAGCAGGCGGCGCTCACGGCGAGAGTCAGAACGAGAACCGACACGCTGCGTACCTCGATCGTCCGGCTGGGTTACGGGGTGCGTAGGGGGCCGACTGTAGCCCGGGGCGGTGCCTGCCCCGGGGACCGGGGCGCTGTCCGCCCCGGGGAGCACCCGGATCGGGCAGCCGGCCCGGCCGCGACGCCCCGCGGACCGGGGCGACGGTACGGCCGTACGGCCATGGTGGGACGCCCGGGACCGGCCGCGCCATGGCGTACGCCACAGGTGGGACCCGCGGGCGCCGGCCGGGCGGGTGGGAGGCACCGTCGGCCTCGCTCCAAGTCCCGTTCGTTTTCGGTCAGTTGACGCGTGTAACGCCCGGGCGGGCCTTGACGCCACGTATGGGCCGCGGGTTTGCTGTCCGTGATCAGTCGGTGGCGGGCCGATGACCGGCGGCCCGGCCGTGGCGCGGGAGCCGCGCCACGGAACGAAGAGCGTGTGAGGAAGTGCCGCGGTGCCCCCACCACCCCCGCCTCCGCTCGGCCGCGGCCGCAGGCGTGCGGCGCAGGCCTTCGACGCCGCTCTCGACGACGCCCCGCTCGCCACCGCGCGCACCGCGCTGGCGCAGGGGCGCTGGCAGGCGGTCCGCTCGCTGCTCGTCCACACCGGCGACGACTGGGACCGCCGCGGGCACCGCGTCACCGTCCTCGCCCAGGAGTCCCACACCGTTGCCTGGACCCGCGACTGGCTGCTCGCCGAACCGGAGTCCGCCGACGCCTCGGTGCTGCTCGGCGCCGCCCTGGTGCAGCGCGCCCTGCGCGGCAAGGAGAAGCCCGAGGCCGCCCGCGAGGCCTGCCGGGCCGCGGCCGCGCTCGCGCCCGCCGACCCCACCCCGTGGCTCGGGCTGCTCCTGCTGGAGCGGGGGCCGGGCGGCGCGCGGGAGGCGGTCCGCCTCTTCGAGGAGGTCCGCCGACGGCACCCCGACCACCACCACGCGCACCACCTGATGGTGGCCCGGTTCGCCGAGCGCCACGCCGGGGCGGGCCCGGACCCGCTGCACGAGGTCTACGACTTCGCCGCCTGGGCCGCCGAGCAGGCGCCGGCCGACTCGCCGCTCGCCGTCCTGCCGGTGGTCGCGCACGCCGAGCGGTACCGCGTGCTGGCCACCGCCGGGCACGAGCCCGCCGACCCGGCCGCCTCCGGGCACTGGGCGGGCCGCCGTGCCCGGCAGGTGCTGAAGGCCGCCTTCGACTGGTGGCTGGAGTGGGAGCAGGAGGGTCATCCGCGGCGCCTGGTCGATCTGAACTTCCTCGCCCACGCCAAGTACTGCGAGGGCCGGGGCGCCGAGGCCGCCGCCCTCTTCCACCGCATCGGGGAGCACGGCACCCCGGCGCCCTGGTCGTACCCCGACCGGGACCCGTTCACCGCCTTCCGCGCCGCCCGCGCCGCCGCGCTCGGCGCGGCGTGAGACCTGTACGCACGTACGTACCTGTACGCACCCGCACGACGGAAAGCCCCCGGAACCCGAGCCCGAAAGGACCACCCCGATGACGACGGGCAGTTCGCACACGAGCAGACCCACCGCGGACGGCGGCGGCATCAGCACCTTCAAGGGGCAGGAGCGCGCCCTGCGCGCCGGCCGCCTCGGCACGGGCGGCCTGCTGCTCTCCGTGCTCGCCGCGACCGCCCCCCTCATGGTGGTCGCGGGTGTCATGCCCACTACATTCGCGGTGATGGGCATCGTCGGCCAGCCGCTGCTCTTCGTCGCCCTAGGCGCGGTCCTCGTCCTCTTCGGCGTCGGATACGCGGAGATGAGCCGCCACGTGCACAACGCGGGCGCCTTCTACGCGTACATCTCCCGGGGGCTCGGCGGGACGGCCGGGGCGAGCGCGGCGCTGGTCGCCCTCGTCGCCTACAACGCCCTCCAGGTCGGCATCTACGGCCTCTTCGGCTTCGAGGTGTCCAACCTCCTCACCACCTACGCCGACGTCACGGTCGCCTGGTGGATCCCCGCCCTCGCGGCCGTCGCCGTCGTGGGCGCGCTCGGCTGGCTCAAGATCGACGTCAACGCGCGCGTGCTCGGCGTGCTGCTGGTCGTCGAGGTGGCGCTGGTCGTGATCTTCGACGTGGCCGCGGTCGCCGACCCCGCCAGGGAGGGCCTGTCCCTGCACGCCTTCAATCCGGACACGCTCGGCGGCGCGGGCATCGGCACCGCGCTGTGCTTCTGCATCGCGGCCTTCCTCGGCTTCGAGCAGGCCCCGGTGTACGCGGAGGAGACCAGCCGCCCGCACATCCTGGTGCCCCGGGTGATGTTCCTGGCGGTCGCCGGCGTCGCCGTCTTCTTCGCGTTCAGCTCCTGGGCGCTCACCGTCGCCGCGGGGCCCTCGGCGATCGTCGGCGCGGCGCGCAAGGAGAGCGCCGGGCTGCTGTTCGCGCTGACCGAGTCACGGCTCGGCACCACCTTCACCGACGTCCTGCACGTGCTGTTCGTCACCGGCATGTTCGCGGCCATGCTCAGCTTCCACAACGTCGTCGCCCGGTACGCCTTCGCCATGGGCCGCGAGGGCCTGCTGCCCGCGGCCTTCGGCCGCACCTCCACCGCCAGCGGGGCGCCCGCGACCGGGTCGCTCTCCCAGACCGCGGTCTCGCTGGTGGTCGTGGCGGCGTTCGCGCTCCTCGACGACGGGCCGGCCGGCGACCCGACCGCGCCCGTGCTGCACCTGTTCACCTGGTTCGGCAACGTCGGCGCCCTCGGCGTGATCGTCCTGATGGCCGCGGCCTGTCTGTCGGTGATCGTCTTCTTCGCGCGGCGCGGCGCCGTCGCCGCGCAGGCCTGGCGGCTGGTCACCTCGGCGCTGGCGGGCCTGGCGCTGCTGGTGATCGCCGTCTACACGGTGAAGGACTTCGACATCCTGGTCGGCGTCGGCCCCGACTCCTCCCTCAGCGTGGTGCTGCCCGGCATCATCGGCCTCGCCCTGGTGGCCGGGCTCGTCCAGGGAGCCGTCCTGCGCTCCCGCAGACCGCGGGCGCACGCCCGTATCGGACTCGGCAACGAGGCGTTCCAGCTCGAGAAGGCGGCCGAGGCGGCCTCCAAGGAATGTCTCCCGGGGGACGGCGCGGGACCGGCCCTGCGTACGGGAGACGGCGCGGGACCGGTCCCGCCGCCGGTCACGCGAGAGTGATGACGGAAGTCTGACGAGTCCCCGTGATCCCTGGCCGCAAGGGGACCGCGGGTGCTCGAATGAAGGGGTGAACTCCGGACCATCCGAGGAGCGGGGCCGGCCCATCGGCCGCCGCGTCCTGCTCGGCACCCTCGGCCTCGGCGCCCTCGGCGTGCTCACCGCACCCACCCTGCAGCGCGGCCTGGAGGCCGTGCTCGGCGCCGCCTCCGACAAGGACCCCACCGGCCTGACCGGCCTGCTGCCCAACGGCGGCGGCTTCCGCTACTACTCGGTCGCCGCCTCCGTCCCGCACCGCGGCCCGGCCGACTACCGGCTGACCGTCGACGGCCTGGTCGACCACCCGGCCACGTACACGCTGGCGGAGCTGCGGGCCCTGCCGCAGACCCGCGTGGTGCGCGACGTGCAGTGCGTGACCGGCTGGCGAGTGCCCGGCACCCCCTTCGAAGGGGTGCGGCTGTCCCGGCTGCTGGACGCGGCCGGTGTGCGCTCCTCGGCGCGGGCGGTGCGCCTCACCTGCTTCGACGGCGCCTACTCGGAGAGCCTCACCCTCGACCAGGCCCGCCGCGCCGACGTCCTGGTCGCGCTGCGGATGCGGGACAAGGACCTCGGCCACGACCACGGCGGCCCGGTCCGCCTGTACGTCGCCCCCATGTACTTCTACAAGTCCGCCAAGTGGCTCTCCGGCATCACCGTCACCGACGAGGTCCGGCCGGGCTACTGGGAGGAGCGGGGCTACGACGTCGACGCCTGGGTCGGCCGGTCGAACGGACGCGACGATGAGCCTACGAGCTGAGACCCCCGCCCCGCCGGACGCGGACGTCCACCGCTTCGGCCCGGCCCAGCGGTGGGCGCACCGGAGCACCGCCGCGCTGATGGGGGTGTGCGTGGCGACGGCGGCCTGCCTCTACGTGCCGCAGCTCGCCGAACTCGTCGGCCGGCGCGAGCTGGTGGTCCGCCTCCACGAGTGGGCCGGGCTGGCGCTGCCGGTGCCGGTCCTGCTGGGCCTGGCCTCCCGCGCCTTCCGCGCCGACCTGCGGCTCCTCGACCGCTTCGGCCCGCACGACCGGATCTGGCTGCGGGCCGCGCTGCGCCGCGACCGGCGCCCCGCCTCCCGCCCGGCGGGCAAGTTCAACGCCGGGCAGAAGATCTACGCCGCCTGGATCGCCGGGGCCGCGCTGGTGATGCTGGGCACGGGCCTGCTGATGTGGTTCACCCACCTCACCCCGCTGATGTGGCGCACCAGCGCCACCTTCGTGCACGACTGGCTGGCCCTGACCATCGGCATCGTGCTGGCCGGCCACATCGGCATGGCCCTCGGCGACCCGGAGGCCCGGCGCGGCCTGCGCACCGGCTCGGTGAGCCGGGAGTGGGCGGAGAGCGAACACCCGCTGTGGAGGCCGTGACACTGCCCGGGCGCCGGAGGACGGTGCGACAAGGCGGCGGCGCCTCACCGTCGTGGATGAGGCGCCGCCGCCCAGCTCCGCATGACAGCCGTACCGAGCCTTCGCAGGGCCGCCGTACCCAGCCCTAGATGATCAGGGACAGCAGCAGGACCAGACCGCCGGCGACCACCGAGATGACGGTCTCCATCACCGACCAGGTCTTGATCGTCTGGCCGACGCTCAGCCCGAAGTACTCCTTCACCAGCCAGAAGCCGGCGTCGTTGACGTGGCTGAAGAACAGCGAGCCGGCGCCGATCGCGAGGACCAGCAGGGCGGCGTGCGTGGTGGACATGTCGGCCGCCAGCGGCGCGACCAGGCCGGCCGCCGAGACGGTCGCCACGGTCGCCGAACCGGTGGCGAGCCGGATCGCCACCGCGATCAGCCAGCCCAGCAGCAGCGCCGGGATCGACCAGTCCTTGGACACGTCCAGGATCATCTGGCCCACACCGCAGTCGATCAGCGTCTGCTTGAAGCCGCCGCCCGCGCCGACGATGAGCAGGATGCCGGCGATGGGCGCGAGGCCCTTCTCGACGAGACCCGATATCCGTTCCTTGCCGAACCCGGCCGGCCGGAGCAGCGTGAAGATGCCGAGCAGCACGGCGGCGAGCAGGGCGATCAGCGGGGACCCGACCACGTCGAAGACGCGCTGCGTGGTGTTGGCCGGGTCGTCCACGACGATGTCGACCAGGGCCTTGGCGAGCATCAGCACGACCGGGAGCAGGACGGTCGTCAGCGTGGCGCCGAAGCCGGGGCGGCGCTCCAGCTCCTCGGAGGGGCGCTGCGGGATCATGCGGTCGGGGGCCGGGACGTCCACCCAGCGGGCCGCGAAGCGCGAGAACAGCGGACCGGCGATGATCACCGTGGGAACGGCGACGAGGATGCCGAGCGCCAGCGTCACACCGAGGTTGGCCTTGACCGCGTCGATCGCGACCAGCGGGCCGGGGTGCGGCGGGATCAGGCCGTGCATCACGGACAGGCCGGCCAGCGCCGGGATGCCGATGCGCATGAGGGAGTAGTTGCCGCGCTTGGCGACCATCAGCACGACCGGGATCAGCAGCACGATGCCGACCTCGAAGAACAGCGGCAGGCCGATCACCGAGGCGATCAGCACCATCGCCCACGGCATGGCGCGGCCGCCGGCCTTCGCGAGGATGGTGTCGACGATCTCGTCGGCGCCGCCGGAGTCGGCGAGCATCTTGCCGAGGATCGCGCCGAGGGCGATCAGGACACCGACGCCGGCGACCGTGGTGCCGAGGCCGGTGGTGAAGCTGAGGATGGCCTTGTCGAGCGGCGCCCCGGCGATCGCTCCGAGCGCCAGCGACCCGATGGTCAGCGCCAGGAAGGCGTGCAGTTTGAACTGGGTGATGAGGACGACGATGACGGCGATGCCCGCCAGTACGGCGATGCCCAGCTGGGCGTGGCCGGCCGAGGTGATCGGCTGGACGGCGTCCGCTGCCAGCATCTCGACGCTGAGTCTGGTCACGGTGTTCCCTTGGATGAGGAGAGGAACTCTCGGTTTCGGGTTGGGGAGGGTCCTACGGGCCCGCGCCCTCGGAAGACGGCCGCAGGGGCCGCGTCCGTGGGGAGAGGGCTGCTTCCGGCGAGGGCCGGTTCCTACGGGGTCCGGGGGGCGGGACGGCCGAGGCCGTGCAGCGCGTCCACGGCGCGGGCGGTGATCTCCTCGGGGCTGCCCGAGACGTCCACCTCCACCCCGGTCTCGTCCCGCTCCAGCGGCTGGAGCGCGGCGAACTGGGAGTCCAGCAGTGCGGTGGGCATGAAGTGCCCCTGCCGGTGTGCCATCCGGTCCTCGATGAGCGTGCGGTCGCCCGTGAGGTGCACGAAGACGATGCCGGGAGCCGCGGCCCGCAGCCGGTCGCGGTAGGCCCGCTTCAGCGCCGAGCTGCTGACCACCCCGCCGAGCCCCGCCCGTCCGTGCGCCCAGGCGCCGATGGCGTCGAGCCACGGCCAGCGGTCGTCGTCGGTGAGCGGAGTGCCGGCCGTCATCTTGGCGATGTTGGCCTGGGGGTGGAAGTCGTCGCCCTCGGCGTACGGGACGCCGAGCCGGGCCGCGAGCAGGGGACCGATGGTGGTCTTGCCGGTGCCTGCGACCCCCATGACCACGACGACTCGGGGGGTACTCATTGCTGCCTCGCTGTCTTCGTCGACACGTGATGTCGACGCAACTGAAACCGATTAGGTACGACGAATTCAAGAGTCTGTGACAAATAAGTCTGACTTTTTGAGTCCGTGATCCACCCCGTACGCTGAGTGCATGAGCACACCGGGCCGGGGGCTGCACGGCCATGTACTGGACACCCTCGGCCCCGCGATCACCGCGGGGGAGTACCCGCCGGGCAGCGTGCTGCGCACCGACGAGCTGGCCCAGCGCTTCGACGTCTCCCGCTCCGTCATGCGCGAGGCGGTCCGGGTGCTGGAGTCCATGCACCTGGTCGAGTCGCGCCGCCGCGTCGGCGTGACCGTGCGGCCCAGGTCCGAGTGGAACGTCTACGACCCCCAGGTCATCCGCTGGCGTCTGGCGGGCGCCGACCGCCCGCGGCAACTGCGCTCGCTGACCGTGCTGCGCTCGGCCGTCGAGCCGGTCGCCGCGGGCCTCGCGGCGAAGCACGCCACGTCCGAGCAGTGCGCCGAACTCACCGAGTGCGCGCTCGGCATGGTGGCCAACTCACGCGGCCACCGGCTGGAGGGGTATCTGGTCCACGACATCGCCTTCCACCGCGTGATCCTGACCGCCTCCGGCAACGAGATGTTCGCCCGCCTCGGTGACGTCGTCGCCGAGGTGCTGGCCGGGCGCACCCACCACGAGGTCATGTTCGAGGACCCCGACCCGGCCGCCGTCACCCTCCATGTGCGGGTCGCCGAGGCGGTACGGGCCAGGGACGCGGCCCGCGCCGAGCAGCTGACCCGCGAGATCACCGAGGGCGCGCTGCAGGAGCTGGACATCCTGGCGCCGTAGCGCACGGGGGCCTGGGGAGCCCTGGACGTCAGTCCAGGAAGTCCCCGTCCACGTACGTCCACGCCCCGTCCACCCGCTCGAAGCGGCTGCGCTCGTGCAGCGCGCCCCCGCGGTAGGAGGCACGGAACGTGACGGTCCCGGCGGAGTGGAACGCGGAACCGTCCGTGGTGCCGAGGATCTCCAGACCGGTCCACCGCATCGGCGGGTCGAAGTCGATCCGCGCGGGCCGCGTCCGCGGATGCCACGTCCGCAGCAGATAGCCGGCGTCCTGCCGCACGAAGGCCGTGTAGCGCGACCGCATCAGCGCCTCGGCGGTCGGCGCGGCGACGGCGCCCGTGTGGTGGCGGCCGCAGCAGGCGTCGTAGGGACGGGGGAGTCCGCAGGGGCAGGAACGCGTGGTCATGGGCCCATTCTGCCCGTGCGGCGCACGCGGGTCGGATGCACAGTGGAAGGGGGTGTCGCACCCGTGTTCCGTCGCCGCCCCTGGGTCCCCTGCTTCGCACCGGAGTGAGGAGAGACGGACGATGACTCGAACCGACGGCAGCCGGCCCGCGTCCGTCAAGGAGTGGCGGCTGAACCTGTACCTGTCCGAGCACGATCCGGACACCACGGCCCGGATCATTCTGGACACCGGGGACAACGTGCTGGAGAGCCGCGCGGAGGCGCGCCGGAACCCCTATGACCGGGCGGTGCCCGAGATCGGCGACGAACTCGCCGCCGGGCGCGCCCTGATCGCGCTGGGCCGCCGGCTGCTGCGCGCCGCCGCGGGCGACATCAAGGCGGTGGGAGCGCCCGAGGCGACCCCTCCCATGCCCCTGTGGTCGCCCAGGGAATGACGTCGCCGGGGGAGCGTCGCCGCCCGGGCCGTGACGGTCGCCCAGGGAACGAAGGAGCTGCACCGTGCTGTTCACGGATCGTCTGGAAGCGGGAAGGCGGCTGGGCGCCCGCCTCGAATACCTGAGGGGCCAGGACATCGTGGTGCTGGGGCTGCCCCGGGGAGGCGTGCCGGTGGCCGCCGAGGTCGCCGCCGCGCTCGACGCGCCCCTGGACGTCTGCCTGGTGCGGAAGCTGGGCGTGCCCTACCAGCCCGAGCTGGGGATGGGCGCGATCGGCGAGGACGGCGTGCGCGTGATCAACGACCAGGTGGTGCGCGAGACCGGTGTCTCGCCGGCCGACCTGGCGCTGGTCGAGGAGCGCGAGCGCGACGTGCTGGAGCGGCGGGCCGCGCGGTACCGGGGGGAGCGCGCGCCGGTCAGCGTCGCCGGGCGGACCGTCGTGGTGGTCGACGACGGTGTGGCCACCGGGTCGACCGCGCGGGTTGCCTGCCGGATCGCCCGGGCCCGGGGCGCGGCGCACATCGTGCTCGCGGTGCCCGTCGCGCCGCGGGACTGGACCGTGCGGCTGGCCGGGGAGGCCGACGAACTGGTCTGCGTGGACACCCCCCGGGGCTTCTACGCCATCGGCCAGTTCTACGACGACTTCACCCAGGTCGAGGACGAGGAGGTCACCGCCGTCCTCCGGCGGGTGGCGGCCCGGTCCGACGCGGCCGCCGGGCAGGTGGACCGGGAGGTGGAGATCACGGCCGGCGCCGTGCGGGTAAGCGGGCGGCTCACCGTGCCCGCGGGCGCGACCGGCGTCGTCATCTTCGCGCACGGCAGCGGCAGCAGCCGGCACAGCCCGCGGAACCGGTTCGTGGCCTCGGGGCTGAACCGGGCCGGACTCGGCACCCTGCTGTTCGACCTGCTCACCGAGGCCGAGGAGCGCGACCGGGCCAACGTTTTCGACATCGATCTGCTGGCCGAGCGGTTGGTCGGCGCCACCGCCTGGCTGCGCGAGGAGCCCGACGCCGAGGGACTCGCCGTCGGCTACTTCGGCGCCAGCACCGGCGCGGCCGCCGCCCTGTGGGCCGCCGCGGAACCGGACGCGCGTCCCGCCGCGGTCGTCTCCCGCGGCGGCCGGCCCGACCTGGCGGGGCCGCGTCTGAGCGCGGTGACCGCGCCCACGCTGCTCATCGTCGGCAGCGCCGACCTGACCGTGCTCGAGCTCAACCGGCAGGCACAGGCCCTGCTGCGCTGCGAGAACCGGCTCGCGGTCGTCCCCGGCGCCACCCACCTGTTCGAGGAGCCCGGCACCCTGGAGGCGGTCACCGAACTGGCCCGCGACTGGTTCACCGACCACATGGCCCCGGCCCACGTGTGACGCCCCCCGGCCGTGTGCCGGGCGCCCCGGCCGCTTGACGCCCCCTGGCCGTGTGCCGGGCGCTCCGGCCGCTTGACGGCCCCCGGCCCCCGGCCCACGGGCGGCGGCCCCGGCACCCGGCACCTCGCCCCGTGCCGAGAACGCGCGGGACGAGGTGCCGGGTGCCGGGGCCGCGTGCCCGGTGAGCGGGGCTACAGCCCCTGGGAGAGCAGGAGTTCGTGGGCCAGGCGGGCGCCCTTGGCCGCCTCCTCCGGCGGGGTGTCCTGGGAGGGGACGCTCTCCAGGCCCCGGGCGAGCGCCCGGACGGCGCCGGCCAGGGTCGCCACCTGGGACTCCAGCTGACTCAGCCGCTCCTCCGGGCTCTTGGCGGTCTGCGCGGCGGCAGGGGCGGGGCGGGCCTCGGTGTCCGTCTCGCCGGACTGGTTCGGCGTCATGTCGGGCCTTCTTTCTGGGTCTTGGCCGACCGGGCGGGGCTAATCGGCGGGGGTGATCAGGCCGTAATGGCCGTCGTAGCGGTGGTACAGGACGTTTCCGCGTCCCGTCGTGGTGTCGCTGAAGAAGACGAAGGGGAACCCGGCGGCGTCGAGCCGCTGCTTGGCCTCGTCCACCGTCAGCCGGGGGGCGGGCTGTTCACTGACGGTCAGCGGTACGGCCGCGTCGCCCGGCGGAGCGGCGGGAGGACGTACGGCGGCCAGCCGGTAGCCGGTCGGGCCGCCCCGGTACAGCACGCTGTCCTCGCCGCTGGACAGGTCGGTGAACAACTGGAAGTCGTAGTCCATCGTCTCCATCTCGAACGCGGCCTCGTCCGGCGTCTCCCGGTCCAGCGAGAAGGACTTGTGCCGCACGACCCGCCGTTCCTCGGGCGGGCGCGGGAAGTGGTCGGGGCGCTGGGTGGGCTCGTCGCCGTGCCGCCACTCGTGCGGCTCCACGGCCGATGTCCGGCCGCGCCGGGCCTCCCAGTGCCGCTCCAGCCGCTCCAGCCGTTCGGCGAGCCGGTCCTGGAGCCGGTCGACCGCCTCCGTGAGGGTCGTGGCGGCGACGTGGGCCCGCGCCTGGCGCCCGTTGACGTCCGCGTTGACCTGGGCCAGCGCCGGCCGTTCCAGGGCGGGATTCTCCATCAAAGTCAGTCTGACCCGGGCGTACAGAATGGGTTCCCGGGTGTGTCCGAGGACCGCCCCCACCTTTTCCTGCGCGTACTCCACGGCGGACCGCGGTGCCCCTCCCCGGGCCTCCACCTGAATCTCCGGAGCGCGCTGTGGTGCCGCTGGTTTCATGGCAGCCTCCTGTTCCGGAAGGTGTCGCCTCTCCAGGCTTGTCGTCCTCCGGTGGGATGTGGAGGGCCGAAGGTCCCCGGACTCCCGGGACGGCAGCCCGCCACGCCCGGCGGCCCGCGGCTTGTTAGCTTGGAAGCATGAAGCAGGGCACGGTCACCCTCTTCCTCGCAGGTGACGTCATGCTCGGCCGCGGCGTCGACCAGATCCTCCCGCACCCCGGTGCTCCCGTCCTGCGGGAGGACTACCTGCACGACGCCCGCGACTACGTCCGCCTGGCGGAGGCCGTGAACGGCCCGATCCCCCGGCCGGTGGACTTCTCCTGGCCCTGGGGTGAGGCGCTGGCCGTCCTGGACCGTGTCGCCCCGGACGTACGGGTGGTCAACCTGGAGACCGCCGTGACCCGGGACGGGGACTTCGCACCCGGCAAGGCCGTCCACTACCGCATGCACCCCGACAACCTGCCCTGCCTGGCGACGGCCCGCCCCGACGTGTGCACGCTGGCCAACAACCACGTGCTCGACTTCGGCCCGCTCGGCCTCCTGGAGACGCTGGAGACGCTGGCCGCGGCGGGGCTGCGCACGGCGGGGGCGGGCCGTGACCTCGTCGCGGCGCGGCAGCCGGCGATCGTCCCGCTGGAGGCGGGCGGGCGGGTGCTGGTCTTCTCCTTCGGCATGCCGTCCAGCGGGATCCCGCACGGCTGGGCCGCCACCGGCGAGCAGGCCGGGGTCGATCTCGTCGCCGCGCCGACGGCCGAGGCCGCGGCAGGCTTCGCCGACCGCCTGCGGCAGATCGAGCGGCCAGGCGACCTCGTGGTCGCCTCGGTCCACTGGGGCTCCAACTGGGGCTACGCGCTCGCCCGCGACGAGGTCCGCTTCGCCCACGCGCTCGTCGACGCCGGTGCGGCCGTCGTCCACGGGCACTCCTCGCACCACCCGCGCCCCCTGGAGCTCTACCGGGGCAGGCTCGTCCTGTACGGCTGCGGCGACCTCGTCGACGACTACGAGGGCATCGGCGGCTACGAGCGCTACCGTGACGACCTGCGGCTGCTGTACCTGGTGTCGGTCGAGTCCGGCACCGGACGGCTGACCGGTCTGCGGATGGTGCCCCTCCAGGCGCGCCGGATGCGCCTCGAACACGCGTCCGCCGAGGACACCGCATGGCTGCGCACCGTCCTCGACCGGTGCGGCCGCGACCTCGGTACCCGGGTCGGCCTCGGGGACGACGGCACCCTCACGCTCGGGTCCGTACCGGCCGGCGCGGCGCCGTAGCGGCGGGACGCGAGGACGCCGGCCCGCGAGGGCGGCGGGGCGGAGCCGCCGCGGGGCCGGGACACCCGGCGGCGCTCAGGACCGCCCGCTCCCGCGCAGGAACCGCCGCAGCCGGCTCAGCGGCCAGGCGTTGACGACGTCGTCCGGGGTGAGCCAGCCGCGCTGCGCCGTGCCCACGCCGTAACGCAGGTACCCCAGCTGCGGAACGGAGTGGGCGTCGGTGTCGACGGCGAACTTCACGCCGTACCGCCTGGCCCGCAGGATGTCCTCGTCGCCCAGGTCGAGGCGGTCGGGCTGGGCGTTGACCTCCAGCGCGGTGCCGGAGCGGGCGCACGCGTCGAACACCTCGTCCCAGTCGGCGTCGACGCCCGCCCGGCGGCCGATCAGCCGGGTCGTCGGATGGCCGAGGACGTGCACGTGCGGGTTCTCGCAGGCCCGCACCAGCCGCTCGGTCATCGCCTTGCGGTCCAGGTCGAAGTGGGAGTGCAGGGACGCCACACAGAGGTCGAAGCCGGCCAGGAAGTCGTCGGGCCAGTCCAGCTCGCCGTCGGGACCGATGTTGAGCTCCGTGCCGTGCAGCAGCCGCATCCCGTGGTGGGTGCCGTCCAGGGCCCGCAGCCGTTCCCGCTGGGCGAGGATCTTCTCGTCGGTCATGCGCTGCATGTACAGGCGCGGCGCGTGGTCGGTGACCGCGTAGTAGGCGTAACCGCGTTCGGCGGCGGCCGCGACCATGGTCTCCAGTGGTGCGAGCCCGTCGGTGAGGTCGGTGTGGGTGTGCAGGTCCCCGCGGATGCCGCGCTCGGTCACCACCTCGGGCAGCTCGCCCCGCTGGGCGGCCTCGATCTCCCCGCGGTCCTCGCGCAGCGTGGGCGGGATCCACGGCAGGCCGAGCCGGGCGTAGACCTCCTCCTCCGTGCGGGAGGCGACCGACTCCCCGCTCTCCACGTCGAACAGGCCGTACTCGGAGAGCTTCAGGCCCTGGCGGACGGCGAGGGTGCGAGTACGGATGTTGTGCGCCTTGGAGCCGGTGAAGTACTGCAGGCCCGCGCCCCATGAGGCCGGCGGCAGCACGCGCAGGTCGACCTGGACGCCCCGGGAGGTGCGCACCGACGTCTTCTTCTGGCCGTGCGCGATCACCTCGGCGGTCACCGGAAGCGCGGTGAGGGCGTCCATGAACGGGGTGGACGCGCGCGCGGCGACGAGCACGTCGATGTCGCCGACGGTCTCCTTCATCCGGCGCAGCGAGCCGGCGTACGCGCAGCGGCGGCACCCGGTGACCCGGGACAGCTCGCCGACGATCTCCTCGGCGGTGTCCAGGGCGACGTGCAGGGGGATGCGGTCCCCGGTCCGCCGCAGCAGTTCGATGCCGTGCAGGATGTTCTCCTGGGTCTTCGCGCCGAAGCCCTTCAGGTCGCGCAGCGCGTCCGAGGCGATCGCCGCGGCGAGTTCGTCCACCGAGGAGATGTGCAGGTCCTGGTGGAGCCGCAGCGCCTTCTTCGGGCCGAGCGTGGGGACGGTGATCAGTTCCCGCACCCCGGCCGGGATCTTCGCCCGGCGTTCCTCGACCACGGCGACGCTGCCGGTGCGCAGGTACTCGAGCACCTTGTCGGCGATCGACCGGCCGACGCTGGGGATCTCCCGCAGCCCGTGCGCGTCCAGATGGGAGATGTCGACGGGGTACCCGCCGATCGCGCGCGCGGCCTTCTCGTAGGCGCGCACCTTGAAGGCGTCGCCTCCCGTGATCGCGACGAGGTCCGCGTACTCCTGGAGGAGCGCCTCGACCTCCTCGTTGGGCCGGGCCACCCCTCAAGTCTAGGGGGGCGTTCGGACCAGGTCGGATCAGGCCGCGGCGTCCGGTGCTGGGGGCACCTCCCCCGCCGTTGAGGCTGTGGGGGAGCGTCGCAGGGCGGAGGACCGCCCGCGTACCGGACGTACCCGGGTGGTCCGACAACGTGCGGCGAGGTGCCGTGCCGGGCGTCGCGGACCCGGGCTGATCCAAACGAACCCCCCTGGGAAGCGACGCGCTCAGCGGGCGAGCCGTGGGCGCGCGGGGTGGAGGACGGCTGGAGTCTCGCTCGGGGGGCCGTCCACGGCCGTGGCCCGGCGGGGCCCGGTCTGTAACGCTCGGCCGAGAGGTTCCACGGGCCAGGAGGGACCGTCGCCGGTCTCTCGACACTCTGCACGGGGGAGTTGCGCATGCCCAACACCACATCGTCCGTCGACCACCTCCCGGAGACCGCGCCGGCGCCCCCGCAGGGCGCCCAGGCCGCCGTGGGAACCCTGCTCCGCCAGCTGGTGCTGGCCACCGGACCGCTCACGGTGCTCCAGGCGGGCTGCTCACACGAGTCGACCGTCGTCCGGCTCGCCCAGGCGCTGAGCGAGAACGGGCGCGGCCGGGTCGTGTGCTGCGAGCCGGAGGGCGCGCGGGCGGCCGCGGCGGCCGCGGCGATCGAGGCGGCGGGACTCGGACGGTACGCCGAGGTGCGGGCGGGCAGCCCCGAGCGGACGCTGCCCGGCGTGCCCGGACCGGTCGACCTGCTGCTGCTCGACGGCCGGCCGGAGTCGTACCTTCCGCTGCTGAGGCTGCTGGAACCCCGGATGCTGCCGGGGGCCGTGGTCGTGGCCTGCGGAGTGCGTCAGGTCGCCCGGCGCTGCGCGGAGTTCCTCACCCACCTGCGCCTGCCCGGCGGCGGCTACGTCTCGCTGCCCCTCCCGTTCGGCGCCGGCCTGGAAATGGCCGTCTGCGCCCGCTGAACCGTCGCGTCGCCTCCCGCCGCGGCGCACCGCGCACCGACGCGCCGCGCACCGCGCCCCGGCGCACCGCACACCGCGCACGAGTCTCTCCACCGCGCACCGCAACCGAAGGGAACGATGTGTCCCCCCGCGTGTACACCACCTCGCCCGTGCGGCGGGCGCTGGTCCGCCACCTCCTGCGGCCCGCGCTGCGGGCGCTGACCGCGCTCGGCAGCATGCACGTGGCCACCTTCTGGCACCCCGAGCTCGGCTCCCCGCCCCTGCCGTGGTTCTGCGACGACGGCACCGAGGAGCTCCGGCGCCTCCTACAGGCAGGCTCGAGCGCCGTTCCAGACACGCCCGAAAGCCTGACGACGACACCCACCCCGCGACCCTTCCGAGGAGAGTTGTGATGAGCGACGAGCGTCTGGTCGGCACCTGGACCACTCAGCTGGACGACGACGGCAAGGCGGTCCCCGGGCTGGTCTCCTTCTCGGCCGACGGCGGGGTCGTCTCGACCCAGCTGAACACCAAGAACATCGGCCTGGGCACCTGGCGCTCCACCGGCCCGGACACCTTCGAGTACGGCTTCCACATCCTCGCGGCCGACCCCGAGGGCAACCACGTCGGCGAGGCCCACGTCCGGGTCGAGGGCGAGTTCGTCTCCGCCACCGCCTGGCAGGGGACGGGCGGTGCCCAGTTCTTCGACCCGCAGGGCACCGAGCTGCGCGGCCACTCCGGGTCCAAGGTGACCGCCGAGAAGTTCGGCGTCGACGACTGATGCTGCGCGACCGTCTGAGGGGGGAGCTGGTGGAACCCGCCGACCCGGGCTTCCCACTGGCCAGGCAGCTGCAGAACACCGAGTACGACACGGTCCGGCCGCACGCCGTCGCGTACTGCGAGTCGGAGGACGACGTCGTGGCCTGCCTGCGGCACGCGCGCGAGCACGGGCTGCGGGTGCACGTGCGGGGCAACGGCCACAGCATGAACGGCTGGTCGACCGGCGAGGGCCTGGTCGTGGACCTGTCCCGGATGAACCACGCCCTGGCCGACGGCCCCCTCGTCCGGCTGGGGGCGGGCACGCAGTCGCTGGACGCGCTGGACGCGCTGAAGCCGCAGCGCCGCCAGATCGTCACCGGCACCTTTCCCACCGTGAGCGCCGGCGGCTTCCTGACCGGTGGCGGAATCGGCTGGCAGACACGGAAGTTCGGGGTGGCCAGCGACCGGATCGCCGCGGCCCGCGTGGTGCTGGCCGACGGCCGCACCGTGCGCTGCTCCGCGACCGAGGAACCGGATCTGTACTGGGCGCTGCGTGGCGGCGGTGGCGGCAGCTTCGGCGTCGTCACGGAGTTCGCGGTGCGTCCCGTCGACGCCCCGGTGATGACCGGCTTCGAGACGCTCTGGGCGTACGAGGACGCCGTGGACGTCCTCACCGCCTGGCAGGAGTGGTGCGTCGAGGGCCCCGACGAACTCGGCACCTCCCTGGTCGTGCTGCCCGGCATGTTCGGTCCCGGCGGCCGTCCGGTGGTCCGGGTGTGGGGCGTGCACCTGGGCCCGACCGAGCAGCTCGCCGCCGAGCTGGACGCCCTCGCGGAGCGTGCCGCGGCCAAGCCGCTGAGCCGGACCGTGGGGCCCCGGGGCGTGTACGCCGACGTGATGCACGAGGCACTGTGCGGTTCGAAGACCGTGGCGCAGTGCCACCGCACCGGTTCGGGCCCCGAGGCCGAGGGACACCGCCATCCGTACACCCGGCAGAGCTACCGGCTGACCGCACGGGCCGCCACCCGCGCCCAGTCGGCGGCGCTGCTCGACGCCTGGGACGCCACGCTCGACCGGGAGGGCCGGGAGAGGTACCTGCTGTGCATCGCACTCGGCGGCGCCGCCAACCGGGTCCCGCGGACGCAGACCGCCTATGTGCACCGGGACGCCCGCTTCCTGATCGGCTATCAGATGGCCTGCCGGGACGTGGCGGCCGACCCGGGGGCCGAGGCCCGGCTCACCGCCTGGGCCGACCGCGCGGCCGGGGCGCTCGCCCCGCTCGCCTGCGGCTCGTACATCAACTTCCCCAGTTCCCGGGTGAGCGAGGACTGGGAGACCGACTGCTTCGGCGAGAACCGCGCCCGGCTGCTGGAGGTGAAGCGGGCGTACGACCCGGAGAACTTCTTCCGGCACGCACAGAGCATCGGCGGCCGGCCCCCGACGACCAAGGTGGCTTCATGAGGACCGATCTGCAGGACAAGGTGGTGCTGGTCACCGGTGCCTCCTCGGGCATCGGCCGGGCGACGGCCGTGGCGTACGGCGAGGAGGGCGCCCGCGTCGCGATCACCTACCACAGCAACGAGGACGGCGCCCGGGAGACGGCCCGGCTGGTGACCGAGGCGGGCGGCACGCCCCTCGTCGTGCGCTACGACCTCGCCGACGAGCGCTCGATCCGGGACGCCGTCGGGCGGGTCGCCGAGGAGTGGGGCGGCATCGACGTCCTGGTGGCCAACGCCGTGGTGTGGAGCGAGGCGATCCCGCGCCCCGGCCGGCCGGTCCCGCGCTTCGAGGACGTACCGGCCAAACAGTGGCAGGAGGTGCTGCACACCTCCGTCGAGGCGGTCTTCCACACCGTCCAGGCCGTGCTGCCGTGGATGCGGGGCCGCGACTGGGGCCGCATCGTGCTGATCGGCGCGGGCCTCGCGGACGCGGGCAAGCCGGGCGCCGGAGCCTACGGGGCCGGCAAGTCGGCGCTGTTCGGGCTGACGCGCAGCCTCGCCTGGGAGCTGGGACCCGAGGGGATCCTGGTCAACATGGCCGTCCCGGGCCAGACGGCCACCGAGACGGTACGCGCCAACGTGCCCGCCTCCTTCCTGGAGGAGAAGGGCAGGAGCCTGCCCTCCGGGCGGATGTCCGAGCCGCGGGACGTGGCCAACGCCGTGGTCTTCCTCGGCTCCGCGGCCAACGGCAACACCAACGGCGAGACCCTCCGCGTCACCGGCGGAGCCTGACCCTCCCGCCACCCCTCACCAGGCCCCGTCGCTCTCCAGGGATCTTCCAAGCCCCCTCGAGAGCGGCGGGGCTCAATGGCGTGCGTCGCGATACGACTTGAGGAGGCACCCATGACGGAGACCACCAGCCCGCCCACCGGGAGCGAGGCGCCGGCCTACCCGATGACCCGGAGCTGCCCGTACCAGATGCCCGTCGGCTACGAGGAGTTGCGGGAGCGCGCGCCCCTCACCAAGGTCACCCTGTACGACGGACGCCAGGTGTGGCTGGTCGCCGGGAACGAGGTGGGCCGGGCCCTCTTCCCCGACCCGCGCCTGTCCTCCGACGTCCTGCATCCCAACTTCCCCTTCCTCGCCCCCCGGATCGCCGCCCAGACGCAGCAGCGGGCCGCGCCGCCGCTGGTCGGCGTCGACGACCCCGAGCACGGACGGCAGCGGCGCATGGTGATCCCCGGCTTCGGGATCCGGCGGGTCGCCGCGCTGCGCCCGGAGATCGAGCGGATCGCCGACGCGCTGATCGACGAGATGCTCGACCGGGGCAGCCCCGCCGAACTGCTCTCCCAGTACGCGCTTCCGCTGCCGTCCGCGGTGATCTGCGCGCTGCTCGGCGTGCCGTACGAGGACCGCGGGTACTTCGACGAACGCTCCCGGCACGTGCTGTCCTCCTCCGGCGAGGGAGAGGCGGAGCTGGCCCGGACGGCCTTCACCGAGATCCTCACCTATCTGCACGACCTGATCCAACGGAAGGAGAAGCAGCCGGGCGACGGCCTCGTCGACGACCTCATCGCCCACCAGCTCGCAGAGGGCGCCCTCGACACCCACGAACTCGCGATGATCTGCTCGCTGCTGCTGGTCTCCGGCCACGAGACCACGTCCAACATGATCGCGCTCGGCACCGTCACCCTGCTCGAACACCCCGACCAGCTCGCGATGCTGCGGGCGGACGACACCCTGCTGCCGGGCGCCGTCGAGGAGTTGATGCGGTTCACCTCCATCGGCGACGTGCTGATGCGGGTGGCGGTCGAGGACATCGAGATCGCCGGGCAGACCATCCGCGCCGGGGACGGAGTCGCCATGTCGACGATGCTGATGAACCGCGACCCCCGGGCCTGGGAGAACCCCGACTCCTTCGACATCACCCGCTCCGCCGGCCGGCACGTCGCCTTCGGCTACGGCATCCACCAGTGCATCGGCCAGAACCTGGCCCGGGCCGAGATGGAGATCGCCTTCCGCACCCTCTTCCGGCGCATCCCGGGGCTGCGGGTGCCGGTCCGCGCCGACCGGCTGCCGCTGAACCCCCCGTACGTGCTCCAGGGCGTCGCCGAACTCCCCGTCGAGTGGTGACGGAGGACCAGGTGACCATCAGCATCGCGACGGACCGCTGCATCGGCGCCGCCATGTGCGCCCTGACCGCGCCCGAGGTCTTCACCCAGGACGACGACGGCGTGAGCCGGCTGCTCCCCGGCGCGCCGGACCGCGCCGCGGACGGCCGGGTCCGGGAGGCCGCCCGGGCCTGCCCGGTCCAGGCCATCACCGTCCACGAGGCCTGAGCCGCCCGTCCCGCCGCCGTGAACCGGTGTCGAGCTGCCCTCGACGGCGCTTCGAGAGCGGCGGGACAGGGTGTCGGACATGGAGATTCGCAGCCTCGACGGTGACGACCCGGCGACCCTCGCCGCCCTGCTCCCCGGGTTCCGGGAGACCATGCGCCTGGAACTGCCCGCGGACCCGCCGGTGACCGAGGCGCTGCTCGCGCGGCTGTTCCAGCGCCGCCACGGCACGGAGCGGATCGTGCTCGCCGCCTACGACGGGAACACCCCGGCCGGAGTGCTGAAACTCGGCCTCGACCTGGGGGACCCCTCCGGCCCGGGGCACGGTTCGCTCTGGGTCTTCCCCGGCTTCCGCCGGCGCGGCGCGGGCCGGGCGCTGGCCACCGCGGGCCGCTTCGCGCTGCGCGACCGCGGACGCGACCTGCTCCTGGCCGACGCTCCCGCCGGGGCGGCCGCGGAGCGCTTCGCCGCGGCGCTCGGCGCGGAGCGCACCGCCGAGACCGTGCGCAACCGGCTGCGCCCGGCCGGCCCCGCCCGCGAGGCGCTGCGCGCCGCGGCGGCCCGCCCCGTGCCCGGCTACCGCCTGGTGCACTGGACCGGTCCCTGCCCCGACGACCTCGTCGACTCCTACGCCCGCGCCTGGAGCGCCCTGGACGAGCGGGTCAACGGCCAGGCCCGGGTACGCCGTCCGGCGGCCGCCGACGTACGGGCGCGGGAGGCCGAGGCGGCCCGCGCGGGACACCGGCCCCACGCGGTGGCGGCGCTGCCCGAGGACGGCGGCGGCGTCGTCGCCTACAGCACCCTCTTCGTGCGCGACAGCCCGATGGCGGACGCCGGCGAGACGCTGGTGCTGCCGGAGCACCGGCGACGGGGCCTCGCCACCCGGCTGAAGGCCGAGCTGCTGCTGCGGGCGGCCCGGGAGAACGAACACCTCGCGCTGGTCCAGGTGTTCAACGACACCGGCAACACCGCCGTCGTCGCCCTCAACCGCAAGCTCGGCTTCGAGGCCGACTCCCACTGGACGACGTACGCGCTCAAAGTCTGAGCGACCGGCGGACCACCCACCGGTCCCCGCTGATCCGAGAGGAACCCATGACCACTGTGAGCCCCTTCGGGCAGCGCGCGCGCAACGCGGACCTGGTGCGTGATCTGTACGAAGTGCTGTACCGCGAGCACCGCTTCGAGGAGGCCGGCCGCCTCTTCCACGCCGGACACGTCGACCACGATCCGCTGGCCGGACCCGCCGCGGGCGGCCCCGTCGGCCACTTCCGGGCCCTGACCGAACGGTTCTGGGGCCTGCGCGCGGACATCGACCACCTGGTCGCCGACAACGACCGGGTGATGCTGTTCGCGACCTGGACCGGGCGGACCCCCTCCGGCGGCGATCTGCGGCTGCACACCGCCGAGTTGTACCGCACCCAAGACGGCCGCATCGCCGAGCACTGGAACGTGGCCGACCGCGACGTGCTCGCGGCCCACGGCGTGCCCGGACTCGAGGGCGACGGCGAACAGCCCGCCGCGCCCGGCCTGCACGGCCCGCACAGCGCCGTCGAACAGGCCAACGCCGAGCTGGTGCTCGGGGCCTACCGCGAGGTCTTCAGCGAGCACCGGCTGGAGCTCGCCGACCGCTACTACCATCACGACTACCGGCACCACAACATGCGCACCGACGCGGTGCCGGACGGGCTCGACGCCTTCAAGGCGTTCTTCGCGGACAACATCGCCGCCTTCCCCGACCTGGTCACCACCGTCGACCACATCGTCGCCGCCGAGGACCGGGTGATGGTCCTGGTGACCTGGACGGGCACCCTCACCGGGGCGTGGAGCGGCGGCGGACCCTCCGACCTGCCGCTGCGGATGCGCACCTGCGACCAGTTCCGGATCGAGGCCGGCAAGGTGGCCGAGCACTGGGAGGTCGTCGACTACCTGGCGCTGCGCCGGGCGGGGCTGCCGACCCCGTGAGCGCCGCCGCCGTCCCGACCGAGACCGAACGAGAGGGCTCCGCGATGAGTTCCAGTGACGCACCCGTACTGATCGTGGGCGGCAGCCTGGTGGGCCTGTCCGCCGCCGTCTTCCTCGCCCACCACGGGGTCCGCTGCACCCTGGTGGAGCGCCACCCGGGCACCTCCATCCATCCGCGCGCGGTGGGCTACTACCCCCGCACGGCGGAACTGCTGCGCCAGGCCGGCGTCGAGGACGCCGCCCTGCGGGAGGCCGCGGGCTTCGAGGCGCACCGCACCCGCGCCGGAGTGACCTCCCTCGCCGGTGAGGTGCTGTTCAGCAAGGAGGAGCTGGAGGGCGGCGACGAGCTGGGCGACCTCACCCCGTCCCGGCTGCTGCTGCTGCCGCAGGACCGGCTGGAGCCGCTGCTGCGCGACCGTGCCGTGGAGCTCGGCGCCGACCTGCGCTTCGGCACGGAGCTGCTGTCCTTCGCGGAGGACCCGGACGGGGTCACCGCCGTCCTCGCCGACGGCGACGGCGACACCCGCACCTTCCGCAGCGACTACCTGGTGGCCTGCGACGGGCCGCGCAGCACCGTGCGCGAGGCGCTCAAGGTGCCGCGGCGGGGCCGCGGGGTACTGTCCCGCCATGTGAGCATCGCCTTCGGCGCCGATCTGCGCCCGGTGCTCGGCGACCGCCGCTACAGCGTCGTCCATGTGAAGAACCCCGACGTCATGGGAATCCTGGTGCACGACGACACCCTGACCGGGGGCACCCTGATCGTCGGCTACCGTCCCGAGGACGGCGAGAGCCTGGACGACTTCACCGACGCCCGCTGCGCCGAGCTGGTCGCCGCCGCCGTCGGCTCGCCCGAAGTGGAGGTGACGATCCGCTCCCGCTTCCCCTGGGACATGGCGGAGCAGGTCGCCGAGGAGTTCGTGCACGGACGGGTGCTGCTCGCCGGGGACGCCGCGCACGTCGTTCCGCCGACCGGCGGGTACGGCGCCAACACCGGCATCGCCGACGCCCACAACCTCGCCTGGAAGCTCGCCCTGGTCGTCGACGGCGTCGCCGGAGCGGACCTGCTCCGGACGTACGACGCCGAGCGGCGGCCGGTCGCCGCGTACACGGCGGAGCAGGGGTCCCTGCAACTGGCCGTGCGCTCCGGCAGCGCCACCCCGGAGCAGCAGGCGGCCACGGCGGACGCGCTGACGGTGACGATGGGCCAGGCCTACCGGTCCACCGCGGTGGTCCCGGAGCCGGGCGCCGAGGCGCTCCCGGCGCCCGCCGACCCCCGGACGCTGCGCGGCCGGGCGGGCACCCGGGCGCCGTACGTGGTGCTGGCGCGGGACGGCGCGCCGGTCCCGACCCTCGACCTGTTCGGCAGCGGCTTCGTGCTGCTGGCCGGGGAGCGGGGCGGGGAGTGGCTGACGGCGGCCGCGGCCGCCGCCGCCGCGCTCGGGCTCAAGCTGACCGCGCGCCGGGTGGTGCCGGGCTCGGGCGGCGGGTCGGGGACCCTGGCGGACCCGGACGGCCAGTGGGCGGAGCGCTACGGCGGTCTGGCGCCCGAGGGTGCGGTGCTGGTGCGGCCGGACGGGGTCGTCGCCTGGCGTTCGCCGGGCGCGGACCCCGCGGGGGAGGAGGCCGCGGTCCTGACGGCCGTGCTGCGGACGGTGCTGGCACGGGGCTGACGCACCGGGCCGGGGGAGCGGCACGCACGCCGCACCCCCGGCCCGTTCGCCGTGTGCCGGCGGTTCCGGCGCCGGGTGCCTCACGGCCCGGTCGCCGAGTGCCGCCGGGTCAGGCCGACTCGGCGGCCTCCTGCTGCAACTCGCCGATGGAGTCGACGTACTTGATGAGCAGCCGGGCGAACTCCAGCCGCTCCTCGTCCGGCCAGTCCCGGGTGATGCGCTCGAACGCCGAGCGCTGGTGGCTGCGGAAGCGGGCGAGCATCTCGTGTCCGTCGGGGGTGAGCTGGAGGATCGTCCGGCGTCCGTCGCGCTGCGAGGCGGCGCGGACCAGGTAGCCGGCCGTGATGCAGTCGGAGACCATCCGGCTGGCCACGGAGGGGTCGACCGCCAGCCGCTCGCCGACCACGCCCACGGTGATCTCCTGGCCCTCGTGCTCGGGGCCGTCCTGGACGATGTTGAGCACGAGTGTCCTCGTCATGTCCTTGCGGGACACCTGCTTTTCGACATTCAGGGCCTGGGTCCGCCGCAGGCGCGAGAACGCGGGTCCCACGGCGTCGAGCAGTTCCGATGCCCGCGGCGGACTCTGTGTCGAAGTCTCCATGCACGCATTCTAGGCGACTTGATTACGTCGAGCGAGCATCTGTATGCTCTCAATCTACTGCATGTGTGAAAACATATATCTGCTCGCCAGCACATAAGCTGGCGCCGAGCGAGAGGAACTCGCCGTGTCAACGGGGAAGACTGAGCGGGACTACGACTTCGACGTGCTCGTCGTCGGCGGCGGGCCCGTCGGCATGCTGCTCGCCGCGGAACTGCGCATCTCCCGGGTCCGGGCCGTGGTGCTCGAGCGCCTGCCCGAGCGCACCCCGCACTCCAAGGCCTTCGGCCTGCACGCCCGCTCCCTGGAGTCCCTCGACCGGCGCGGCCTGGTCGGGCGCTTCCGCGAGGGCGCGCGCTCCTGGAACAACGGTCACTTCGCGGGCCTCGACGAATGGGTCGACTTCTCGGCCCTGGACAGCTCCCACGCCTACGCGCTGCTCTCGGAGCAGACCAGGACCGAGCGGCTGCTGGAGGAGCGCGCCGCCGAGGTCGGCACGGAGATCCGGCGCGGCCACGAGGTCACGGCCGTACGCCAGGACGCCGATGGCGTCGAGGCGGACGTGACCGCCCCCGACGGCGCCTACACGCTGCGCGCCCGCTACGCGGTGGGCTGCGACGGCGGGCGCAGCCTGGTCCGCCGGGAGGCCGGCATCGCCTTCCCCGGCACCGGCGGCCGCGTCACCGCCCGCCTCGGCGACGTGAAGCTCGCCGACCGGGAGAACGCCCCGATGGGCATGGAGCGCACCGAGCGCGGCCTGCTCTTCTGCGTCCCGCTGGACGACACCTACCACCGCGTGTCCACCTTCGACTTCCACGCCGAGCGGGAGCCCGGCACGGAGCTCACCCTGGACGAGCTCACCGCGAGCCTGCGCGAGATCTGGGGCAGCGACCTCGGCGCGCACGACCCGCGCTGGCTCTCCGTCTTCACCGACTCCGCCTGCCAGGCCGACCGCTACCGCGAGGGCCGGCTGCTGGTCGCGGGCGACGCCGCCCACACCCACTTCCCGGTCGGCGGCCAGGGGGTCAACCTCGGCCTCCAGGACGCCTTCAACCTCGGCTGGAAGCTCGCGGCCACCGTCCACGGCTGGGCGCCCGAAGGACTGCTCGACACCTACGACCGGGAGCGCCAGGCCCCGGCCCGCAAGGTGCTGGCCAACACCCGCGCCCAGATCGCGCTGATGAACCCGGACCCGTACGTCACCCCGCTGCGTGAGCTGTTCACCGACCTCATGCGCAAGGACCAGGTGAACCTGTACCTGGCCCAGATGCTCAGCGGCGTCACCGTCCGCTACGAACTCGACGGCCCCGCCCACCCGATGCTCGGCGACTTCGCCCGCGACCTGCCGCTGCGCACGGAGGACGGCGAGAAGACCCTGCCGGAGTACCTGAAGCGGGGCACCGGCGTGCTGCTCGACCTGACGGGCCGTCCGGAGATCGGCCAGGTCTACGAGAAGTGGGGCGCCGGCGTCTCCTGGGCAGGCCGCGTCCGCCACGTCCGTGCCGAGTGCGGCCAGGAGCGGGAGCTGTCCGGCCTGCTGGTCCGTCCCGACGGGTACGTCGCCTGGGCCGCGGACCGGGACATGCCGGAGGCGGAGCTGCGCGAGTCGCTGGGCAACGCGCTGGCCACGTGGTTCGGCACCGTCTGACGGGCCGCCGGTCCCGTCATGTCATTACCTGAGAGGAGCATCGTGAGTGCGCCGCCCTGGTCGAAGGAACTGCTGCGGAAGAGCGACCTCATCACTCCGATGGCGATCAGGGTGGCCGCGACCCTGCGGCTCTCCGACCACATGGCGGCCGGCGCGGTCACCGTCGACGCGCTGGCCCGGGAGACCCACGCCGACCCGGACGCGCTGCGCCGCCTGCTCGGCCACCTGGTGACGGCCGGGCTCTACCGGGAGCTCCCCGAGGGCGGGTACGAGCCGACCGGGCTCGGCGACCTGCTGCGCGGCGACGCCCAGGGCTCGGGCCGCGACTGGCTCGGCCTGGACGGGCCGACCGGCCGGGGCGAACTCGCCTTCTTCCGCCTGCTCGACGCCGTCCGCACCGGCACCCCCGTCTACGCGGACCTCTACGGCCGCGACTTCTGGACGGACGTCGAGGCGGACCCCGTGGCCGCCGAGTCCTTCGGCCGGCGGATGGCGGCGAGCATGGAGTGGGTGACCCCCGCGCTGCTGGCGCAGGGCGACTGGCGGGGCGTCCGGCACGTCGTCGACGTCGGCGGCGGCAGCGGCGCGCTGCTCGCGGCCGTGATCGCCGCCGCGCCCGGCGCCCGGGGCACGCTCGTCGACCTCGAAGGACCCGCCGGGGCGGCCGAGTCGGACTTCGAGGCGGCCGGTCTGCGGGAGCGCTGCCGGGCGGTCGTGGGCAGCTTCTTCGAGCCGCTGCCGCCCGGCGCCGATGTGTACCTGCTGGCCAACGTGCTGCTGAACTGGCCGGACGACCAGGCCGGGACCATTCTGCGGCGCTGCGCCGAGGCCGTCGCCCCGGACGGGCGGGTCATGGTCGTCGAGGGCCTGCTCGACATGCAGACCGACCAGACCGATCTGGACCTGCGGATGCTCGTCTATCTGGGCGGGCAGATGCGCACGACGGGCCGGCTGCGCGAGCTGGGGGCCGCGGCCGGGCTCGCGCTGCGCCGGGTCACCAGCCTGGGCCCGGTCCGCTCGCTCGCCGAGTTCACCCCGGCCTGAGCCGCCGCCCACCGGCCCGCCGCCCCGTCCACCCGGCCGCAGCCCCCGTCCGTCGGTCCGCAGTCCGGCCACCGCACCCCCGCCGCCACCGGAGACCACCCGCACCAGCCCCGTACGAACCGACCCGCACGAACCGACCCGCACGACCCCGTACGAGCCCTTACGGCCCCGCACGACCCCACCCCCACGCGCACCGCGCGATCGACCCGAGCACGACCCGTACCACGAGCACCATTCCCCCCATCAGCAAGAGGAGCACGTTCATGCGAATCGTCCGTCACCACGAGTTCGGCGCCCCGTCGGTGCTGCGAGTCGAGGAGGCAGACAAACCGGCGCCCGGCCCCGGCGAGGTGCTGATCCGCACCGAAGCCGTCGGAGTCAACTTCGCCGAGTGTCAGCGCCGCCAGGGCATCCCGGTGGGCGGCCCCGCCGTCCTCCCCGGATCCCCGGGCGGCGACGTGGCAGGCACCGTCGAGGCCGTGGGCGAGGGCGTCACCCAGGTCCGCCCCGGGGACCGCGTGGTCACCGGCGTCGGCGCCGACGGGTACGCCGAGTACGTCGTCACCCGCGCCGACTGGCTGTTCGCCATCCCCGAGGGCATCGACGCCGGCCAGGCCACGTCCCTGCCGATCCCGGCGCAGACCGCCTACCACGTCATCGTCACGGCCGGCCGGCTCCGGGAAGGGGAGTCGGTGCTCATCACGGCCGCGGCGGGCGGCATCGGCCACCTGCTGGTGCAGATGGCCAAGGCGCTCGGCGCGGGCAGCGTGATCGCCGCCGCGAGCAGCCGGGACAAGCTGGACTTCGCCGCCTCGCTCGGCGCCGACGTCACCGTCGACTACAGCCAGGAGGGCTGGGAGGAGAAGGTCCTCGCCGCCACCGGTGGGCAGGGCGTCGACCTGGTGCTGGAGACCGTCGGCGGCGACGTCCTCACCAAGAGCGTCAACCTGACCGCCGCCTTCGGCCGGACCGTGGTCTACGGCACGGCCGGCGGAGAGGTGCCGGCGGTCGAGGTCCGCGACATCTTCGACAACCGCACCGTCATGGGCTTCAGCATGTGGGGCGTGATGCGCCACCGGCCCGACGCCATGGCCGAGGGTGCGCGGGAGCTGCTGGACATGGTGGCGTCGGGCAAGGTCCGGCCCGTCGTGCATGCCGAGCTGCCGCTCGAAGAGGCCGCCGCCGCCCACGAATTGATGGAGGCACGCGCCCAGCTCGGGCGGGTGGTCCTCGTCCCCTGAGCCGTCGGCGCTTTTCCGCGTTCAAAGGGCTTGCGCACCGTGCACGGATATGTAGACTCTCATACACGTGCATGAGTGCATATAAATTGTAACCCGGATCCCTGGGCGGAGCCGCGGCACGGCCGCGGCTCGAAAGTCACTTCCTAGTTGGGAGAACACCATGCGAATCGTCCGCCACTACGAGCACGGCGCCCCGTCGGTGCTGCGTGTCGAAGAGGCGGAGAAGCCGCAGCCCGGACCGGGCGAAGTGCTGATCCGCTCCGAGGCCGTCGGTGTCACCTTCGCCGAGGTCCAACGGCGCCAGGGCATCCCGATCGGCGGTCACGCCGAGCTGCCCGGCGCCCCCGGCGGCGACGTCGCCGGCACCGTCGAGGCCCTCGGTGAGGGCGTGGCCAACCTCCGCGTCGGCGACCGTGTCGTCGTCGACGTGGACCGCGGTGCCTACGCCGACCACGTCGTCGCCGACGCCGCCTGGGCCATCTCCATCCCGGCCACCATGGACGCCGCCGAGGCGACCCTGCTGCCCAGCCCGGCCCAGACCGCGTACCACGCGCTCAAGGAGGCCGGTCAGCTCAAGCCCGGCGAGACGGTGCTGATCGACGCCGCGTCCGGCGGTGTCGGCCACCTCGCCGTGCAGATCGCCAAGGCGATGGGCGCCGGCAAGGTCATCGCCACCGCCAGCACCCGGGCCAAGCTGGACTTCGTCCGCGAACTCGGTGCCGACGTCACCGTCAACTACACCGACGAGGACTGGGACGAGCAGGTCAAGGCCGCCACCGACGGCCGCGGCGCCGACGTCGTCCTCGAGACCGTCGGCGGCGACATCCTCACCAAGAGCATCGCCCTGACCGCCCAGTTCGGCCGGCTGGTCTTCTACGGTTCGGCCAGCGGCGACATCCAGCCGGTCAACCCGCTGATGCTCAGCCGGATGAAGACCGTCGCCGGCTTCGCGCTCTACGCGATGCTCTACAACAAGCCCGAGGCCATCGCCGCGGGACAGCGCGACCTGCTCGACATGATCGGCAGCGGCAAGGTGCGCCCGGTCGTCCACGAGCGGCTGCCGCTGACGGACGCCGTCAAGGCGCACGAACTGATGGAGGCGCGCGCCCAGCTCGGCAAGGTCGTCCTGGTTCCCTGACCGGGCCGGCCGGGCCGCTCCGACCGCCTCTCCCAGACGGTGGCCGGCCGCGCTGTCCCCCGGGTGCGGCCGGCCACTGCTCCACCCACCCGCACAGTGAAGTGAAGATCCCCTTTTCGGACAGCTCACGACGCCGGCCGCCCCGCGCGGCCGGCGGGACGGGGACGGAACACCACTCGTAGGGGCGCCGCCCCATGCGGATTTCAGATCCTCACCGAAAGGTCACTTCCGTGTCATCCCCGACAACCGGATCCCACAGCGTGGGAACGGGTGCCCCGCTCGCACCCCAGACGAAGATCAAGACCGTGATGACGGCCTGCATGCTGGCGATCTTCCTGGCCATGCTCGACGCGCAGATCATCGCCACCGCGCTGCCCCGCATCGTCGCCGACCTCGGCGGCCTCGACGTGTTCGCCTGGGTGACCACGGCGTACATCATCACCAGCAGCGTCACCACGCCGGTCTACGGCAAGCTCGGCGATCTCTTCGGCCGCAAGAAGGTCTTCCTGATCGCCATCGTGCTGTTCCTGGCCGGCTCGGCCGCCTCGGGCGCCGCGCAGTCCATGGAACAGCTCATCGTGTTCCGCGTCCTCCAAGGCCTCGGAGCCGGCGGCCTGTTCGTCTCCGTGCTCGCCATCATCGGCGAGCTGTTCAGCCCCCGCGAGGGCGCCAAGTACTTCAATCTCTTCGGCATCGTCTTCGCCGCGGCCGCCCTCGCCGGACCCGCGATCGGCGGACTGCTCACCGATCTGCTGAGCTGGCACTGGGTCTTCCTGATCAACCTGCCCATCGGGCTGGTGGTGTTCGGGATGATCGCCACCGGTCTGCATCTGCCGCCCAAGTCGCGGCGCGCGCACATCGACTACGCGGGATTCACCACCCTCAGCCTCGCCATCGTCTCGCTCACCCTCCTCGCCAGCTGGGGCGGGGTGAAGTACGACTGGACGTCGCCGCAGATCCTCGGGCTCGGCCTCGCCGCCGTCGTCATGGGCGTCCTGTTCGTGGCCGCCGAGCGGCGCGCCCCCGAACCGGTCATCCCGCTCCACCTGTTCCGCGACTCCACCTTCACCATCAGCGTCGTGGTCAGCCTCGCGGCCGGTGTCGTCTTCCTCGGCGCGGTCAACTTCCTCGCCCTGTACGTGCAGGTGGTCACCGGCGCCAGCCCCACCATGTCCGGCGTGGTGCTGCTGCCGATGATGTTCGGCCTGGTCGCCTCCTCGGTGGTCAGCGGCCGGGTCATCACCCAGACCGGGCGCTACAAGTGGTACCCGGTGCTCAGCATGGTCACCGGCATCGGCGGCGCGCTGCTGTTCGCCACCATGGACACCGGCACCCCGCGGCCCGTCGTCGTCGCCTACATGCTGCTGTTCGGCATCGCCGCCGGCCTCAACATGCAGGTCCTGACGATGGCCGCGCAGAACACCGCGCCGCGTGACGACATCGGCGCCGTCCACGCCACGGTGTCCTTCTCCCGTCAGCTCGGCAGCACGCTGGGCATCTCCGTCTTCGCCGCGATCTTCTACGACCGGCTGACCGAGGAACTCGCCAAGCGGGTGCCCGCCGGCGCGCTCCGCGGCGTCGACCACAACTCGCTCACCTCGCACGAGGTCCTCGACAAGCTCGCCGCCCCCGTGCGGGACGCGGTCGAGCAGTCCTACGTCACCGCGCTCACCCCGGTCTTCCTGGCCGCCGTGCCGGTGCTCCTGGTCGGCCTGGTCGTCGCCCTGCGGATGAGGAACCTGCCGCTCCGCTCGTGGGACCACCACGGAGGGGAGGAGAAGGCCCGGGAGCACCCCGCAGCCGAACACTGACCGCAACCCGGCCCCACTCCGGGCCACCCGGGACCGCCCTCCCGCGCCGGCGTCACCACACGCCCGCGGGAGGGCGGTCCGCGCGTCCCGACCCGTACGCGCCCGCGCCGTAGTCCGGTTCCGTACGCACCCCGCGCCGTACGCCGGTTCCGTACGCCTCCCGCGCCGAGCGCCGGCCCCGAGCGACCCGAGCGCGCCCCGCCGTGCACGCCGTCCCCAGCGCAGGCCTGCCGTACGCCCCTGCCGTACGCCTCCGTCGTACGCCCCTGCCGAGCGCGCCCCGGACGCTTCAGCGCTCTTCGAGCCCCCCTCGACACCCCGCGGCCATCGTCGGCAGCACCGCACCGTACGAAGACGCCGAGGGCGACCTGGAGGCTTGTGTGACGACGACCGAAGACCCCACCACGACGGCAGCGGCGGTCGACCCGGGGCCGCTGATCAAACTGACCATCGCGGACTGCGCCGCCAAGGTGCTGCACAGCGCCGTCGCGCTCGGTGTGTTCGGCGCGCTCGCCGACGGCCCCCGCGAGGCCGCGGAGGTGGCCCGGCGCACCGGTACGCACCACCGGATGCTCCCCGACTTCCTGGACGCCCTCGCCGGGCTCGGCCTGCTGGAGCGCACCGACGGCCGCTACCGCAACTCCGCCCTCGCGCAGACCTACCTGGTGCCCGACTCCGCCTCCTACCTCGGCGGCTTCATCGAGCTCACCAACGAGACCCTGTACGGGACCTGGGGCCGGCTCACCGAGGCGCTGCGCACCGGCGAACCCCAGCATCTCGACCCCGACAAGGGCGGGTTCGTGGGCGACCGGCACCAGGACCCCGCGAAGATGAAGCGGTTCCTCGCCGGCCTCGACGCCTACAGCGACCGGATGGGCGCCGAACTGGCCCGCCGCGTCGACTGGAGCCGGTACTCCTCCTTCACCGACCTGGGCGGCGCCCGCGGCAACCTCGCCGCCGTCCTGGTCCAGGCCCACCCCCACCTCACGGCGACCTGCTTCGACCTGGAGCGCACCCGCCCGCTGTTCACCGAGCACGTCCTGGGACTCGGCCTCGCCGACCGGATCGCCTTCGCCGGCGGCGACTTCTTCGCCGACCCGCTGCCCGCCTCGGACGTGGTCGTGCTCGGCCACATCCTGCACGGCTTCGACACCGAGCGGCGCGTCGAGTTGCTGCGCCGGGTCTTCGACGCGGTGCGCCCCGGTGGCACCGTGCTCGTCTACGACCGCATGATCGACGACGACCGCAGCGACCCCGAGCGGCTGCTGAGCAGCCTGCACATGAGGCTGGTCAGCCAGGACGGCTCCGAGTACCGGATCGCGGACTGCCACACCTGGCTGCGCGAGGCCGGCTTCACCGGCGCCGGCGCCGAGCCGCTGCTCGGCACCCACACCCTCGTCACGGCCCACAAGGAGGCAGCGGCATGAAGCAGGAGCAGACCCCCGTCCTCATCGTCGGCGGCGGCCTCACCGGCCTGTCCGCGGCCGTCTTCCTGGCCCGGCACGGCGTACGGGCCACCCTCGTGGAACGGCACGCCGACACCTCCACCCACCCCAAGGCCCGCGCGATCAACCCGCGAACCATGGAGCTGTACCGGGCGGTCGGCATGGAGGAGCGGGTGCGGGCAGGCCGGTCGCCCATCTCCGGCAACACCGACCTGGTGCACGTGGAGACCCTGGCCGGCAAGGAACGGGTGCGGATGCCGAACGCGTCCATCGAGGACATCGGCCGGATCAGCCCCGCCCAGTGGACGCTCATCGACCAGAACCAGCTCGAGCCCATCCTGCGCGCCCGCGCCGTGGAGGCGGGCGCCGACGTGCGCTTCCACACCCGGGTGGAGGCGGTCGAGGAGGACGCGGACGGCGTCCTGGTCCGGATCAGGGACCTCTCCACGGACACCGAGTCGGAGATCCGCAGCCGGTACGTGATCGCCGCCGACGGCAGCCGCAGCCCGCTGCGCGGGATGCTCGGCATCGGGGCGCACGGGCGCGGCACGATCACCAACCTGGTCAGCTTCTTCTTCGAGGCCGACCTCGACGAGGCGCTGCGCGGGCGGCGGATCATCGCCGCCTACGTCAACAACCCCGAGGTGCGCGGCACGATCATCCCCTTGGACAACGACCGCCGCTGGGTCATCAACGTCTCCTTCTTCCCCGACCGGGGGCAGAGCGCCGAGGACTTCACGGAGGAGCGCTGCATCGAGCTGGTCCGGGCGGCGGTGGGCGTGCCCGGCCTGCCGCTGAAGATCGAGTCGGTGGACATGCCGGCCTGGGACATCTCCGCCCGGCTCGCGGACCGCTTCGCCACCCGCCGGGTCTTCGTCGCCGGGGACGCCGCCCATGTCATGCCGCCCACCGGCGCGTTCGGCGCCAGCACCGGCATTCAGGACGTGTACAACCTGGCGTGGAAGCTGGCCCTGGTGCTGTCCGGCGCGGCGGGCCCGGGCCTGCTGGAGAGCTACGACGCGGAGCGGCGTCCGGTCGCCGAGGAGACCGTGCGGCAGGCGATGCTGCGGTTCGCGGTCCGCGAGGGCAAGCAGTACCACGAGGTCGCCGACGAACTGCTCAGCGAGACGACGATGACCTTCGGCTACTGCTACCGGTCCGGCGCCTTCGCCGCGGAGGAGGGCACCCCCGGCACGGTCGTCGAGGACCCGGAGCACCCGAGCGCCGCCCCCGGCACCCGGGCCCCGCACCTGGTCCTGGACGGCCCCGACGGACCCCTGCCCGTGGGCGACCTGTTCGGCGACGGGTTCACCCTGCTGGTCGACGAGGCGGCGGGGCCGTGGCCGGCCGCGGTCGAGCGCGAGGCCCAGGCCCTCGGCGTCTCCCTGAAGTCGGTGCGCATCGGGCCGGGGGGCCGCCTCGCCGACCGCGACGGCGAGTTCCGGCAGCGCTACGGCATCCTGCCCGGCGGCGCGGTGCTGGTCCGCCCGGACGGGTTCGTCGGCTGGCGGGTCACCGCGGGCCGCTCCGGCCCGGTCGACCGCTCGGCCGTCGCCGCCCTGCGCCACGTCCTGGACCGCGCCTAGAGAGCCCCGACCCGTACGGACGTCCGCGGTGTGCCCCCGCTCGGGAGCACACCGCGGACGTCGTGGTGAAAAGGCTCCTCACACCGAGGCGCGCCCCAGGATCCGGCCGAGGGCCGTCAGGAGCGCCTCTCCGGGCTTCGCCGGCAGGTCCCGCGAACGCCAGGCGACGAATCCGTCCGGCCGGACCAGCACCGCGCCGGACGCGCCCACCCCGTACCGGGTGAGGAAGCGCTCCACCGTCGCGCCCGGCTCCTGCGCCCCGACGCGGTGGAAGGAGACGCCGGCCGGCAGGGCGTCCGCCGCGCAGGCGCTCTCCCAGGCCGCGCCCTCGGGCCCGGCCAGCAGCCAGAACCCGCCGTCGAACAGGTCGTGCAGCGGCATCTCCTTGCCCGCCCTGACGACCGGCAGGTGCGGGGCCCGGGTGCCCGGGCGGCCGGAGGGGGCGGTCGGGTCCTCGACGGGGGCGCCGTCGTCGGGGCCGCCCTCGGGGATCACGGCGCCGGAGCGGTAGACATGGCCGAAGAGCACGGTGGTCTCCGGGCGGTGCCGGGCCGCGGCCGCCTCGTCCAGCCCGCTGCGCTGGAGGTAGCGGATCACCCCCTGGTCGACGGTGAACTCCGCGACCGGCGCCCGCTCCTGCTCGTAGCTGTCCAGCAGTTCGGGGGCCGCCTGCCCGCGCAGGACGAGGGCGAGCTTCCACGCCAGGTTGTGCGCGTCCTGGACGCCCATGTTGCCGCCGAAGCCGCCGGTGGGCGGCATGACGTGCGCGCAGTCCCCGGCCAGCAGCACCCGGCCGGAGCGGAAGCGGTCGGCCACCCAGGCGGCGATCTCCCAGCTCGTCGCCGACTCGATCCGCACCGGGAGGTCCGGCACCCCGACAGCCGCCCGCACCAGTTCGACGCACTCCTGCGTCCCGTACTCCTGGTGCCGGGCCCCGGGCGGCAGGCTGGGCGCCAGGACCCACCGGTCGGAGCCGTCGCCGCCGAGCTTGCCGAGCACGCCCTTGACCCGGTCGTTGTTCACGAAGCAGAGGAAGAAGGTCCGGCCCGCGACGTACGGGTCGAGGTCGGCGTGGAAGACGACGTTCATCTGCCGGCCGAAGACGCCCTGCCCGTGCCGGCCGATGCCGAGCGAGGAGCGCACCGGCGCCCGGAACCCGTCCGCGGCCACCAGGTACTGGGCCCGCACGGTGTACTCGGCGGGCCTGCCGTCGCCCCCCGGTCCGCGCAGTACGGCGGTGACACCGTCGTCGTCCTGGGTGAACCCGGTCATCTCCGTGCCGAACCGGAGGTCGGCGCCGAGCTCCACGGCGTGGTCGCGCAGCACCGGCTCGAAGCGGTCCTGGCCGATCAGGGTCCAGCCGGTGCCGCCCACGTCGTTCGGGTCGTGGCGGAACGGGCCGTCGAACCGGCCCAGTTCGGGCCCGGCGAGCGACTCGGCCTGCAGCACGTCGCCGTAGTGCGCGTGCGGGTTCTCGTTGGCGCGTACGGCGTCCTCCAGGCCCAGCGCGCGCATCAGCTCCATGGTGCGCGGACTGGCCGCCTGGGCGCGCGGGTGCGCCGAGATCTCCGCGTGCCGCTCGACCAGCAGCGGCCGGATGCCCTGCCGGGCCAGGAACAGGGCCTGGGCCAGCCCCACCATGCTGCCGCCCACGATCAGAACGTCGGTCGTCTCTTCTGCCATACCGGCTCCCGGACAGGTGCGTGTGCTCGGACAGTTGGCCCGATGCAACCTCCGCCCCCTCGAAGGGGGCTCGTGGCCGGTGCGAACCGGTCACCCGGGACACAGGGCGATCCCAGGCGGATTCGAGTGGTGCCCGAGGCGCGGCTGACAGTTTCGAGTCGCCCGAGCCCGACCGACATGTGCGACTGGCACGCCTAGGAGGACCGGAACCATGGTGGAGGCGTTGAGTGTGCTGGTGCTGCTGGGCACCGGCCTGGTGGCGGGGGTGCTGTTCGCGGTCGCGCTGAGCGTGGTGCCCGCGCTGATCGCGATGACCCCCGAGCGGTACGTGGACACCCACCGGCTGCTCGGCCGGCGCTACGACCGGATCATGCCCTTCATCGTCACCGGCTCCACCGCCGTCGACGTGGGCTTCGCGATCCGCGCCTCCGGCATTCCCCGGCTGCTGTTCGCGCTGGCGGCCCTGTGCATGGCCGGCGTCGCGGTCGTGTCGCAGACCCGGAACGTCCCCATGAACCGGAGGGTCAAGCAGACCCGGCCGGAGGACCTGGGACCCGGCTGGCGGGACCCGCGCCCGGCCTGGCGGGACTGGCACCTGGTGCGCACCTGCTGCGCGGTCGCGGGCTGCGCGCTGACGGCGGCGGCGGTGGTGCTGTCGTGAGCGCCGAGATCGTGCGGGACCTGCCCGAGGGCGACGAACGGGCCGCCGCCGACGCCCGGATGCGGGACCTGCTCGGCCGCCCGAACCCGGGGCCGCTCGCCGAGCGGATCGCGCTGCTGCACTTCACCGGCCGGCGCACGGGTCGGCCGTACACGGTGCCGGCCGGGGTGCACACGCTCGGCGGCGATCTGGTCGTGGCCACCGGCAGCGGCTGGCGGCACAACTTCCAGGGCGGCGCGAGGGGGGCGCTGACCTGGCGCGGCCGGAACGTCCCGGCGCGCTTCGCGCTGGTGACCGACGTGGAGCGCACCGCCCGCGGCTATCTGGAGCTGTACCGCAGGTACGGGGAGGCGGCACCGCGCCGGCTGGGCATCGCGGTGCGCGGCGGGGAAGCGCCCGACCTCGGCGCGTTCCGCGAGGCGGTGGTGCGCCGCGGCCTGTCCCTCGTGACCGTCGAGACGGCGGGGACCGGCGACGCGCCCGCCGCCACGGCCGGGCCCGGCGCACCGGAAGCATCCGAGACAGCGAACGAGAGGACGCCACGATGAGCGGACTGGCCGGCTGGGTGGACTTCGAACGGGACCTGGTGCCCGAGGCGCCCACCGTGCGCGCCATGGCGGACACCCTGGCCCACCGCGGGCCCGACGGCCCGGGGGAGTGGATCGAGGGGCACGCGGCGCTGGCCCACCGGCGGCTCGCGCTGCTCGACCGCGCGCACGGGCGGCAGCCCGCGGTCGCCGCGTCCGCGTCCGGGCAGCCGCTGGCGGTGCTCGTGCTCGACGGGGCGATCACCAACGAGCCCGAGCTGCGGCGCGAACTGGCCGCCCGGGGCCACCGGTTCACCGGCCGCGGGGACGCCGAGGTGGCGGTGCACGCCTTCCTGGAGTGGGGCACGGACTTCCCGGCGCGGCTGGAGGGGCTGTTCGCCCTGGCCGTGTGGGACGTCGTCCGGCAGGAGCTCCACCTGGTCCGCGACCGGCTCGGGGTCAAGCCGCTGGCGTACTTCCTGACCCCGTCGGGCGTGCTGTTCGGCTCCGAGCCCAAGGCGCTGCTGGCCCACCCGGCGGTGCGGCCGCTGGTGGACGCCGACGGGCTGCGCGAACTGTTCGCGCACAGCCGGAAGCCGGGCACGGGCGTGTTCCACGGCATGTGCGAGGTGCTGCCGGGCCATGTGCTGACCGTCCGGCACAGCGGCACCGGCCGGCGGCGCTACTGGTCGCTGCCCGCGCGGCGGCACGAGGACACCCCGCAGGCCACCGTGGCCACCGTGCGCCGGCTGCTCGGCGAGGCGGTGGCCACGCATCTGCGGGCCGACGTCCGGGTCGGCGCGATGCTCTCCGGAGGCATCGACTCCAGCGCCCTGACCGCGCTCGCCGCCCGCGCGGTCACCGCCTCGGGCGCCGGCCGCCTGAGGTCGTTCTCGGTCAACTTCACCGGCTACGCGGAGAACTTCGAGCCGCACCCCACGATGCGCGCCACCCCCGACGCGCCCTACGCGGCGCTGGCGGCGGAGCACATCGGCACCGAGCACACCGAGATCCTGCTGGACACCGCGGCGCTGGCCGACCCGGAGGTGCACGCCGCCGCCCTGCGCTGCCAGGACACGCCCTCCCCGCTCGGCGACATGGACGTCTCGCTGCTGCTCTTCTTCGAGGCGCTGCGCGGCGCCGGGGTCAGCGCGGTGCTCTCCGGGGAGACAGCGGACGAGGTGTTCAACGGCTACTTCTGGTCGTACGACCCCCGGCACAGCAACTCGACGACCTTCCCCTGGATCTCCTTCGAGCGCGGCCACGACGCCGCCGCCGGCGGGCTCGGCTGCTCCCTGGTGGACCACTCGCTGCGCCGCGAGCTGAACTTCATGGAGTACGCGGACCAGCACTACCGGGACGCGCTGGCCGAGGTGCCGCACGTGGAGGGCGAGAGCCCGGCGGAGCGCCGGGCCCGGGAGATCACGTACCTGGCGCTGACCCGGTGGGCGCCGACCCATCTGGACCGGGCGGACCGGATGAGCATGGCGCACGGGGTGCAGCTGCGCCCGCCGTTCTGCGACCGGGCCCTGGTGGAGTACGTGTACAACGTGCCGGCCGAGCTGAAGCGGGTGAACGGGCAGGAGAAGAGCCTGTTGCGGTCCGCCGTGGCGGATCTGCTGCCGCGGCGGGTCCTGGAGCGGCCCAAGAGCGCCTACCCGACCGTGCAGGAGGCGGCGTACGGCGAGTTCGTGCGGCACCGGTTCGGCGAACTGGCCAAGGACACCGCGGCGCCGGTCGCACCGCTGCTGGACGCGCGGGCGACGAGCGCGGCCCTGGACGCCGCGGGCGCCCCCAGCGGGGCCTTCGCCTGGGTGGAGCGGGCCAGCATGGAGATGGTGCTCCAGCTCAACACCTGGCTGACCGAGTACGGGGTCGAGCTGCGGCTGTGAGCCCGGCGCGAAAGTTCCCGCCGGGGAGAGACATGTGCCACTTGTCACGCATGTGTGAGATGGAATAAGGTGCGGGAAGTCATACAGTTTTGCCGGGCGTCCTCCCGGGCGTCCGGCCCCGCGAATTTGATCCGCGCCCGTTTTCCGCCTCCCCCGGCGAAGTTTGTTGAAGCATTAGTTTTCTGCGTTTCACATAGCCCGCACGGCTCCGCAAAAGACCATGTAATTGTCCGAATATCGGCGCTTGTTATGTGTCATGGCGGCGTTTCGCCAATGACGCTTTGGTGTAGGAAGGTGAACAGCCGACACGATTGCCGGACTACTGCGCCAGCCGGCGGCCGGCGCAGACCAGGCGGCAACATCAGGGGGAACGTAGTGATAGAGATCGGTCTGCTGGGCTCGATGCGAGTCTGCAGGGACGGGGACGATGTGACGCCGTCGGCCCCGAAACTGCGTCAAGTGCTGGCCCTGCTGGTGCTCAATGCCAACTCGCTGGTCAGCGTCGACCAGCTGTGCGAGGAACTGTGGGAGGACCACCCACCTTTCAGCGCGCTGACCACCCTGCAAACCTACATTTATCAACTGCGCCGCAGGTTGCTCCTGGCCACCGGGCAGCACGGCGCTCCGTTCGGATCCCGGCCGCCCCACGGCTTCCCGGCCCTGCTCACCCGGGTCGGCGGGTACGAACTGCGCCTGCACGACAAGCAGTCGGTCGACGCCTACCGCTTCGAGCTCCTCGTCGAACGCGGCAAGGCCCATCAGCGCGGCGGAGCGCACGAGGAGGCGGCCCGCACCCTCAAGGAGGCACTCGGCGTCTGGCGGGGGCCGGCCCTGGTCGACGTCAGCTCCGGACGCCGTCTGTCGGCCTGGTCGACCCAGCTCGAGGAGCGGCGCAAGAACGTCCAGGAACAACGTTTCGCCCTCGAACTCGAACTCGGCCGCCACCAGGTCGTCCTGGACGAGCTCGCGGAGGCGTTCGGCGCCCACCCGACCCATGAGGCCTTCGCCGGACAGCTGATGCGGGCCCTGCACCGCTGCGGCCGCCGGCCCGACGCCCTCGAGGTCTTCCGCACCCTGCGCGGCCACCTCGTCGACGAACTCGGCCTGGAGCCCTCGCTCCAGCTCCAGCGGCTGCACCAGGAGGTCCTCGCCGACCGGGGGGCGCTCCCGTCGGCTTCCGGCCGGACCAGGGCCGGCTCCACCGCCGCGCCCGGGCCACGGCCGGCCTCGCCCCGGCCAGCGCAACTTCCGCACGACATCGGCGACTTCGTCGGCCGCGAGCACCAACTGGCCCAGCTGGAGGCCTTCCTCGGCGGAGACCGGGCCGGCACCGGAATGCGGGTGGTGGAGGTGCACGGCCCGCCCGGGGTGGGCAAGAGCGCCTTCGCGATCCGCGCCGCGCACCGGCTGCGGCCGCACTTCCCGGACGGGCAGCTCTTCATCGACCTGTCCACGGTCGGTGACGGCACGGAACAGCTCACCGACGTGCTGTCCGCGGCCCTCGGCGCCTGCGGGATCGGACGGGAGAAGCAGCCGTCCGGCCTGGACGAGCTCAGCCGCCTCTTCCGCAGCTGGACCGCCGACCGCCGGGTGCTGGTGGTGGTCGACGACGTGCTCGCCGCCTCCCAGCTGCGCGCCGTGATGCCCGGCGGCGCGGGCTGCGCGGTGATCGCCACCAACCGCTACCGGGCGCACAGCCTGTCCACCGGACGCAAGGTCGTCCTGTCCGCCCTCTCCGACACGGAGTCCCTCCAGCTCTACAACAAGGTCGCCCAGGACCGCTCCCAGCGGGAGGACCGGGCCGCCGTGAAGGAACTGATCCGGATGTGCGAGGGGCTGCCGCTGGCGGTGCGGGCGGTGGCCGGGCGGCTGGCGGCCCGGCCGGGCTGGTCGGCCGGGCGCCTGGTCGACCGGTTGCGCACCAACCAGCGCCTGCTGCTGGAACTGCCGGCCGGCACCCAGTCGCTGATGAGCACGGTCGAGTCCAGCTACCGCCATCTGTCCGCCCCCTACCGGGAGTTGCTGCACCTCCTGCTCACCCGGAGCCAGCCGCGCTGGCACCTGGAGGAGGTGCGGGCCCTGCTGCCCGGACGCGCCGCCGACAGCGAGACGCTGCTGGAGTACCTGGTGGACGTCCACCTGGTGGAGGAGGTCCTGCCCCCGGGCGGTGAACCGGTGTACGCGGTGCCGGGACTCACCCGGCAGGCGCTGCTCCAGCTGCTGCCCGGCGGCCTGCAGAAGGGCGGCACGGTCCACGCCGGTCCCCCGGCCAACGTGGGGAACCGCCACGCCGGGCGGGTCACGCTGCTGAAGACCGCGGTGCCCCGCCGCTAGCACCCGTCCACCCGAGTCACCCCCACCCGACCCACGGCGCCACGCCACCCAGCGGCCCGTCGCACCCCAGGTGCGGCGGGCCGCACCGCTGCGCGGCCCCCTCCGCCCGGCCACCGCGCCTCCCCACCCGGCGACGGCCCCCGTCGGCCGGCCCCGGCCCCCTCCGCCCGGCCACCGTCCGCGCGCCGCCCCGTTGGTCACCGCGCCCTCCACCCGGGCGCCGCCCCCGCAGTCCAGCCACTGTCCGCGCGCCGCCCCCCGTCCGGCCACCGAGTCCTCCGTCCGGCCCCCGCTCGCGCCACCCCGCTAGCGCCCGCCGCCCGCGCGACGAGCGGTTCTCCAGGCGCCCTCCAGACTGCCTCGACCCGTTCCGAACAGGGTGAACGCAGAGGAGCCAAGCCCGGGAGGACACCGTGCACCGAACACTGATCGTGGCCAGGATGAGCCTTGCCGACGCCCAGGGCGTCGCCGAGGTCTTCGCCGATTCGGACAGCACCGAACTGCCGCACATGGTCGGTGTGTCGCGGCGGACCCTGTTCGCCTTCCACGACCTGTACTTCCACCTGGTCGAGGCCGACCAGGACATCGCGCCCAACCTCTACAAGGCGCGCAGCCACCCGCTCTACGGCGAGATCAACACCCGCCTGGGCCAGTTCATCTCGCCCTACGACCCGAACTGGCGCGAGCCCAAGGACGCCATGGCCGTCCCGTTCTACTCCTGGACGCCCGAGCAGGGCCCCGCCATCACCGCCCCGACCGCCGCGAACCTGGGCGGTGCCCGATGAGCGCCCCCGTCACCACCAAGGTCCACGCGGACACGGTCGCCGCCAACACCAAGCGCGGCGGCGACATCCGCGTCACCCTCAGCCCCCGCACGGTCGGCTGCACCTCCGGGTTCGGCGGGGTGCTGCGCCTCGCCCCCGGCGAGTACGTCACCGAGCACCTCCACCCGTACTCCGAGGAGTTCCTGCACGTCGTCCAGGGCCGTCTGGAGATGCGGCTGGACGGGGTCCCGGTGGAACTCGGCCCCGGCGACTCGCTGCTGGTGCCCATCGGCGTCCGGCACCGCCTGGTCAACACCGGGACCGTGCCCGCCGAGGTGGTCTTCCACCTCTCCCCGCTCGCGCCCCGCCCCGAGCTCGGCCACGTCGACACCGAGCAGCCGCTCGACGCCGCCGCCGGCAACCCGGACGTCGGGGAGGCCCGGTGACCCGCCCGCAGCGGCGCGCGGTCATCACCGGCGTGGGGGCCGTCGCCCCCGGCGGCCGCGGACGCGACGCCTACTGGGACCTGCTCACCGCCGGGCGCACCGCCACCCGCCGGATCAGCCTGTTCGACCCCGCCGGGTTCCGCTCCCAGGTGGCCGCCGAGTGCGACTTCGACCCGCTCGCCGCCGGGCTCACCCCGCAGGAGGCCCGCCGCATGGACCGGGCCGGCCAGTTCGCGGTGGTCGCCGCCCGCGAGGCCGTCGAGGACAGTGGACTCGACCTGGCCGCCGCCGACCCGGGCCGGATCGGCGTGAGCATCGGCAGCGCCGTCGGCTGCACCATGGGCCTGGAGGAGGAGTACGCCGTCCTCTCCGACGGCGGACGCGACTGGCTGGTCGACCACAGCTACGGCGTGCCCCACCTGTACGGCTACATGGTGCCCAGCACCCTCGCCGTCGAGGTCGCCCGGCAGGTCCACGCCGAGGGGCCGGTCGCGCTGATCTCCACCGGCTGCACCTCGGGCCTGGACGCCATCGGACACGGCGTCCAGCTGATCGAGGAGGGCTCCGTGGACGTGGTGCTCGCCGGCGCGACCGACGCCCCGCTGTCGCCGATCACCTCCGCCTGCTTCGACGCCATCAAGGCCACCACCCCCAACAAGGACGACCCCGAGCACGCCTCCCGCCCCTTCGACGGGCGGCGCGACGGCTTCGTCCTGGGCGAGGGCTCGGCGGTGATGGTGATCGAGGAGGCCGAGTCCGCGCGGCGCCGCGGCGCCACCGTGTACGCCGAGATCCTCGGCTTCGCCGGGCGCAGCAACGCCTTCCACATGACCGGACTCAAGCCGGACGGCCGGGAGATGGCCGAGGCCATCCGGGTCGCCCTCGACCGGGCCCGGCTCGACCCCGGCGACATCGACTACATCAACGCGCACGGCTCCGGCACCAAGCAGAACGACCGGCACGAGACCGCCGCGTTCAAGCGCAGTCTCGGTAGCCGTGCCCACGAGGTGCCCGTCAGCTCCATCAAGTCGATGATCGGGCACTCCCTCGGCGCGATCGGCTCCCTGGAGATCGCCGCGTGCGCCCTGGCGCTGCGCCACCAGGTCGTCCCGCCCACCGCCAACCTGGCCGTCCCCGACCCCGAGTGCGACCTGGACTACGTACCGGTGACGGCGCGGGAGCACCGTATGGACCGGGTGCTCAGCGTGGGCAGCGGCTTCGGTGGCTTCCAGACCGCGATGGTGCTCGGCCGGCCCGGTCGCACGCGGACCACGCCGCGCGCCGCCCGGAGTACCTCCCCGGCGCGGAAGGAGGCGGCATGAGCGCCTCCGGCATACGCCCCGGCCCGCGCGGCCGGGCCGTGGTCACCGGGCTCGGCGTGATCGCGCCGACCGGCATCGGCGCGGCCCGGCACTGGGAGTCCGTCCTCGCGGGCAAGAGCGGCCTCGGCCGGATCACCCGCTTCGACCCGACCGGCTACCCCGTCAGAATCGCCGGCGAGGTGCCGGGCTTCCGGGCCGGCGAGCAGATCCCGGGGCGGCTCGTCCCGCAGACCGACCGGTACACGCACTTCGCGCTGGCCGCCGCCGAGGCCGCCCTCGCGGACGCCGCCGCCGATCCGGCCGAGCTGCCCGAGTACGAGATGGCGGTGGTGACCGCGAGCTCCTCCGGCGGCACCGAGTTCGGCCAGCACGAGATGGAGAACCTCTACCAGCAGGGGTCCTCCTGGGTGGGCGCGTACCAGTCGATCGCCTGGTTCTACGCGGCCACCACCGGCCAGGTCTCCATCCGGCACGGGATGCGCGGCCCCTGCGGGGTGATCTGCTGCGAGCAGGCCGGCGGACTCGACGTCCTCGGCCAGTCCCGCCGGCTGCTGGACACCGGCTCCCGGCTGGTCCTCAGCGGCGGTACCGACGCCTCCCTCTGCCCGTACGGCCTGGTCGCCCAGCTCTCCTCGGGGCACCTGTCCACCGAGGACGACCCGGCCCGCGCCTACCTGCCCTTCGACGCCGCCGCTTCCGGCTTCGTCCCCGGCGAGGGCGGCGCCATGCTCGTGGTGGAGAGCCCGGCGTCGGCCCGCGCGCGCGGGGTGCCGCACTACGGCGAACTCCTCGGCTACGCGGCCGGCTTCGACCCGGCGGCCGACGCCCCGGACGCCGCCGCCACGGGCCGCCCCCGGCACACCGTGCTCACCTCCGTCGTCCGGCGGGCACTCGCCGACGCCCGGCTGGACCCCGCGGACATCGACGTGGTCTTCGCGGACGCCGCGGGGGTGCCCGCCGCCGACCTCGCCGAAGCCCGTGCGATCACCGAGGTGTTCGGCCCCCGCGGAGTGCCGGTGACCGCGCCGAAGACGCTCACCGGACGGCTGTACGCGGGCGGCGCCGCGCTGGACGTGGCGACCGCGCTTCTCGCGCTGACCGCCGGGGTCGTCCCGCACACCGCGGGCCTCGGGGCCGCCGCCGACGGCTGCGAGATCGACCTTGTGCTGCACCGCCCGCGCCCGACCGCTCTGCGCACCGCCCTGGTCCTGGCCCGCGGCCACGGCGGCTTCACCTCCGCGCTCATCGTCGGCGCGGGCGACCGCGACGACCCCAAGAAGTGACCGACGACCACTCCACGACGACCGGAAGGCGGCCCACCATGGCCGAGTTCACCCTCGACGACGTCCGGCGCATCCTGCGCGCGAGCGCGGGCGTCGACGAACAGACCGACCTGGACGGCGCGGACTTCGCCGACACCGCGTTCGCCAACCTCGGATACGACTCCCTCGCCCTGCTGGAACTCGCCAACCGCATCGAGCGCGAGTACGGCATCGAGATCCCCGACGGCGACCTCGAGCACACCCAGACCCCGCGCGAGGCCCTCGCCTACGTGCACGCCCGGCTCGCGGAGGTGCGCGTCTGATGGCCGGACACACCGACAACGAGATCGTCGTCGACGCGCCCATGGACCTGGTGTGGTCGATGACCAACGACGTGGCCTCCTGGCCGCGGCTGTTCAGCGAGTACGCGTCCGCCGAGATCCTCGGACGCGACGGCGACACGGTCACCTTCCGCCTCGCCCTGCACCCCGACGAGAACGGCACGGTCTGGAGCTGGGTCTCCGAACGCACCCCGGACCCCGCCACCCGCACCGTCACCGCCCGCCGGGTGGAGACCGGGCCCTTCGCGTACATGAACATCCGCTGGGAGTACGAGCAGCGGCCCAACGGCGTCCGGATGCGCTGGATCCAGGACTTCGCGATGAAGCCCGGGGCCCCCCTCGACGACGCCGGGATGACCGAGCGCCTCAACCGCAACACCGCCGTGCAGATGCGGCTGATCAAGGCCAAGGTGGAGGCCGCCGCCCGGGCCGCCCGGCAGCTGGAGGGCAGGCGGCTGCTGGTGACCGGCGGCAGCCGGGGCATCGGCCGCGGCGTCGTGCTCGCCGCCGCCCGCGCCGGAGCCGACGTCGTCACCTGCTACCGCACCCCCGGCCCGGCCGTCGCCTCCCTGGAGCAGGAACTCGCCCGGACCCCCGGCAAGCACCAGGTGGTGCGGGCCGACGCGGCCGACCCCGCGGACGTGGACCGGCTGGTCGCCGAGTGCGAGGCGAGCGTCGGCCGGCTCGACGCGGTCGTCAACAACGCGGGCGCCTTCCGGCCCACGCCGTACGCGGACCTGGACGACGCCCAGTGGGCCGCCACCCTCCAGGGCAACCTGACCGCCACCCACCTGGTGACCCGGCGCACCCTGCCCCTGCTGGGCGAGGGCTCCTCGGTGGTGAACATCGGCTCCACGGTCGCCTTCATCGGCATGGCCGGAGGCGTCCACTACACGGCGGTGAAGTCCGCCCTGGTCGGCATGACCCGATCGCTCGCCCGCGAACTCGGCCCGCGGGGCATCCGCGTCAACACCGTCTCGCCCGGCCGCATCGCCACCGAGGCGCTCGACGACCTGCCCGAGGAGGACGCCGAGCGGGAGCGCCGGACCTTCTCCTCCTTCACCGCCCTCGGCCGGCTCGGCACCGTCGACGACATCGCCCGCACGGTGCTGTTCCTCGTCAGCGACGAAGCCGCCTACGTCACCGGCCAGAACATCCACGTCGACGGCTGCGTGTGACCCGCAACCCCCAGCAACGAAAGGGACATCCCGTGGAATTCGCACTGCACGGCAAGAAGCTCCTCGTCACCGGCGGCAGCCGGGGCATCGGCCGCGGCATCGTACTCGCCGCCGCCCGCGCCGGGGCCGACGTCATCACCTGCCACCGGCAGGAGAGCGAGGCCGTCGACACGCTGACCGCCGCCCTGAAGGAGACCGCCGGCGACCACCACGTGCTGCGCGCCGACGTCGGCGACACCGCCGAGGTCGACCGGCTCCTCGGCGAGGTCAAGGACCGCTACGGCCGGCTCGACGGCGTCGTCAACAACGCGGGTGTGATCAGCCACATCCCCTTCGCGGAACTGCCCGCCGAGGAGTGGTCCCGGATCATCGACACCAACCTCACCGCCGCCTACCGGGTCATCCAGCAGGCGCTCCCGCTGCTCGGCACCGGCTCCTCGGTGGTGAACATCGGCTCACGCGGCGCCGCCGCGGGCATACCGCTGCGCGCCCACTACACCGCCGCCAAGGCCGCCATGACCGGCCTGACCCGCTCCCTCGCCAAGGAACTCGGCCCCCGTGGCATCCGGGTCAACGTCGTCGCGCCCGGCGTCATCGAGACCGAGGCCTTCGACGCGATGCCCACCGAACGCGCCGCGGGCCTGCGGGCCACCTACGCGCAGAAGACCGCCCTCGCCCGCCTCGGCACCGTCGACGAACTCGCCGGGCCCGTGCTGTTCCTGCTCAGCGAGCACGCCGCGTACATCACCGGCGAGACGCTCAACGTCGACGGGGGGATCTGACATGGCCGACAAGGTCTTCCGGGTCATGCTCCGCATGGAGATCCGGCCCGGCATGGAGGACGACTTCGAGAAGGTGTGGCTGGAGGTCGGCGACTCGGTCACCGACCACCCCGCGAACCTCGGGCAGTGGCTGTCCCGCAGCGCCGAGGAGAACGGCATCTACTACATCGTCAGCGACTGGGTGAACGAGCCGCTCTTCCGCGCGTTCGAGACCAGCGACCGCCACGTCGAGCACCGCCGCAAGCTCCACCCGTACCGCAGCGGCGGCTCCATGACGACGATGCACGTCGTCGCCGCCCTCGCCGGCGCGGCGGGCTCCGCCCGGGACATCCGGTGACCGCCGCCCCGGTCGAAGTGGTGCTGCACCACCTCAGCGACGACGCCGAGCAGGTCGTGAGCGCCTACCACGAGGCCAGCCGGCGCATGGCGGGCACGCCCGGACTGCTCGGCAACCGGCTGCTGCGCGCCGTCGGCGACCCGCGCGCCCTGGTCGTGGTCAGCCGGTGGTCCGACTGGGACGCCTTCGTGGCCTGGGAGGGCGGCGCCGCCCACAAGGAGCAGACCGCGCCTCTGCGGCCGTTCCGGGACCTGGAGCGGGACCGGCCGTTCGAGATCTACCGGGAGCTCGCCCGCTACGAGGGCGGCCACCCGCAGTCCGCCCCGGAAGGAGCCTGAGATGCCCGCCGCCCAGAGCCCCGCACAGGGCTCCGCGCAGAGCCCGTCCCCGCCACCCGCCGAACTGTTCACCCCGGCCTTCCACCAGGACCCGCACCAGGCGCTCGCCGAGCTGCGGCGGACCGCCCCGGCCGTGCCCGTCGTCACCCCCAACGGCCTGCGCACCTGGCTGGTCACCGGGTACGAGCACGCCAGGGAACTGCTCGCCGACCCCCGCCTCAGCAAGGACATGCGGGTCGGCAAGGACCTCATCCCGCGCAACTTCGCGGACCCGGAGAAACAGCGGGCCTTCCTCGCCGAGGCGGGGGACCACGCCCAGTTCCCCCAGGTACTCAGCGTGCACATGCTGGACAGCGACCCGCCGGACCACACCCGGCTGCGCCGGCTGGTCGGCCGGGCCTTCACCGCGCGCCGGGTGGAGGCGCTGCGGCCGAGGATCACCGGGCTCACCGACGAACTGCTGGAGAACATCGCTGCGGACGGCACCGTGGACCTGATGGAGGCGCTGGCCTTCCCGGTGCCGTTCACGGTCATCTGCTGGCTGCTCGGCGTGCCCCCGGACGACCGGGCCTCCTTCCGCCGCTGGTCCAACCTGCTCGTCTCCGGAGCGGGCACCGAGGAGGTGCGGGACGCCAGCGTCTCGATGATCGCCTACCTGCGGGCGCTGATCGACGGCAAGCGCGCCGAGCCCGCCGACGACATGCTCAGCGACCTCGTGCAGGTCAGCGACGAGGGCGACCAGCTCTCCGACGACGAGCTGATCTCCATGGCCTTCCTGCTGCTCGTCGCCGGCCACGAGACCACCGTCAACCTCATCGGCAACGGCACCCTCGCAGTGCTCGGCCACCCCCGGGTGCGCGAGCAGCTCGCCGCGGACCCCTCGCTGTGGCCGGCCGCCGTGGAGGAGTTCCTCCGCTACGACGGACCCGTCACCAACGCCACCTGGCGCTTCACCACCGAACCCGTCGAGGTCGGCTCCGTGGTCATCCCCGAGGGCGAGTTCGTCACCATCTCGCTCGGCGCGGCCGGACGCGACCCGGCCCGCTACCCCGACCCCGACCGACTGGACATCGGCCGCCCCCACAGCGCGTCGGTCGCCTTCGGCCACGGCATCCACCACTGCCTGGGCGCCCCACTGGCCCGCCTCGAAGGGCAGATCGTCATCAGCCGCCTGTTCGCCCGCTTCCCCGGGCTGCGGCTCGCCACCGACGCCTCGAGCCTGCGCTGGCGCAGCAGCCTGATGATGCGCGGCCTGGAGGAACTGCCCGTCTTCACCGGCGAGGACACCGGCTGACCCGGCCGTACGCCGCCGAGACGCTCGCGCCCCACACGAAGCACCGACGCACCAACGACCTCAGGAGACACACGTGGAACGTCTGGACACCGAACGCCCCAGCTGGGCGCCGCCGGAGGTGGACATCGACACCCCGAGCATCGCCCGGGTGTACGACTACTGGATCGGCGGCACCCACAACTTCCCGGCCGACCGGGAACTCGGCGACCGGGTCTCGGCCGGCAACCCCGAACTCGTCGCCACCCTCCGGGCCAACCGCGCCTTCCTGCGCCGCTCGGTGCGCGAACTGTCCGCCCTCGGCATCCGCCAGTTCCTCGACATCGGCTCGGGCATCCCCGCAGAGGGCAATGTGCACGACGTCGCCCTCGCCGCCCACCCCGACAGCACCGTCGTCTACGTCGACATCGATCCGGTGGCGGTCGCCCACGGCCGGGCCCTGCTCGCCGACGAGCCCAGGGCGGCGGTGTTCCAGGGCGATCTGCACAAGCCCCGGGAGATCCTGGACGCGGACGACACCCGCCGGCTGATCGACTTCGACCGCCCGGTCGCGCTGATCCTCGCCGCCGTACTGCACTTCGTGCCGGACGGCGACGACCCGCTGGAGCTGGTCCGGCAGTACACCGGCCCGCTGGCACCGGGCAGCGCCCTGGTCCTCTCCCACGCCGGCGCCGACGAGGTGCCGCAGGCGGCCCCCGAGGCGGCCGAGCAGTACCGGGGCGCGGTGAGCCAGGTGATCTGGCGCAGCACGGCCGAACTCACCGCCCTCTTCGACGGCTTCGACCTGCTCTCGCCCGGCGTGGTGCGCGCCCCCCTGTGGCGTCCCGAACCCGGCGAGCGCCCCGACCCGGACCTCGCCATGCTGGCCGGAGTGGCCCTCAAACCGGCCGGGTGAGCCGCGTGCGCCGTTCCTCCACCGAGCCGTCGGCGGCCGCGGGATCCGTGTCCGGGCACGGCGGAAGGCGCCGGGGGTTCGGCGCCCTGCTCGCGGTCGACCTGTGGGAGCGCTTCAGCTTCTTCGGGATGGCGGCGATCCTCGTGCTCTACCTCACCGCTCCCGCGGGCCGGGGCGGCATGGGCATGGCGTCGCAGTCGGCGGCCGCCGTCTTCGCGGCGTACATGTCCCTGTGCTTCCTGGCCGGGCTGCCCGGGGGCTGGCTCGCCGACCGGGTGCTGGGCGCGCGCCGGGCCGTACTGCTCGGCGGCGCGCTCATCGCCTGCGGCCACCTGGTGCTCGCGGCGCCCGCGCGGGGCACGCTCTGCGCCGGTCTGCTGCTGGTCGTCGCGGGGACCGGCCTCGTCAAGCCGGCCCTTGCCGCCATGGTGGCGGAGGCCGGGGGCGCGGGGCGCGCCCGCCGCGAGGCCGACTTCTCGCTGTTCTACGTGTGCATCCAGGTGAGCGCGCTGATCGCCCCCGTGGTGACCGGGCTGCTCGCCGAGCGGATCGCCTGGCACCTGGGCTTCGCCGCGGCGGCTGTCGGGATGCTGGCCGGGCTCGCGCAGTTCTCCCTGGGGCTGCGCGGGCTGGGGCCGGTGGGTTCGCGGCCGGCCCGCCCGGTCACCCGGGCCGAGGCCGCGACCGTGCGCCGCCGGGTCGCCCTCGCCGCCGCGGTGCTCTGTGCGGTGCTGGCACCCCCGGCGCTCCTCGGCGCCCTGCCCCTCAAGGCGGTACTGGCCGCGCTCGGCCTGACCACGGTCACCCTGCCCTTCGCCTACCTCCGCACCCTCCGCCGCAGCCTCGACCGCGAGAGCCCCGCCACCACCCTGGACACCGGCGAGGGCGGGCCCCACGACGGGGCGGTTCCGGCGGTCCTTGGGGCCGACGACGGGGCAGGTCCGGTCGTCGGCGGGGCCCGCGGCGGGGTTGCTCCGGCGGTCCGTGGCGTCAACGGCGGGGTTGCTCCGGCGGTCCGCGGGGCCCAGGAGGGGGCCGGCCCGGCGGCCGGCGGGGCCCGGGGAGGGGCCGGTCCGGCCGCCGTCCGGTCCGCGGGAGACTCCGGAGCCGACTCCGCGGCGCGGGCGCGGCTCGGGGCCTTCGCCGTCATGATGGCGGCCTCCTCCGCCTTCTGGATGATCTTCGCGCAGAGCGGATCGGCCCTCAGCCTCTTCGCCGAGCGCGACACCGACCGCGACCTGCTCGGCTTCGAGGTACCGGCCAGCTGGTTCCAGTCCCTGCACCCGCTGTTCGTCCTGCTCGCCGCCCCGTTCGTGGCCCGGCTCGGGCGGCGTGCGGGCCCGGGTACGCGGACGCCGGTGAAGTTCGCCTGGGCCCTCGCCGCCGCGGGGACGAGCTTCGTGCTGATGTCCGTCGCCGCGTCCCTGGCCGAGGACGGACCGGTCGGACCGTACTGGCTCGTGCTGGTCTACCTGCTGTACTCGTGCGGCGAGATCGCCCTCGCCCCGGCCGGTCTGGCGCTGGCCGCGGAGGTCGCCCCGCCGGGCAGCACCGGCCGCTTCCTCGCGGTGAACGGGCTCTTCGGCGCGGTCGGCGTCGTGGTCGGCGGCCAGCTCTACCGGCTCACCGCCGTACTGCCGCTGTCCGTCTACTTCCTGCTCGTCGGCGGCTTCGTCCTGGCCGTCGGCGCGGCCGTCGCGCTCGCCGCCGGACGGCTGGAGCGGCGGCTCGCCGCACCACCGTCGCAAAAGCAGAAGACCCCTGCTCAGCAGGGGTCTCAGCTGGTGTCCGAGGGGGGACTTGAACCCCCACGCCCGATAAAGGGCACTAGCACCTCAAGCTAGCGCGTCTGCCATTCCGCCACCCGGACAAGGTGTCTACCGCGCGGGCTCTCCCCGGCGACGAAGAAAACTTTACCAGGCTTTCCGGCCGCCCCGATCACCCCCCGTCCCCGCCTGAACGGCGCCTGACGGGCCGGGGGCGGCCTTGGGGAGACGCCGGGGGAGGGGGAGGATGAGGAGGACCACCGGCACGCGAGGTGGGCCACCAGCACCCAGCGGGAGGAAGCGGCGTGAGCGAGACGGACACGGCCAGGGGCGTAGCGGGCGAGGACGAGGTCGTGGACCTCTGCCGCGAGCTGATCCAGATCGACACCAGCAACTACGGCGACCACTCCGGCCCGGGCGAGCGCGGGGCCGCCGAGTACGTCGCCGAGAAGCTCGCCGAGGTGGGACTCGAACCGCGGATCTTCGAGTCCCACCCGGGCCGGGCCTCCACCGTGGCCCGCATCGAGGGCGAGGACCCCTCGCGGCCCGCGCTGCTCATCCACGGCCACACCGACGTCGTACCGGCCAACGCCGCCGACTGGACCCACCACCCCTTCTCCGGCGAGATCGCGGACGGCTGTGTGTGGGGCCGGGGCGCGGTCGACATGAAGGACATGGACGCGATGACCCTCGCGGTGGTGCGCGACCGGCTGCGCAGCGGCCGCAGGCCGCCGCGGGACATCGTGCTGGCCTTCCTCGCCGACGAGGAGGCCGGCGGCACCTACGGCGCCCGGTATCTCGTCGACCACCACCCGGACCTCTTCGAGGGCGTCAACGAGGCGATCAGCGAGGTCGGCGGGTTCTCCTTCACGGTCAGCGAGCAGCGGCGGCTCTACCTGATCCAGACGGCCGAGAAGGGCATGCACTGGATGAAGCTGACCGTGGCCGGCACCGCCGGGCACGGGTCGATGATCCACCGGGACAACGCGATCACCGAGCTCTCCGAGGCCGTGGCGCGCCTGGGCCGGCACCGGTTCCCGGTCCGCGTGACCAAGACGACCCGGGCCTTCCTGGACGAGCTCGGCGACGCGCTCGGCACCGAGCTGGACCCGGAGAACATGGAAGGGACGCTCGCCAAGCTCGGCGGCATCGCCAAGCTCATCGGCGCGACCCTGAGCAACACGGCCAACCCGACGCAGCTGGGCGCCGGCTACAAGGTCAACGTCATCCCCGGCGAGGCCACGGCGCACGTGGACGGGCGGTTCCTGCCCGGCTTCGAGGAGGAGTTCCTCGCCGACCTCGACCGGATCCTGGGCCCCCGGGTCCGGCGCGAGGACGTGCACGCCGACAAGGCCGTCGAGACCACCTTCGACGGAGCGCTGGTGGACGCGATGCAGTCCGCGCTGCTGGCCGAGGACCCGGCCGCCAAGGCCATCCCGTACATGCTCTCCGGCGGCACGGACGCCAAGTCCTTCGACGACCTGGGCATCCGCAGCTTCGGCTTCGCGCCCCTGAAGCTGCCGCCGGAGCTGGACTTCGCGGGCATGTTCCACGGCGTCGACGAGCGGGTGCCCGTCGACGGCCTGAAGTTCGGCGTCCGCGTCCTCGACCGTTTCATCGACGCGTCGTGACGCCATGACCGGCCCGATAATCGCCCGCGTGTGCGGGAGTTACTGAGAAGAGTGAATGCGACCATAAGCTCGTAGCTCCATTACTCCCTCCTCGTTACAGGTATCGCGATCAGTGAGAGAGATCGCTTTTGTCAACGAGGAGGAATAATGATCAAGAAGATCGTCGCCGCCGCGGCTGCCACCGGTGGACTGGTTCTCGCGGGCGCGGGCCTGGCCGTCGCCGACTCCGGTGCCCAGGGTGCCGCCGTGGGTTCCCCGGGTGTCCTCTCCGGCAACGTCGTCCAGGTGCCCGTCCACGTGCCGGTGAACGTCTGCGGCAACACGGTCAACGTGATCGGGCTCCTGAACCCCACCTTCGGCAACACCTGCATCAACAGCTGACGTTGTGCCCCGCCCCGTGAGGGTCTGACTCCATCGGCTCCGTGGGGGGTCTGAACCAGTCGGCCCCGGAGCGCGCGCCATGCGCTCCGGGGCTGACCGGTCTACCGCGCGACGGCATTCCCTTCTATCAGGGTGCGGTGCGCGTTTCCGGAAGGTTCGTGAAAAAGGTCGAAGGCAGGGATTTCATCACCATGCGACAGGTCACCCGCAAGGGCCTGATGACCGTGGCCGCCGCCACCGGCGTGCTCGCCGCCGCCGGCGGCTACGCCCACGCCGACGCGGGCGCGAGCGGCGCCGCGTCCCACTCGCCGGGCGTGCTGTCCGGCAACACCGTGCAGGCACCGGTCCACGTGCCGGTGAACGTCTGCGGCAACACGGTCGACATCGTCGGGCTGCTCAACCCGGCGGCGGGCAACACATGCGCCAATCACGGCGGCTCGTCCGGGGGGTCCGGCGACTCAGGGCACGGCGACTCCGGCGGCGGGGCGCACGCGGGCGGGCACACCGGCGGCTCGCCGGGCGTCGGCTCCGGCAACCACGTCCAGGCCCCGATCGACGTGCCCGTGAACGTCTGCGGCAACAGCGCCGACGTCATCGGCGTGGGCAACGCCGCCGCGGGCAACACCTGCGGCAACGCGGGCGGCGGGCACCACACGCCCCCCGGCGGTGGCTCCGGCAACCCGCCCGGAACGCCGGGCGGGCCCGGTCAGCCGGGCAACCCGGGACAGCCCGGCAACCCCGGTCAGCCGGGACAGCCCGGGAACCCGGGCACCCCGCCCGGCACGGGCGGCGGCCGGACGCCGGGCGGCTCGTCGTCCCACGTCAACCACCCCGGCGCGCAGTCCGTCGCCCCTCCGCACGGCGGCGCGCAGCTCGCCCACACCGGCAGCGACCTGCCGATGGGCGTCGCGCTGCCCGCGGGCGCCGGGGCGCTGCTGGCCGGCGCCGTGCTGTACCGCAGGGCGCGGCGGGCCTCGGCCTGACCGGGCCCCGGCCTAGCCGGGCCGCGTCGGCCCGGGCGGGTCGCGGCGCACACGACAGAGCGGGCCCCGCGTCATGCGGGGCCCGCTGGTGTCCGGACCGTCTCGCCTCACCACGTGGCGCGCACCTGGCGGATGATCCGCCGGCGCAGCCGCACCCTGCGGCTGCCGTCGCGCAGCAGGCTCAGGCGGTACAACTCCCAGTGCCCGTACTCGGCACGGTCCGTGAGCAGGCGGGTCGTCTCCTTGCGGGACACCCCGCGCGGTAGGTACACATCGACAAATTCGTATTCCGGCATCGCATCTATTGTGCGGGCTGGGGCCCGGTACGGATAGCGTCTGCACTATGTCTGATGCTGCGCAGCCCACCGCTGCCGAGGTACGCGCCGCCGCCGAGGCGGTCAAGACCGCGCTCGACCGCCACCTGGCCGCGGTCGAACGCAGGTCGGGAGAGGACGACCCGGCCGTCTACGAGGCGTTCAACCAGCTGGCCGCGGCCGCAGAGGTGTACGACGAGCTGCTCTACGACCGTTACGACGAGGTCACGCCCTTCGAGATCCCCGGTGACGACGCGCTGCCGCCGTACGCGGGCCCGGAGGAACCGAACGCGATCAGTGTGCTGATCCGCCGCGACTACGCCGTGGTCGAGCCGCAGCGGCTGCGGGCCCAGGCGCAGCGTGTGGAGGCGGCCGACTCCGAGGTCGGCGCGAGCCTCGGCGGGGATGCCTCGGACACGGTCCACGGGGCGCTCGGCATACTGTTCGGCGAGTTCGAACCGGACGAGATCGCCTCCAGACACAAGGAGTTCGGACTGGAGGAGGGCGACTCGACCCTCTGGGTCACGGCCTCGGACGAGCCCGCCGACCCCGGCGACTGGCTGGAGGCGCCCTTCGAGCACGTCGACCCGGAGGCGGTGGTGTGCCGCTTCGACGTCAGCGCGGTCTTCGACGAGGATCCGGACGCCGACGACGAGGACGACCCGGACGACGACATCGACGACGAGGCGCCCGACGACCTGGTCGACGACCTCGACACCGAGTTCGACACACATCTCGACGAGGACGAGGACCTGGAGCCGCTCGACGCCGACCGCTGAGTCCGGGCGCCGGACGGGGGCCACGGGGAGGTGTCTCGCGGCCCCCGCCCTCGTCCGTGCCCTCAGCCGGCCGCGGGCACCTGGGGGGCGAGCAGCACGGGCAGCCGGGTCGTCCGGGGCCGGGCCGGGACCTCGGCCACGGCTCTCGGCAGCGCCTGCTCCGCGCCCTGCACCACCGACAGATGGCGGCTCGCCCGGCTGAACGCCGTGTAGACCCACGGGCGGCTCAGCGCCTGTGCCGCGTCCCCGGGCAGCACCACGACCGCCGCCGGCCACCGGCCCCCCGCGGCCTGATGGGCGGTCAGCGCCCACCCGTGCCGTACACAGCCGTCGACCCGCTCCCTCGGCACGACCACGGCGGCCCCCGCGCAGGACAGGCGCAGCCCCTCGGCGTCGGCACCCACCACCTCGCCGGGCAGGGTGCGTCCGGGGGCGGGGGAGTAGGCGACGCGGTCGCCCGGGTCGAAGCCGCCGAAGCGGCCGGGGCCCGGGTTGAGCCGCTCCTTGAGCGCCGCGTTCAGCGCGCGGGTGCCCGCGGCGCCGCCGTGACCCGGTGTGATCACCACCGTCTGCTCGGCGGGGACGCCGATCGCCCGGGGCACCGAGTCCGCGACGAGCTGCACGGTCCGGTGCACGGCCTCGCCCGCGTCCCGCACCGGAACGATCACGACCTCCTTGCCGGGCGCCGCCACCTGGGGCAGCTCACCGGCGCCGATGCCCGAGACCAGCTCGCCCAGGGGACCCGGGTCCGGCGTCCGCGAGGCGATCTGCGGGCACACCCGCGCCGCCAGCAGATCCGCGAAGACCCGCCCGGGGCCCACGGACCACAGCACCGCCGGATCCCCGGCCAGCACGAGCCGGGCCCCGTCCGGCAGCGACTCCACCAGCAGGGCCGCCGTCTCGACGTCCAGCTGAGGCGCGTCGAGCACGACGAGGAGGTCGAGGTCGAGCGCACCGTCCGCGTCCCGGCCCGGTCCCTCGGCGCCGGACAGGAGGCCGGCCACCGTGGCGACGGGGTGCCCGGCCGGTTCCGCGGGACCGGCCGGGCGGCCGGACGGGGCCAGGAGCGCCGCGAAGGCCTCCCGGCCGAGCGGGCCGTGGGCGGCGGCCCAGGCGCGCAGGCCGAGACCGTGCGCCTCGTGGACCAGCCGCGCCGGCTCGGCGCGGGAGGCCTCGCCGCCGGTGTGCAGCACCAGGCCGTGGCCCGCGACCGCGCGGATCAGCTCGGCGGCGGAACCGCGCGCGGCGGACGCGGCACGCTCCCAGCCCTCCGCCGAACCACCTTCTTTGGGAACGGAGTTGACCAGCCTGGCCAGTCCGTCGGCCAGGCTCTCCTCCGCCAGCGCGTACCGCTCCAGGCCGACCAGGACGCGCACCGGGCGCTCCTCCTCCGCCTCGCCGTCGGTGTGGTCCTCCTCGTCCGGTGCCGCCGTCCGCTGCCGGGCCGGGGTGCCCGGCTCCTCCAGGGCGTCCTGGAAGACCAGGGCCTCGCCCTCGGCCAGGGTGCTCTGCAGGGCCGCGTCCGGATCGGGGACGCCCCGCTGGGCCAGTGCGGCGGTGAGCGCGTGACCCTCCAGGGCGGTGTGCCCGGCGAGGGCCGCCTGCTCCAGGAGCCAGAGGGTGAAGGCCCGCCCGCGCCGCTCGTCGCCGGGGCCGCACTCCGCGCCGAGCAGGGCCCGGGCGAACCCGTCGGCCTGCTCGGGCCGTACGCCCGTCACACGCAGCAGCAGCCAGGGGTCGGCGCGCAGCCGGTCGCCCGCGCCCGCACCGAGGACCGCCGCGGCCTGCGGGGCGAGCGAGTCCGGGGCGCCGCCCTCGGCGAGCACCAGGCGCACCGCGTCCACGGCCTCGGGCGCCACGGCCGCGGGCGTGGGCGCCGCGGGCACGGTGGCGGTCTCGGCCGGGGCCGGCCCCGGGCGCCGGGCCGGTTCCGGGGCGGCACGACGCGGCGTGGGCTCCGGCTCGGCGAAGACACCGGCCACGGGCTTCTCGCCGGCCTCCACGGCCCGCACCGCGGCGAGGAGGTCGGCCGCCTTGCCGCTGAGCTTGGACCCGCTCTCGACCGGCCCCTTCTTCTCGGCCCTGCGCCGCGCGATCCGCTCCCGCTCGAGCCGCTGAGCCGCGAGCTCGGCCTCGGCCTCGGACGGCCCCCCGGCGCCCCCGCCCGCCGGATCGGCGCCCGCCGCGTCGGCTCCCTCGGCCGCCGTACCGGCGTCCGCAGAGTCGGCTCCCTCAGCCACCGGGCCGGGCTCCGCCACGTCCGCCCCCGCGGCCGCCGAGTCCGTGTCCGGGGCCCCCGGTTCGGCCTGCTCCGTGGTCTCCGGGTCCGTGCTCACAGCGTGCTCCAGTCGTGATCGGGATAGCGGTGCACGGGCGCCGACACGTCGTCGAGCGCCCGGCAGATCTCGTCAGGAAGACTAAGCGTCTCCACTGACAACGCCGCCGTGAGCTGCTGCGCGTTGCGCGCGCCGACGATCGGGGCGGTCACCCCGGGCCGGTCCCGGACCCACGCGAGGGCCACCTGGAGCGGGGTGACCGCGAGCCCGTCCGCCGCCGTCGCCACGGCGTCCACGATGCGGCTCGCGGCGTCGTCGAGATACGGCTCGACGAACCGCGCCAGGTGGTCGGAGGCGCCGCGCGAGTCCGGGGGCGTGCCGTTGCGGTACTTGCCGGTCAGCACCCCGCGGCCGAGCGGGGAGGAGGGCAGCAGGCCGACGCCCAGGTCGAGCGCGGCCGGCAGCACCTCGCGTTCCACGCCCCGCTGCAGCAGCGAATATTCCAGCTGGGTGCCGGCCAGCCGCGTTCGCGTGCCCGGCGCCGCGAGCTGCCAGGTCGCCGCCTTGGCGAGCTGCCAGCCGCAGAAGTCGGACACCCCGGCGTACCGTGCCCGGCCGCTGCTCACGGCCAGGTCGAGCGCCTGGAGGGTCTCCTCCAGGGGCGTGTGGGGGTCGTAGGCGTGAACCTGCCAGAGGTCGACGTAGTCCGTGCCCAGCCGGGCGAGGGAGGCGTCCAGGGCGGCGAGCAGGTGGCCGCGGGAGCCGTCGAAACGGCGGTCCGGGTCCGCGACGCCGCCCGCCTTCGTCGAGATGACCAGGTCACGGCGGGGAACCAGCCCCTCCGTGAGCCGCCCGAGCAGATACTCGGCTTCGCCGTCGCCGTACACGTCGGCGGTGTCGACCAGGGTGCCGCCCGCTTCCCAGAACGCCTTCAGCAGGTCTGCGGCGTCGTGCTCGTCGGTGTCCCGGCCCCAGGTGAGGGTGCCGAGGCCGATGCGGGACACGCGCAGACCCGTACGGCCGAGATGCCTCTGCTCCATGAACGCCGAGATTACTGGCCAGTGGTGGGCCGTGGGTTGCCTGTGGACAACCGATTTCCCGCCCGGGCGACGGCCGTTCGATACCCGGCGCGGCCCGGCCACGGCCTGCCGTATCCGGGGGCCCCGCGCTAGTGTTCCCCGCACAAGGGACGTTACTGATCGGTAAGGGGATGCGGATGCAGCTCGGGATCAACCTCGGTTACTGGGGTGCCGGGATGGACGCGGACAATCTGGCGGTGGCGCAGGAGGCGGACCGGCTCGGCTACGCCGTGTGCTGGGCGGCCGAGGCCTATGGTTCGGACGCGGCCACCGTCCTCAGCTGGGTCGCGGCGCAGACCGAGCGCATCGACGTGGGCTCGGCCATCTTCCAGATCCCCGCCCGGCAGCCCGCCATGACGGCGATGACCGCCGCCACACTGGACTCGCTGTCCGGCGGCCGCTTCCGGCTGGGCCTCGGTGTCTCCGGACCGCAGGTGTCCGAGGGCTGGTACGGCGTCAAGTTCGACAAGCCGCTCTCCCGCACCCGCGAGTACGTCGAGATCGTACGGAAGGCGATGACCCGCGAGCGGCTGACGTACGAGGGCGAGCACTGGACGCTGCCGCTGCCCGGCGGGCCGGGCAAGCCGATCAAGCTGACCGTGCACCCGGAGCGCGAGCACATCCCCCTCTACATCGCCGCGATCGGCCCGAAGAACCTGGAGCAGACCGGCGAGATCGCGGACGGCGCACTGCTCATCTTCCCCTCGGCCGAGCACCTCGAGGAGACGGCCGTCAAGCACCTGCGCGCCGGACGGGAGAAGGCAGGGAAGACCCTGGAGGGCTTCGACGTCTGCCCGACCCTGCCGCTCGCCCTCGGCGACGACAAGGACGTCACCGCCCTCGCCGACACCTTCCGCCCCTACACCTCCCTGTACGTCGGCGGCATGGGCAGCCGCAAGCAGAACTTCTACAACCAGCTCGCCCGGCGCATGGGGTACGAGAAGGAGGCCGCCGAGATCCAGGACAAGTACCTGTCCGGCGACAAGGAGGGCGCCGCGGCCGCCGTCCCGCACGAGCTGATCGACCGGACCACGCTGCTCGGGTCCGTGGACCGGATCGCGGACCGGATGAAGGCCTACGCGGCGGCCGGGGTCACCACCCTCACGCTCGCCCCGGCCGGCTTCACACTGGACGAGCGTCTGGCCGCGCTGCGCGCCGGCACCGAGGCGCTGGAGCGCGCCGGGCTGGCCTGATCCGCGCGGGAGGTTTCCGCGGCCGTGGTGGGGGCTCGGGGGTCTTCCCCGCCACGGCCGTCACGGAGAACAACGCCCGCGGCCCGGCTCGGTTACGCCCCCGGCGCGACTTCGTGCTTCCCCCGTTCGGCGCAGTGGTCCGGCACTGCTGTTGCGAGGTTCTGCCCGCCGCACTTGACTCGTTCTTCGCGGAGCCCGGCAGAGAGGTGCCCACGATGCTTTCGGCGAAGAGCCTGTTCCAGGAGATCCTCGACAACGACGAGTCCTTCCGGCTGTTCTGCTCGATCGCGGCCAGCGGTGAGGCCCAGGGCGGCTGGGAGAACGGGCGCATCGCCGCACTGGTGCCTCCCGCCGAGCGCGACCTCGCGCCCAGGATCGCCCGCCACGGGGCGGACGAGGACAAGCACGGCAGGATCTTCCGGGCCCTGCTGCGCAAGCGCGGCCTGGAGCCCGTGCCGGTGCCCGAGGAGACCGACTACACGATGCTCCTGGAGCGGCACGGCATCGGCCTCGCGCACGAGAAGCTCAAGGGCGACACCCCGCTCACCGAGGAGGACATCGTCGTCTACCTGGCGCACAGCCGGGTCACCGAACAGCGCGCCTCGGAGCAGATGGAGCTGCTGTGCCGGTACTTCGCCGACCACCCCGACGTGGGCCGCGCGGTGAAGATGATCTCCCACGACGAGGACAGCCACCTCGCCTACTGCCACGAGGAACTGCTGCGCCTCGCGGCCGCCGGGCACGGCCGGACCATCCAGCGGGCGCTGCGCGCGTGCGCGCTCGCCGAGATCCGGATCCACCGCGACGTCAGCCTCGCCGTCATGGCCCGCATGGGGCGCATCCTCGGCTGGCCGAGGGCGAAGTCGGCGCTGCTCGCGGCGGGCATCCGGGCCGTCTACGCCTACGAGCGGTTCGCGGGCTGGCACCGCATGGTGAGCCTGTCCATGCCGGACCGGCGCGACGCGCTCGGCGGACCCGCCGCACCGGCGCCGGAATACGTCTGAGCGCGTCGCTCACACCCCCGCGTCCCGGTTCTCCTCACAGCCAGCCCCGCCGCTTGAACAGCCGGTACAGCAGGACCTCCATGACCGCCATCACCGTGATCACCGCCGGATACGACCAGACCCAGTGCAGCTCGGGCATGTGGTCGAAATTCATGCCGTAGACACCGGCGAGCATCGTGGGGATCGCGGCCATGGCGGCCCACGCGGAGATCTTCCGCATGTCGTCGTTCTGCTGGACGCTGATCTGCGCGAGATGCGCCGAGAGGATGTCGGAGACCAGCCGGTCGAGGTTCTCCACCGACTCGTTCACCCGGGTCAGGTGGTCGCTGACGTCGCGGAAGAAGGGCCGCGCCCGGTCCTCCACGAAGGGCACGCCCGTGCCGAACGTACTGCCCGCGCCCGTGCCCGCCAGCCGGGACATGGGCAGCGCCAGCGGTCCGGTGGCCCGGCGGAACTCGGTGATCTGCCGCTTGAAGTTGTAGATCCGGGAGGCGGTGTGGCGCGAGCCGCCGCCGTCCGGCGAGAAGACCTCCGCCTCCAGCTCCTCCAGGTCCGTCTGGAGCTCGGTCGCCACGTCGAGGTAGTGGTCGACCACGCTGTCGGAGATCGCGTACAGCACGGACGTGGGGCCCTGGCCGAGCGTCTCCGGCTCCTGCTCCAGCCGTTGCCGGACCGCGGCCAGCCCGCCGCCCTCGCCGTGCCGGACCGTCACCACGAACGAGTCGCCGACGAAGACCATGATCTCCCCGGTGGAGACCGTGTCGCTGTGCGGCTCGTAGATCACCGGCTTCAGCACGACGAACAGCGAGTCGTCGTACACCTCCAGCTTGGGCCGCTGGTGCGCCTTCAGGGCGTCCTCGACGGCCAGCGGGTGCAGCCCGAACTCGTCGGTGACGTGCTCGAACTCCTTCTCGCTCGGCTCGTGCAGGCCGATCCAGACGAAACCGCCTGCCGCCCGCGCCGTGTCCAGTGCGTCGGAGAAGTCCTCGGGGCCCTCCGTCCGGTGCCCGTCGTGATAGATGGCACAGTCGACGATCACAGAGCGTGTCCTCCTTTCGCCCGGCCGCCGCCGGTGTTCCCCCTACGCCTACCCTGGGCCGCATGCCCACGCTGATCCTCGTTAGGCACGGACGTTCCACCGCCAACACTGCCGGACTGCTCGCCGGCTGGACGCCCGGCGTCGCCCTGGACGAACGCGGGGCCGCGCAGGCCGCCGCGCTGCCCCAGCGGCTCGCCGAGCTGCCCCTCGCCGAGGTCGTCACGAGCCCGCTGCAGCGCTGCCAGGAGACCCTGCGGCCGCTGCTCGACGCCCGGCCCGGCCTGACCGCGCACACCGACGAGCGGATCGGGGAGTGCCACTACGGGGACTGGTCCGGACGCAAGCTCGCCGAGCTCAAGGACGAGCCCCTGATGGAGGTGGTGCAGGCGCACCCCTCGGCGGCGGCCTTCCCCGGCGGCGAGTCGATGCGCTCGATGCAGACCCGCGCCGCGGAGGCCGTCCGCGAGTGGAACGCGCGCGTGGAGCGCGACCACGGCGCCGACGCGGTCTACCTCATGTGCTCGCACGGCGACATCATCAAGTCGCTCGTCGCGGACGCGCTCGGACTTCACCTCGACCTGTTCCAGCGGATCTCCGTGGAACCCTGTTCGGTCACCGCGATCCGGTACACCCGCTTGCGGCCCTTCCTCGTGCGGCTCGGCGATACGGGCGATCTCGCGTCCCTCGCCCCGCGCGAGGAGCCCCCGGGCGACGACGCACCGGTCGGCGGCGGCGCGGGCGCACCGTGATCGTCGGCCGCAGTAGGGTGAAGCGGTCACGGTGACGCAGCGGCCGTCACCCCCCTCACCTCCACCAGCTCCCCCCTCGATCCCATGGAGACAGGACGTGTCCCGTCAGGTGTTCCTCTACGACCCCCCGGACCGGTTCGTGGCCGGCACGGTCGGACTGCCCGGGCGCCGTACGTTCTTCCTCCAGGCCACCGCCGGCTCCCGGGTGACCAGCGTGGCCCTGGAGAAGACCCAGGTCGCCGCTCTCGCCGAGCGCATGGACGAACTGCTCGACGAGGTGTTGCGCCGCAGCGGCGGCAGCGCCTCCGTCCCGGCCGTGGCCCCCACCGAGGTCTCCGACACCGACCCCCTGGACACTCCCATCGAGGAGGAGTTCCGGGTCGGCACCATGGCGCTCGCCTGGGACGGCGAGGAGCAGCGCATGATCGTCGAGGCGCAGGCCCTGGTCGAGCTCGACGCCGAGTCCGAGGAGGACCTCGCCGAGGCCGAGGAACGCCTGCTGCAGGACGAGGAGAACGGCCCCCCGATGCTGCGGGTCCGGCTCACCGGCGCGCAGGCACGGGCCTTCGCCAAGCGCGCCCTCGACGTCGTCAACGCCGGGCGGCCGCCGTGCCCGCTGTGCAGCCTCCCGCTCGATCCGGAAGGACACGTATGTCCGCGCCAGAACGGATACCGCCGCGGAGCGTGACGTCCGCCGAGCTGCTCGCCGAGGGCGAGCTGACGGTGCGCGGCCGCATCCGTGACGCCTCCAACGCCGCGCTGTTGTGCACGGTGGCGTACGCGGGTCAGGAGGCGTCCTGCGTGTACAAGCCGGTCGCCGGGGAGCGCCCGCTGTGGGATTTCCCCGACGGCACGCTCGCCGGGCGCGAGGTGGCGGCGTACGAGGTCTCCGAGGCGACCGGCTGGGGGCTCGTGCCGCCCACCGTGCTGCGCGACGGCCCCTACGGCGAGGGCATGTGCCAGCTGTGGATCGAGGCCACCCCGGACGCCGAGCTGCTCGCGCTCGTCGACGAGGAGGAGCCCGGCCCCGGGTGGAAGGCGATCGGCTTCGCCGAGGTCGGCCAGGGGCGGACCGCCCTGCTCGTGCACGCCGACGACGAGCGGCTGCGTCGGCTGGCCGTGCTCGACGCGGTGATCAACAACGCCGACCGCAAGGGCGGCCATCTGCTGCCGACCCCGGACGGACGGCTGTACGGCATCGACCACGGGGTCACCTTCAACGCCGAGAACAAGCTGCGGACGCTGCTGTGGGGCTGGGCGGGCGAGCCGCTTCCCTCGGAGTCCGTCGGCGTCCTCGAGGGCCTGCGGGACGCCCTCGGCGAGGGCGGGGCCCTCGCCCTGCGGCTGGCCCCCCTGATCACCCCGGCCGAGGTCGACGCCACCCGCGCGCGGGTCGAGGCCCTGCTCGCCTCGGGCAGACACCCGGAGCCCAACGGGGAATGGCCGGCCATTCCCTGGCCACCGGTCTAGCCCCCCGGCGGGCCGGGGGGCCTCGGCCCCCACAGGGGCACGCAGAGCGCGCACCGCCCATGGCCCGCCGCGGCCCGGCCCCACCGGCCCGGCCAGGGCCGGAACGGTCCCGCGAGTCCGCCGCGGCCCGGCGGCCCCACGAGTCCGCCGCGCTACGGCAGCCGCACAGCCCGCCGCGCCCCCCCACCGTCCGCGCCGGCGGCACACCCGCCGGGTCCGGCGCAAGAGCGCCTTCGCGGCCGTCCGGCGCGATCCGGTTCGTATACGGAACTCCGGTCCGGTTAGGCTCATGACATGCATGCCTGGCCCGCTTCCGAGGTCCCCGCCCTGCCTGGTCAGGGCCGCGACCTGAGGATCCACGACACCGCGACCGGCGGCCTCGTCACCCTCGACCCCGGTCCCGTCGCCCGTATCTACGTCTGCGGCATCACCCCGTACGACGCGACCCACATGGGTCACGCGGCGACCTACAACGCGTTCGACCTGGTGCAGCGCGTGTGGCTCGACACCAAGCGGCAGGTCCACTACGTCCAGAACGTGACCGACGTCGACGATCCGCTGCTGGAGCGGGCACAGCGCGACGACGTCGACTGGGTGGCGCTGGCCGAGCAGGAGACGGCCCTGTTCCGCGAGGACATGACCGCCCTCAGGATGCTTCCGCCGCGGCACTACATAGGCGCCGTGGAGGCGATACCGGGCATCGTCCCGCTGGTCGAGCGGCTGCGGGACCTCGGCGCGGCCTACGAGCTCGACGGGGACGTCTACTTCTCGGTCGAGTCCGACCCGAACTTCGGCAAGGTGTCCCACCTGGACGCCGCCGCCATGCGCCTGCTGTCCGCCGAGCGCGGCGGCGACCCCGACCGGCCCGGCAAGAAGAACCCGCTCGACCCGATCCTGTGGATGGCCGCCCGCGAGGGCGAGCCGAGCTGGGACGGCGGTTCGCTGGGCCGCGGCCGGCCCGGCTGGCACATCGAGTGCGTGGCCATCGCTCTCGACCACCTCGGCATGGGCTTCGACGTGCAGGGCGGCGGCTCGGACCTCGCCTTCCCGCACCACGAGATGGGCGCCTCGCACGCCCAGGTGCTGACCGGCGAGTTCCCCATGGCCAAGGCCTACGTGCACGCCGGCATGGTCGCCCTGAACGGCGAGAAGATGTCCAAGTCCAAGGGCAACCTGGTCTTCGTGTCGCGGCTGCGGTACGACGGCGTGGACCCCGCCGCCATCCGGCTGGCGCTCCTCGCGCACCACTACCGGTCCGACTGGGAGTGGACCGACCAGGTGCTCCGGGACGCCGTCGCGCGCCTCGGCCGCTGGCGCTCGGCCGTCTCCCGGCCGGACGGCCCGCCCGCCGACGCGCTCGTCGAGGAGATCCGCGAGGCGCTCGCCGACGATCTGGACGCGCCCGCCGCCCTCGCCGCGGTCGACCGCTGGGCGGCGTTCCAGCAGGAGCGGGGCGGTACGGACATCGGCGCCCCCGGCCTGGTCTCCCGCGCCGTGGACGCCCTGCTCGGCGTGGCCCTCTGACCCACGCGGGGCTCTGGCCACACGGGGCTCCGGCCCACGAGGGCACCCGAGACGCCGTCAGGGGCGGTGCGCGGCAGGCGCACCGCCCCTGACCCGTCCCCGGCCTTCCGGCCCCGAGTCCTTGGCCGGGCCGCCCTCAGTCCTCGGAGGAGTCCTCGTCGTCCGGCCCCGCTGCCGGTCCCGAGCCGGACCCGGACCCCGGCCCCGGGCCCGTCCCCGGCTTCTGCGGCTTCGGGGGCCGGCCGCGGCCGCCGGGGCTGTCCCGCAGGTACGAGCCGCCCTCGGCGCCGTCCGCGGTGGCGTGCCCGCCCGGGGAACCGCCGTCGCGGCGGCGCAGGTAGCGCTCGAACTCGCGGGCGATCGCCTCGCCCGACGCCTCCGGCAGCTCCGCGGTGTCCCGGGCCTCCTCCAGCGTTTGGACGTACTCGGCCACCTCGCTGTCCTCGGCGGCCAGTTGGTCCACCCCCACCTGCCAGGCGCGCGCGTCCTCCGCCAGTTCGCCCAGCGGGATGCGCAGGTCCAGCAGGTCCTCCAGACGGTTCAGGAGGGCCAGCGTGGCCTTGGGGTTGGGCGGCTGCGAGACGTAGTGCGGGACGGCCGCCCACAGCGACACCGCCGGGACGCCCGCGTGCGTGCAGGCCTCCTGCAGGACGCCGACGATACCGGTCGGCCCCTCGTACTTGGTCTCCTCCAGATCCATGCGGCGGGCCAGGTCCGCGTCGGACGTGGTGCCGCTGATCGGGACCGGGCGCGTGTGCGGGGTGTCGCCGAGCAGGGCGCCCAGGATGACCACCATTTCCACGCCCAGCTCGTGCGCGAAGCCGAGCAGCTCGTTGCAGAACGAGCGCCAGCGCATGGACGGTTCGATGCCGCGGACCAGCACCAGGTCGCGCGGCTTGTCGCCGCCGATCCGGACCACCGACAGCCTCGTCGTCGGCCAGGTGATCTTGCGGACGCCGCCGTCCATGAACACCGTGGGGCGGTTCACCTGGAAGTCGTAGTAGTCCTCGGCGTCCAGCGCCGCGAACACCTCGCCCTTCCACTCGCGTTCCAGATGCGCGACCGCGGTGGAGGCGGCGTCGCCGGCGTCGTTCCAGCCCTCGAACGCGGCCACCATGACCGGGTCGATCAGCTCGGGAACCCCCTCGAGCTCGATCACCCAGTGCCTCCTTCCGACGTGCCCTCGCGTACGTCCCAACCTTACGGCGTGCGGCGGGGGCGACCGCAGCCCCCTTGCACGGGGGAGTGACCGGATCACTGCCCCGTTCGCCACCCGGGAACACCCCTCATTCATCGGAGCTGTCCCCGTCGGACGCGGCCGGCCGCCTGGCATACGACCAGGAGACGCCCAGGGGGATCTTTCATAGGTCGGATGTACCGAAGAGCTCCGATGACCTGTGGCGCGGGTGTGCGGCAGGCGTTCCACGACATGCGCCCGCCGAGGGACAAGAGGCACGCATGAGCGAACCGAGCGGTGCCCGCACGCCGGGCCGCCGCCGCTCCACGCCCCCTCAGGGGACGTCGCGCAGCCGCCGCTCCACGCTCGCGAGGTGCACGGTCGCCCAGGAGCGCGCCGCCTCCGCGTCCCGGTCGCGCAGGGCCGCGAGGATCGCGCGGTGCTCACGCAGGGTGCGGCCGACCGCGTCCTCCCGCGCCGGGCCGCGCCGGATCCGGGCCCGGGCGGCGGGCCCCGGCAGGCCGTCGAGCAGCGCGCGGAGCACCGAGTTGCCGGAGCTCAGCGCGATGCCCCGGTGGAACTCCAGGTCGCACGCGACCAGTTCCTCCACCGAGGGATCGGGGCCGAGCGCGTCCAACCGGGCCGAGAGCGCGTCCAGTTGGCGTTCGGTGATGCGGGAGGCCGCCAGCGCGGTCGCGGCCGGCTCCAGGATGCGGCGCACGGCCAGGAACTCCGGCATCGCGTCGTCGCGGTGGAAGTCCAGGACGAAACCCAGCGTCCGCAGCAGCAGTTGGGGGTCCAGGCTGGTGACGTACGTCCCGTCGCCCTGCCGCACGTCCAGGATCCCGAGCAGGGACAGCGCCCGCACCGCCTCCCGCAGGGAGTTGCGGGACAGGCCGAGTTCGGCGGCGAGTTCGCCCTCCTTCGGCAACCGGTCGCCCGGGCGCAGCGCACCGGAGACGATCATCGCCTTGATCTTCTCGATCGCCGCGTCGGTCACCGCCATGGCCGTCCTCCCGGGCGTTCAGACATCGGATGTCTGAGCACAGTATGGGGGCGCACCGCGCCGCCCGGGGAGGAGAACGCACAGTTCAGCGCGCCCGACGCACCCGCCGCACGCGGGTCCGGCGCACGGGGCACGGCCCGTGGGCCCGCGCGGCCGGTGACGCGAAAAGGGGCGGCTCCGTCGGGGTGGAGCCGCCCCTTTTCGCACGGCCGGCCCCCCGTGCGGTGGGGGCCCGGCCGGCTGGTCCCGTCGTCGACGGGGCCGTTGTCCGCCCGACGGTCACTTCCCGTCGAGCAGGTCCTGGACCTTCGCCCGCACCTCGTCCGTGGCCAGGCCGCGGATCGTCAGCGTGGTACGGCGGCGCAGCACGTCGTCCTGCGTCTCGGCCCACTCGTGGTCGCGGGCCCAGACCACCTGCGCCCAGATCTCCGGCGCGTCCGGGTGGACCCGCTCACCCAGTTCCGGGTTCTCGTTGGCCAGCCGGGCGATGTCGAAGGCGAGCGAACCGTAGTGCGTGGCCAGGTGCCGGGCGGTGTCGGGCGCCATGCGCGGACCGGGCGCCGGACGGTCCACCAGCAGCCGGTGCGCGACTGCCCGCGGGTTGGCGATGCCCGGCAGCGGCAGCTTCTTCGGCAGCGAGGAGATCGGCTCGAAGTCCTCGCCGAGCGGGCGGCCGGGCAGCGACTCCAGCTTCTGCATCACCGTACGGCCGATGTGGCGGAAGGTGGTCCACTTGCCGCCCGCGACGGACAGCATTCCGCCCCTGCCCTCGGTCACCACGGTCTCGCGCTTGGCCTTGGCGGTGTCGCCGGGACCGCCCGGCAGCACCCGCAGCCCGGCGAAGGCGTACGTGATCAGGTCACGGTCGAGCTGCTGGTCGCGGATGGAGAACGCGGCCTCGTCGAGTATCTGGGCGATGTCCTTGTCGTTGACCGCGACATCGGCCGGGTCGCCCTCGAACTCCTCGTCGGTCGTGCCGAGCAGCAGCATGTCCTCCCAGGGGAGGGCGAAGGTGATCCGGTACTTGTCGATCGGCGTGGCCAGCGCGGCCTTCCAGGGGGAGGTGCGCTTCAGGACCAGGTGCGCGCCCTTCGACAGCCGGATCGACGGCGCGGCACCGGGGTCCTCCATCCGGCGCAGGTGGTCGACCCACGGGCCGGTCGCGTTGAGCACCAGGCGGGCGGCGACCCCGAACTCGTCGCCGGACAGCCGGTCCTTGAGTTCGGCGCCGGTGACCCGGCCCTGGGTGAACCGCAGGCCGGTGACCTCGGCGTGGTTGAGGACGACCGCGCCCGCCTCGACGGCCGCGCGGACCGTCATCAGCGCCATGCGCGCGTCGTTCATCTGGTCGTCGCCGTAGACCGCGACGGCCTTGAGGTTCTCGGTGCGCAGCTCGGGCACGTCCTGCGCGGCCTTCGACGGGCTCAGCAGGTGGCCGACGCCGTCGCCGAAGGCGGACAGCGCGGAGTAGGCGAAGACGCCCGCACCGAGCTTCGCCGCGCCGTGCGGCCCGCCCTTGTACACGGGGAGGTAGAACGTGAGCGGGTTCGCCAGGTGGGGGGCCACCTGGCGGGAGACCGCACGGCGCTCGAAGTGGTTCTCCGCCACCAGCTTCACCGCGCCGGTCTGCAGGTAGCGCAGACCGCCGTGGAGGAGCTTGGAGGAGGCGGAGGAGGTGGCGCCGGCGAAGTCGCCGGCGTCGACCAGAGCCACCCTGAGGCCGGACTGCGCGGCGTGCCAGGCGGTGGAGATGCCCAGGATGCCGCCGCCGATCACGAGGAGGTCGTACGTCGCCTTCGAGAGCTGCTCCCGGGTCTCGGCCCGGCTCGGGTGGGAGCCGGAGGCCGGGTGCGTTCCCAGGGCAGGCACGGACTGCAGGGTGGACTGACTGGTCATGCGGTTTCTTACTCCTCGTCCTCGAGCCAGCCCATGGTCCGCTCGACGGCCTTGAGCCAGCTCTTGTACTCACGGTCGCGGGAGTCCGCGTCCATGCGGGGGGTCCACTCGGCGGCCCGCCGCCAGTTGGCGCGCAGGTCGTCGGTGCTGTTCCAGAAGCCGACGGCCAGGCCGGCGGCGTAGGCGGCGCCGAGGCAGGTGGTCTCGGCGACCATCGGGCGCACCACGGGGGCGTCCAGGAAGTCCGAGAGTGTCTGCATCAGCAGGTTGTTGGAGGTCATGCCGCCGTCGACCTTGAGGGCGGTCAGCTCCACGCCGGAGTCCTTGGTCATGGCGTCCGCGATCTCCCGCGTCTGCCAGGCCGTGGCCTCCAGGACGGCGCGCGCGAGGTGCGCCTTGGTCACGTACCGCGTCAGGCCCGCGATCACACCACGGGCGTCGGAGCGCCAGTACGGGGCGAACAGGCCGGAGAAGGCCGGCACGAAGTAGGCCCCTCCGTTGTCCTCGACCGAGAGCGCGAGCGTCTCGATCTCGGCGGCGGTGGAGATCAGGCCCATCTGGTCGCGCATCCACTGCACCAGGGAGCCGGTGACGGCGATCGAGCCCTCCAGGGCGTAGACCGTGTCCTGGTCGCCGATCTTGTAGCCGACGGTGGTCAGCAGCCCGCTGTAGGAGTTGATGATCTTGTCACCGGTGTTCATCACCATGAAGGTGCCGGTGCCGTAGGTCGACTTGGTCTCGCCCTCGGAGAAGCAGGTCTGGCCGAACAGGGCCGCCTGCTGGTCGCCGAGCGCCGAGGCGACCGGGATGCCGCCGAGCAGGTCGCCCAGCTTGCCGCCCTTGATCTCGCCGTAGACCTCGGCGGAGGAGCGGATCTCGGGCAGGATCTGCGTCGGCACGCCGATCGACTCGGCGATCTTCTCGTCCCACTCCATGGTGTGCAGGTTCATCAGGAGGGTGCGGGAGGCGTTGGTGACGTCGGTGACGTGCCGTCCGCCGTCGACGCCGCCGGTCAGGTTCCAGATGACCCAGGTGTCCATGGTGCCGAAGAGGATGTCGCCGGCCTCGGCACGCTCGCGCAGGCCGTCGACGTTGTCGAGCAGCCAGCGGGCCTTCGGGCCGGCGAAGTAGGACGCCAGCGGGAGGCCGGTCTCGCGGCGGAAACGGTCCTGCCCGACGTTGCGGCCGAGCTCGCGGCACAGGGCGTCGGTGCGGGTGTCCTGCCAGACGATGGCGTTGTGGACCGGCTCACCGGTGTTCCTGTCCCACAGCACGGTGGTCTCGCGCTGGTTGGTGATGCCGATGGCCTTGATGTCGTCGCGGGTGATGCCGGCCTTCTCGATGGCTCCGGCGACGACCTCCTGGACGTTGGTCCAGATCTCGGTGGCATCGTGCTCGACCCAGCCCGGCTTGGGGAAGATCTGCTCGTGCTCCTTCTGGTCGACGGAGACGATACGGCCGTCCCGGTCGAAGACGATGCAGCGGGAGGAGGTGGTGCCCTGGTCGATGGCGGCGATGAAGGGGCCGGCGTGGGCGTCGGTCACTGTGTGCTCCTGAAGGTTCCGTGGTCAAGGGGGCGGTACGTACGCGTGCTGAGCAGCCCGGTGCTCTGGAGAGCCATGAGTGCCTAAGCGAATGCGACGTTGTAGATGCCCGCGGCGAGCGCGCCGCCGATCAGCGGACCGGCCACCGGGATCCAGGCGTAGCGCCAGTCGGAGCCGCCCTTGTTGGGCAGGGGCAGAAGGGTGTGCACGATACGCGGGCCGAGGTCACGGGCCGGGTTGATCGCGTAGCCCGTCGGGCCGCCGAGCGAGAGGCCGATGCCGACGACCACCAGCGCGGTGATCAGCGCGCCCAGCGTGCCGAGGCCGTTGCCCTTGTCGTTCAGGCCCTGGGTGAGGACGGCGAGCACGAGAACGATGGTGCCGATGATCTCCGTGGCCAGGTTCTGCGCCACGTTGCGGATCTCGGGACCGGTGGAGAAGACGCCGAGCACGGGACCCGCGCCCGCCTCCTGGGCCTCGACCGCCTTGGCGGTGGTGGCCTGCGCACCAGGACCGCCGACGATCTCCTTGTCGGTGAGGTGGGCGTGGAACTGGCCGTAGTAGGCGAGCCAGACCAGGGCCGCACCGATCATGGCGCCGAGGAGCTGTCCCGCCCAGTAGGTGGGGACGTTGCTCCAGTCGCCGTCCTTGATCGCGAGTGCGAGGGTCACCGCCGGGTTGAGGTGGGCGCCGGACAGCGGCGCCGAGGTGTAGACGGCGGTGAGCACGGCGAAGCCCCACCCGAAGGTGATGGCGAGCCAGCCGGCGTTGCGTGCCTTGGAGGCCTTGAGCGTCACGGCGGCGCAGACGCCGCCGCCGAGCAGGATGAGTATGGCGGTACCGATGGTCTCGCCGATGAAGATGTCGGAGCTGGACACCCGCGACTCCTTTGTCCTTCGTCCAGGGGTAGCCGAACCCCGGGTCCCTCCGGGGGTCTGGCGCCCTCGGGGGTGAGAGCGAAATCGGCCACTGGCACTGCCACACTGTAGCGCTTATTGCCGTTAGTTGTTCGACAATGCCGACCGATGGACGGGAGTCTTGCTTCACGCCACGTGGGCGTCAAGAGTTCTGTTCCTGGTAGCCCGATCGTTACTGATCGCCTGGTGGCGGCGACCCGGCTCGCGGAAACCCGCTGGTCGTCCCGAAGGGCGTCGGGATCCGTTCCGTCCTGGTCGGCCGTGTGGGGTCACGATCGTTTCTGTGCGGACTCCGAGGTCGATGTGGGGACGCGCGAGGGGCGTGAGGGGAGCCGTCCGGGCGCGCCGGCGCGGGCACGCGGACACGCCTCGGACCGGAACGCCGTTCGACGTTCCGGTCGTTTCTCCTGCGTGGCTCAGAACCGCCCGGCGCCCAGGTCCCGCGACACCGAGCGGGCGCAGTCCCGTACCGCCGCGACCAGTTCCTGGCGCAGCTCACCGTCCCGGCACACGCGCTCCACGGCGCCGGTGATGCCGACCGCGCCCACCGGCATCCGCCGCCGGTCGTGGACGGGCGCCGCGATGGAGGCGACACCCTCCCAGGTCTCCTCGACGTCGGCCGCGTAGCCGCGGGCCCGCGTGACGTCGAGGATGTGCTCGAACTCCTCCAGCTCGCACACGGTCCGGTCGGTGAACGCCTTGCGGTCGGCCTCGAGCGCCTCGCTGTGCGCGACCGGGTCGTACGCCGACAGCACCTTGCCCAGCGCCGTGGAGTGCAGCGGCTGCATGGCCCCGATCTCCAGGACCTGCCGGCTGTCGTCCGGGCGGAAGACGTGGTGCACGATCAGCACGCCCTGCTGGTGCAGCACGCCCAGATAGACGCTCTCCCCGCTGGAGCGGGCGAGGTCGTCCGTCCATACCAGGGCGCGGGCCCGCAGTTCGTGCACGTCGAGGTAGGTGGTGCCCAGGCGCAGCAGCTCCGCGCCCAGCTGGTAGCGCCCGGAGGCGTCGTCCTGCTCGACGAAGCCCTCCTGCTGGAGGGTGCGGAGTATGCCGTGGGCGGTGCCTTTGGCCAGGCCCAGGGACGAGGCGATGTCCGACAGTCCGAGTCGCCGCTCGCCGCCCGCGAGCAGTCGCAGCATCGCGGCCGCCCGTTCGAGCGACTGGATGTTCCGTGCCATCGCCGTCCTGCCTCCGTCCCCTTGAACCGTCGGCGGCGATGGGGGCCCGCCACCGTTCGGCAATGCCGAACACTACCGGTCCATGGCGACTCCCCGCTAATGGTCGGTCGACACCTGTTACGCCGCACGACGTCCGGATGTCACGACAGACCCCTCCCGACCGGGCGACGGCGGCGCTCCGGGACCCCGGACCGGGCCCTTTCCGGCCACCGGCCTCCCGGCCAGGTCCGTCCCGGGTCGTGGACGCCCTGACCATCGGCGCGCGGTCCCGGCTACCCTGGCCGCGTGCGCCCGCCACGGGAAGCTCCGCGCGGAGCCCCCGGGGGAAGGCGCAAAGCCGACAGCCGTCGCACCACAGGGAGCCCCTTCATGGCCTCGTTGCCGCCGACCCCTTCCGCCGACAGCCGGACCCGTGTGTCCGCCCTCCGCGAGGCACTCGCCACCCGTGTGGTGGTAGCCGACGGAGCGATGGGCACCATGCTCCAGGCACAGGAGCCCACACTCGAGGACTTCGAGAACCTCGAGGGCTGCAACGAGATCCTGAACGTCACCCGGCCCGACATCGTCCGCTCGGTCCACGAGGCCTACTTCGCGGCCGACGTCGACTGCGTGGAGACCAACACCTTCGGCGCCAACCACACGGCGGCCGCCGAGTACGAGATCTCCGACCGGGTGCACGAGCTGTCCGAGGCCGGCGCCCGGATCGCCCGCGAGGTAGCGGACGAGTACGCCGCCCGGGACGGCCGCGTCCGCTGGGTGCTGGGCTCCATCGGCCCCGGCACCAAGCTGCCGACCCTCGGCCACGTCGGCTACACCACGATCCGCGACGGCTACCAGGCCAACGCCGAGGGCCTGCTCGCCGGCGGCGCCGACGCGCTGATCGTGGAGACCACCCAGGACCTGCTCCAGACGAAGGCGTCGGTCCTGGGCGCCCGGCGCGCCATGGAGGCCACCGGCACCGAGGTGCCCCTGCTGTGCTCGATGGCGTTCGAGACGACCGGCACCATGCTGCTCGGCTCCGAGATCGGCGCCGCGCTCACCGCGCTGGAGCCGCTCGGGATCGACATGATCGGCCTGAACTGTTCCACCGGCCCGGCCGAGATGAGCGAGCACCTGCGCTACCTCACCCGGCACTCGCGCATCCCGCTGCTGTGCATGCCGAACGCCGGCCTGCCGGTCCTCACCAAGGACGGCGCCCACTTCCCGCTCGGTCCGGAGGGCCTGGCCGACGCGCAGGAGAACTTCGTCCGCGACTACGGCCTGTCCCTGATCGGCGGCTGCTGCGGCACCACGCCCGAGCACCTGCGCCAGGTGGTGGAGCGGGTCCGCGGCCTCACCCCGCCCGCGCGCGACCCGCGCCCCGAGCCCGGAGCCGCCTCGCTCTACCAGACGGTCCCCTTCCGCCAGGACACCTCCTACCTGGCCATCGGCGAGCGCACCAACGCCAACGGCTCCAAGAAGTTCCGCGAGGCCATGCTGGCGGGCCGCTGGGACGACTGTGTGGAGACGGCCCGCGAGCAGATCCGCGAGGGCGCGCACATGCTCGACCTGTGCGTGGACTACGTGGGCCGGGACGGCGTCGCCGACATGGCCGAACTGGCCGGCCGCTTCGCCACCGCCTCCACGCTGCCGATCGTGCTGGACTCCACCGAGGTCGACGTCATCGAGGCGGGCCTGGAGAAGCTCGGCGGCCGCGCCGTGATCAACTCGGTGAACTACGAGGACGGCGACGGCCCCGAGTCCCGGTTCGCCCGGGTCACCGCGCTGGCCCGGGAGCACGGCGCCGCACTGATCGCGCTGACCATCGACGAGGAGGGCCAGGCCCGCACCGCCGAGAAGAAGGTGGAGATCGCCGAGCGGCTGATCGCCGACCTGACCGGCAACTGGGGCATCCACGAGGAGGACATCCTCGTCGACTGCCTGACCTTCACCATCTGCACCGGCCAGGAGGAGTCCCGCAAGGACGGCATCGCCACCATCGAGGGCATCCGCGAGCTGAAGCGGCGCCACCCGAAGGTGCAGACCACGCTCGGCCTGTCCAACATCTCCTTCGGCCTCAATCCGGCGGCCCGCATCCTGCTCAACTCCGTCTTCCTGGACGAGTGCGTCAAGGCCGGCCTGGACTCGGCGATCGTGCACGCCAGCAAGATCCTGCCGATCGCCCGCTTCGACGAGGAGCAGGTCACCACCGCCCTGGACCTGATCCACGACCGCCGCCGCGAGGGCTACGACCCGCTGCAGAAGCTGATGGCGCTGTTCGAGGGCGCCACCGCCAAGTCCCTCAAGGCGGGCAAGGCCGAGGAGCTGGCCGCGCTGCCGCTGGAGGAGCGCCTGAAGCGGCGCATCATCGACGGCGAGCGCAACGGCCTGGACGCCGACCTCGACGAGGCCCTGACCACCCGCAAGGCCCTCGACATCGTCAACGACACCCTGCTCGACGGCATGAAGGTGGTCGGCGAGCTGTTCGGCTCCGGCCAGATGCAGCTGCCGTTCGTGCTCCAGTCCGCCGAGGTGATGAAGGCCGCCGTCGCCCACCTCGAACCGCACATGGAGAAGACCGACGAGGCCGGCAAGGGCACCATCGTGCTGGCCACCGTGCGCGGCGACGTCCACGACATCGGCAAGAACCTCGTCGACATCATCCTGTCCAACAACGGCTACAACGTCGTCAACCTCGGCATCAAGCAGCCGGTCGCCGCGATCCTGGAGGCGGCCGAGGAGCACCGCGCCGACGTCATCGGCATGTCCGGGCTCCTGGTCAAGTCCACGGTGATCATGAAGGAGAACCTGGAGGAGCTGAACCAGCGCGGTCTGGCGGCCGACTACCCGGTCATCCTCGGCGGCGCCGCGCTGACCCGGGCCTACGTCGAGCAGGACCTGCACGAGCTGTACGAGGGCGAGGTCCGCTACGCCCGCGACGCCTTCGAGGGCCTGCGTCTGATGGACGCCCTCATCGGTGTGAAGCGGGGCGTGCCCGGGGCCAAGCTGCCCGAGCTGCGGCAGCGCCGGGTGCGGGCGGCGGCCGTCGAGATCGAGGAGCGCCCCCAGGAGGGCCACGTGCGCTCCGACGTCGCCACCGACAACCCGGTGCCCGAGCCGCCCTTCTGGGGCACCCGCGTGATCAAGGGCATCCCGCTCAAGGAGTACGCGTCCTGGCTGGACGAGGGCGCCCTGTTCAAGGGCCAGTGGGGCCTGAAGCAGGCCCGCACCGGCGACGGCCCGACCTACGAGGAACTCGTCGACACCGAGGGCCGGCCGCGGCTGCGCGGGCTGCTGGACCGGCTCCAGACCGACAACCTGCTGGAGGCGGCCGTCGTGCACGGCTACTTCCCGTGCGTGTCCAAGGACGACGACCTGATCGTCCTGGACGAGCAGGGCAACGAGCGCACCCGCTTCACCTTCCCGCGCCAGCGCCGCGGCCGCCGGCTGTGCCTGGCCGACTTCTTCCGCCCGGAGGAGTCCGGGCAGACGGACGTGGTCGGCTTCCAGGTGGTCACCGTCGGCTCCCGGATCGGCGAGGAGACCGCGCGGCTGTTCGCCGCCGACTCCTACCGTGAGTACCTGGAGCTGCACGGCCTGTCCGTGCAGCTCGCCGAGGCCCTCGCCGAGTACTGGCACGCGCGGGTGCGGGCCGAGCTGGGCTTCGCCGGGGAGGACCCGAGCGCCATGGAGGACATGTTCGCCCTCAAGTACCGCGGCGCCCGCTTCTCCCTCGGCTACGGCGCCTGCCCCGACCTGGAGGACCGGGCCAAGATCGCCGAGCTGCTCCAGCCGGAGCGCATCGGCGTGCACCTGTCGGAGGAGTTCCAGCTGCACCCCGAGCAGTCCACCGACGCGATCGTGATCCACCACCCGGAGGCGAAGTACTTCAACGCCCGCTGACGTGCGCTTCCGCCGGGCGCAGCGCGCCCGGCGGCAGTCGTATGAGGCGATTCGTCCGCCCACGGCGTACACTGGTCGGTCCACTGCAGGCCGGTTCCCCGCACGGGAACCGGCCTGATCGTCCCTCAAGGAGGTGCGCCCGGATGACCAGCACGGTCCCCGCGCTCGAAACCCGTACGGCCGAAGGCTCCGCCCTTCAGGCGGTGCTCCTCGACATGGACGGAACCCTGGTGGACACCGAGGGCTTCTGGTGGGACGTCGAGGTCGAGGTCTTCGCCGCCCTGGGCCACACGCTCGACGAGTCCTGGAGACACGTCGTCGTCGGCGGCCCCATGACCCGCAGCGCCGGCTTCCTGATCGAGGCCACCGGCGCCGACATCACCCTCGCCGAGGTCACGGTTCTGCTGAACGCGGGCTTCGAGGAGCGCATCGACAGCGCTCTGCCCCTGATGCCGGGCGCCGCCCGGCTGCTCGCCGAGCTGGCCGAGCACGAGATCCCGACCGCCCTCGTCTCGGCCTCGCACCGGCGCATCATCGACCGGGTGCTCACCTCGCTCGGCCCGCAGCACTTCGCCCTGTCCGTGGCCGGCGACGAGGTGGCCCGCACCAAGCCGCACCCCGACCCCTATCTGCTGGCCGCCGCCGGCCTGGGCGCCGACCCCGCCCGGTGCGCGGTGGTCGAGGACACCGCGACCGGTGTCGCGGCGGCGGAGGCCGCCGGCTGCCATGTGGTCGCCGTTCCGTCCGTCGCCCCCATCGCCCCGGCCCACCGGCGCACGATCGTTCCGTCACTCGAACACGTGGATCTCGCATTTCTGCGCGGACTGATGACACAAATGCGCTGAACCGTTCACCGAGCGTGCCACGTGAATAGATCCATTACTTCCTGCCGCCCGGAAGAATGAATTAATACGTAACGGTGGTCGAATTCCGTTGCCGCGCAAGCCGGGCTGAGGGTGTGACGTTCGCCACCCCTGCGGGGCTCGACAGGAGGGCCGTCGTCTGCTCTCCGTCCCCCTTCGACCCGCTTTCGTGTGCCCTTGTGTCCCGGTTGGCGGGGCACTGCCACGAATCCTTCCGCGAGCCGTTTCTCCGTACCGTCCACACCCGGTTCCACAGCGTGATGGTGTTTCAACTCCGGTCGCTGTGACCCTTGCTGCGCGGGCGGATTAATCTCAGCGCGAGAACAACGCCACTACCCCCGTGATCCGCCGCGACACCCCTGCATGCCGGATACACGGACTTGACGCCTGGAGAAACTCGAGCATGAACCGCAAGACTTTGGTGCTGCCGGCCGTCGCCGGTCTGCTGGCGCCGGTCCTCGCCGCCTGTGGCGGGTCCGGCAGCGGCAGCAACAGCGGCGACGCCATAGTCGTCGGCACCACGGACCGGTTCACCGCCTCGAAGGACGCCCCCGCGCCCCTCGACCCGGCATACGCCTACGACGTCGGCAGCTGGAACATCCTGCGCCAGACCGTGCAGACCCTGATGACCCAGCCCAAGGGCGACGGTGACCCGGTGCCCGAGGCCGCCGAGAAGTGCGGCTTCACCGACAGCGGCAACGAGCGCTACGCCTGCACCCTGCGCGACGGCCTGAAGTTCGCCAACGGCGACCCCATCACCGCCTCCGACGTGAAGTACTCCATCGACCGCGCCCTCGCCATCAAGGCCGACAGCGGCGTCGCCGGACTGCTGTCCACCATCGACACCGTCGAGACCCAGGGCGACCGCGAGGTCATCTTCCACCTCAACACCGCCGACGCCACCTTCCCGTTCAAGCTGTCGACGCCGGTTGCGGGCATCGTCGACCCCAAGGACTACGAGAAGAACAAGCTGCGCGAGGGCTTCGCGGTGGACGGCTCCGGTCCGTACAGTCTCAAGGCCGACGTCGAGAACGGCGAGCTCGTCGACGCCGTCTTCACCAAGAACCCCCACTACCAGGGGACGTTGGAGCTCCACAACGACAAGGTGGAGATGCGCTCCTTCCCGGACGCCGACGCCATGGGCGCCGCGCTGGAGAAGGGTGACATCGACGTCATGACCCGCACGATGTCGCCGCAGCAGATCCAGAAGCTCGGCAACGCCGGCAGCGGCGCCGTCGACCTGGTCGAGATGCCCGGCCTGGAGATCCGCTACCTGGCCTTCAACACCGACGCCCCGTCCGTGAAGAGCCGTGCCGTGCGCCAGGCGATCGCCCAGCTCGTCAACCGCAGCGAACTCGTCTCCAAGGTCTACGGCTCCCAGGCCGAGCCGCTGTACTCGCTGGTCCCGGCCACCGTCACCGGCCACTCCAACGCGTTCTTCAACAAGTACGGCGACCCCAGCGTCACCAAGGCCAAGGCCCTGCTCGCCAAGGCGGACATCACCACCCCGGTGAAGCTGACGCTGCACTACACGACCGACCACTACGGTCCGGCCACCAAGAAGGAGTTCCAGGTCCTTCAGCAGCAGCTCAACGCCAGCGGCCTGTTCGACGCCAAGATCCAGGGCGCGCCCTGGGCGGCCTTCCGCCCGGCCGAGCAGAAGGGCTCCTACGAGGTCTACGGCATGGGCTGGTTCCCCGACTTCCCGGACGCCGACAACTACCTCGCGCCGTTCCTCGACAAGGACAACACCCTCAACTCGCCGTACGCCAACTCCGAGATCCGCAGCTCGCTGATCCCGCAGTCCCGCCGCGAGGCCGACCGGCTCTCCGCCGTCTCCAGCCTGACCTCGATCCAGGACATCGTCGCAGGTGACGTGCCGATGCTGCCGCTGTGGCAGGGCAAGCAGTACGTCGCCGCCCGGGACGACATCACCGGTACCGCGTACGCCATCAACTCCACCTCGACCCTTCAGCTGTGGGAGCTCGGCCGCGGTGTGAAAAGCTAACGGTTCTTGAGGGCCCGTCGGCACTGGGTCCTCGCCCGGGGGCACGGGACTGCATCCCGGGTTTCCCGAGAACCAAAGACAAGGCACATGCAGTGAACATGCGCAACCAGTGGCCGGTCCTGCCCATCGTGGCGGGACTGGCCTCCGGCCTCTTGACCGGATGCGGCACCGAGACCGGCGGGTCGGAGAGCGACGGCTCCCGGCTCGTGGTGGGAATGTCCGACGACGTCCTGGCCACCGACCCGGCCTCCGGCTACGACCCCGGCTCGTGGCTGCTGTTCAACAACGTCTTCCAGTCGCTGCTGAGCTTCCCCAAGGGGGGCACGGAGCCGCAGCCGGAAGCGGCCGAGCAGTGCTCCTTCACCGACACCCGGGCCCAGGTCTACCGCTGCACCCTCAAGGACGGCCTGAAGTTCAGCAACGGCGACCCGCTCACCGCCGAGGACGTCAAGTTCTCCTTCGAGCGGATGCTGAAGATCAACGACCCGGCCGGTCCGGCGATCATGTTCCCCATGCTCGACAAGGTCCGCACCCCGGACGACAGGACCGTCGTCTTCGAGCTGAAGGTCCCCGACGCCACCTTCCCCAGCAAGATAGCCTCCGGCGCCGGCTCCATCGTCGACCACCGGCAGTACGACGCCGCCGGGTTGCGCAAGGACGAACAGGCCGTCGGCTCCGGCCCCTACAAGCTGGACTCCTTCGGCAAGGACGAGGCCGCCTTCTCGGTCAACAAGAACTACCGGGGCACCGCCAAGACCAAGAACACCGGCGTCACCCTGAAGTTCTTCCACGGCGACCAGACCGCCCTGAAGCGGGACCTGCTCGCCGGCAAGGTGGACATCGCCTACCGCGGCCTGAGCGCGCGGGACATCAGCGGCATCGACCAGCAGGACGACAGCCAGGGCGTCGAGGTCGTCGAGGGCAGCAGCGCCGAGGTCCAGCACCTGGTCTTCAACATGGACGACCCGGTGGCCGGAAAGCTCGGCGTGCGCAAGGCCGTCGCCTACCTGCTCGACCGCGACGCCCTCATCAAGCAGGTCTACCAGGACACCGCCACCCCGCTGTACTCGATCATCCCGGCCGGCATCGCCGGCCACAACACGGCCTTCTTCGACACCTACGGCGCCCGCCCCTCCAAGGCCAGGGCCGCCGAGGCGCTGCGCGCCGACGGCATCACCGGCAAGGTGGGACTCACCCTCTGGTCCACCCCGTCCCGCTACGGCCCGGCCACCGACGAGGAACTGAAGGCCATCGCCGCCCAGCTCAACGCCAGCGGACTGTTCCGGGCCGACGTGCGGTCCGTGCCCTTCGACCAGTACGAGAAGGACATCGCCAAGGGCAAGTACGGCGTCTACGTCAAGGGCTGGGTCCCGGACTACCCCGACGCCGACAACTTCACGGCACCCTTCTTCGGCAAGGGCAACGTGCTCGGCAACCACTACGCCAACGACACCATCACCGGCACGCTCATCCCGCGCACCGCCGCCGAGAGCGACCGCGCCGCCACCGACGAGGAGTTCGGCCGGCTCCAGGACATCGTGGCCGCGCAACTGCCCGTCCTGCCGGTGTGGCAGGCCAAGCAGTACGCGGTCGTCCGCGACGGCGTCTACGGCCTCGAGTACTGCCTGGACGCCTCGACCGTCTTCCGGTTCTGGGAACTCAGCAAGGGCTGACCCGGGCCACCGCCGCCCCGGCGCTACTGCGCGCCGGGGCGCACCAGCCCGCTCTCGTACGCGTACACCGCGGCCTGCACCCGGTCCCGCAGACCCAGCTTCGTCAGCACATGCCCCACGTGCGTCTTCACGGTGGTCTCGCTGACGAACAGGTCCGCGGCGATCTCCGCGTTCGACAGCCCCCGCGCCACCAGCTTCAGCACCTCCACCTCGCGCTCGGTGAGGGTGTGCAGCGTGTCCGGCACCGGATCCTCACCGGACGGCAGATGCGTGGCGTACTTGTCCAGCAGCCGCCGCGTGATGCTGGGCGCCAGCAGTGCCTCGCCCGCCGCGACGACCCGGATCGCCTGCACCAGCTCGTTCGCCGGCGCGTCCTTCAGCAGGAAGCCGCTCGCGCCCGCCCGCAACGCCTCCACCACGTACTCGTCGAGGTCGAAGGTGGTCAGCACCAGCACCTTGGCGGGGCCGTCCCTCCCCGGCCCGGTGATCTGCCGGGTCGCCTCCACACCGTCCATCCGCGGCATACGGATGTCCATCAGGACCACGTCGGGCTGCAGGGCGCGCACCTGGTCCAGCGCCTGGAGGCCGTCCCCGGCCTCGCCCACCACCGCGAGGTCCTGCTCCGCCTCCAGGATCATCCGGAACCCGGTGCGCAACAGGGGCTGGTCGTCGACCAGTAGGACACGGATGGCCACAGGAGTCTCCTTCGCTAGTCCGCGCCCATTCTGCCCTGCTCGCCGCCACCGGAGACGGGCGCCCTCACGGGCAGCGGATAGGGCGGGGGAGTGCCCCCGAACTCCGGACAACGGGCCCGATGGTCGCACCAGCCGCACAACTTGGTCGGGCGCGGCCGCCAGTCACCCGTCTCGGTGGCCCGCCGGATCGCCTCCCACAGCGCCAGCAGCTTGCGCTCCACCCGCTCCAGGTCGGCGAGGACCGGGTCGTACGTCAGCACGTCGCCGCTGCCGAGGTAGACGAGCTGGAGCCGCCGCGGCACGACCCCCTTCAGCCGCCAGACCACCAGCGCGTAGAACTTCATCTGGAACAGCGCGCCCTCGGCGTACTCGGGCCGGGGGGCCTTGCCCGTCTTGTAGTCGACGATGCGCACCTCGCCGGTGGGCGCCACGTCGACCCGGTCGATGATCCCGCGCAGCCGCAGCCCCGACTCCAGCACGGCCTCCACGGACAGCTCGCGCTCGGCCGGCTCCAGACGCGTCGGGTCCTCCAGGCTGAACCAGCGCTCGACCAGCTGCTCCGCCTCCGTCAGCCAGCGCGTCAGCCGCTCGCCGTCCGGATCGTCGGCGAACAGCTCCACCAGCTCCGGCCGGTTCTCCCGCAGCCGGTCCCACTGACCGGGGATCAGCGACTTGGCCCGGGGCGCCGTCCGCTCGGCGGCCGGGGCGTCGAAGAGCCGCTCCAGCACCGCGTGCACCAGCGTGCCCCGCGTCGCCGCCTCGCTCGGCTTCTCCGGCAGCCTGTCGATCACCCGGAAGCGGTACAGCAACGGGCACTGCATGAAGTCGCCCGCGCGGGAGGGGGACAGGGAAGCGGGCGCCACGACCACCGGCGCCCTCACGCCCGCGGTCCCCGCCCCGGACGTCCCGGTCACCGCCTCCGGCGCCCCGGCCGCCACCCCCTGCGTGCCGTCCGCCGCCCCCGCCGGGGTCCCGGCGGGTACCTCACCGCCGCTGTAGGCCGCCGCGTCGCCCTCGGTGCTGGTCTCCATGCCACAGACCATACGGCCCGCCACCGACAGTGACGCACGGCACGGTGCGACGCCGGCGACGACCGGGCAGACACAGGGGGCGAACACAAGGGGTGCCGAGGCGGAAGCGTTCGGCTCGGCCGCATACCATCGACCCGAGACCTTCCGGCCGCCCGGTGCGGGAGACGCGCTTCGATCGAGGGGACACCGTGGACGTGAGCGGCGGCAGCGGACAGCCGCGGTCCGGCGACGACGAGCCGGCCGAGCGCCACCCGGGCCCCGGCTCCCCGCGCCCCGGCCCGGCCCCCGACGACGGCCACCGACCCGTGACGTCCGACGCCCCGGCCGGGCCGGCCCCGGACGCCGACACGGCCGTAGCAGCCGAAGGCGAAGCCGGAACCGAGACCGAGGCCCACGGGGACCAGGGCCGGCCCGGACCGGCGGAGCAGCCGCGGACCGGCCACCCCCACGCCGCCCACGCCGCCCACGACTCCCACCCCGACCGCACCCTGGCCCACTCCGGCACACGTCAGGGCCCCCCGCCCCGGCGGCCCCGGGAACCCGGCGGCGGGCTGCTCATGGGCCGGCCCTTCGGGGTGCCCGTGTACGTGGCGCCCAGCTGGTTCCTGGTGGCGGCCCTGATCACCTGGGTGTTCGGCGGCCAGCTCGACCGCGTGCTGCCCGAACTCGGCGCCGCCCGCTACCTCGTCTCCCTCTTCTTCGCCGTCGCCTTCTACGCCTCCGTCCTCGTCCACGAACTCGCCCACACCGTCGCCGCCCTCCGCTTCAGGCTCCCGGTCCGCCGCATCCAGCTCCAGTTCTTCGGCGGCGTCTCCGAGATCGAGAAGGAGGCCGAGACCCCCGGCCGCGAGTTCGTCCTCGCCTTCGTCGGCCCCCTGCTGTCGCTGATCCTGGCCGGCGTCTTCTACCTCGCCCTCCAGCCCGTCGAGCCCGCCTCGGTCCCCGGCGTCCTGCTGGCCGGCCTGATGATCTCCAACCTGATCGTCGCCGCCTTCAACCTGCTGCCCGGCCTGCCCCTCGACGGCGGCCGGATGCTCCGCGCCGTCGTCTGGAAGATCTCCGGCCGCGCGATGACCGGCACCGTCGCCGCCGCCTGGGTCGGCCGCGCGCTCGCGGTCTCCGTCCTCATCGGACTGCCCCTGCTCACCCAGTCCGGCGCCCTCGGCACCACCGCCGAGGACAGCGTCGGCATGGACACCGTCACCGACGCCCTGCTCGCCGCCATCCTCGCGGCGATCATCTGGACCGGCGCCGGCAACAGCCTGCGCATGGCCCGGCTGCGCGAGCACCTCCCCGAACTGCGCGCCCGCACCCTCACCCGGCGCGCGGTCCCCGTCGAGACCAACACCTCCCTGTCCGAGGCCCTGCGCCGCGCCAACGCCGCCGGCGCCCGCGCCCTGGTCGTCGTCGACGGCCACGGCAGCCCCCTGTCCCTGGTCCGCGAGTCCGCCATCGTCGGCGTCCCCGAGCACCGCCGCCCCTGGGTCCTCGCCAGCGAACTCGCCCAGGACCTCACCGACGGCATGCGCGTCTCCGCCGAGCTCGCCGGCGAGGACCTCCTCGACGTGCTGCGCGCCACCCCGGCGACCGAGTACCTCGTCGTGGAGGAGACCGGCGAGATCTACGGCGTGCTGTCCGCCGCGGACGTCGAGCGGGCCTTCGTGAAGGCCATGGCCCGCCCCCCGGCCACGTCCTCCTAGAACCTTCCCGGGTGGTCCAAGGCCCCCCGGGGGACCGGTAGGCTGGTCACATGTCCGAACCGACCGGTGCCGCCCGCCGACGCGGGCCCTTCAAGGTCGGGGACCAGGTACAGCTGACCGACCCCAAGGGCCGCCACTACACGTTCACGCTCGAGGCCGGGAAGAACTTCCACACCCACAAGGGTTCCTTCCCCCACGACGAGCTGATCGGCGCACCCGAGGGCAGCGTTGTCCGCACCACCGGTAACGTCGCCTACCTCGCGCTGCGCCCCCTGCTCCCCGACTACGTCCTGTCCATGCCCCGCGGGGCAGCCGTCGTCTACCCGAAGGACGCGGGGCAGATCCTCGCCTTCGCCGACATCTTCCCCGGCGCCCGCGTCGTGGAGGCCGGCGTCGGCTCCGGCTCGCTCAGCAGCTTCCTGCTGCGCGCCATCGGCGACCAGGGCATGCTGCACAGCTACGAGCGCCGCGCCGACTTCGCCGAGATCGCGCAGGCCAACGTGGAGCGCTACTTCGGCGGCCCGCACCCCGCCTGGCAGCTCACTGTCGGCGACCTCCAGGACAATCTGTCCGACACCGACGTCGACCGCGTCATCCTCGACATGCTCGCCCCCTGGGAGTGCCTGGAGGCCGTCTCCAAGGCACTCGTCCCCGGCGGCATCCTGTGCTGCTACGTCGCCACCACCACCCAGCTCGCCCGGACCGTGGAGTCCATCCGCGAGATCGGCTGCTTCAACGAGCCGACCGCCTGGGAGACGATGATCCGCAACTGGCACATCGAAGGCCTGGCCGTCCGCCCCGACCACCGGATGATCGGCCACACCGGCTTCCTGCTCACCGCCCGCCGCCTCGCGGACGGCGTCGAGCCGCCCATGCGCCGCCGCCGCCCCGCCAAGGGCGCCTACGGCGAGGACTACGAAGGCCCCAACGCCGACGGAGGCACCGGCCGCTGAGGCCGCCCCCAAGGGCAACACACGGGCGCCGTGGCGCAGTTCCCCAGGACGAATCCGGAACTGCGCCACGGCGCCCTTTCGTTGACCCGGCACCCCCCGGTCGCGAGCCGATCGCACCGAAATCGCTCCGAGTACCCACCCCGCCGTTCCCCCGCACTGTGACGTGTGGCACGATGCTGGCCACCCCCACCGGCACAGCCCTCGCAGGAGACACTCCTAGTGCAGTACTCCGCCGTTCCGGAACTGGCCCACACGCACACCCGCCCCATCCACTGGGTCGCCACCGCCACCGCCGTCGCCGGAGTGGTCGCCCTCTCCTCGGTCCTCCAACCCGCCTCCGCGACCGCCGCCCAGCCCTCCGGCACCCGGGCGGAGCCCGCCCCCGCGGCCGCCGCGGCACCCGCCACCACGGGCGTGACCTTCCCGGTCCGGTGCGGCCCCGTGCGGGCCGTGGTGGTGAAGAAGGCCTCCGGCGACCTCGACGGCGACGGCAGGCCGGAGACCGTGGCCGTGGTGCACTGCGACGCACCCATGGGCACCCCGCCCGACGGCGTCTACGTCCTCACCCAGGCCGCCGACGCGAAGAAACCCCGCGTGGTCGCCACCCTCGTCGACCCCAAGGACCGCCTCACGGTGACCGACTTCACGGTGCGCGCCGGCACGGTCACCGCCACCCTGCTCGGCTACTCCTCGCCGGACGTGCCCAGTTGCTGCCCCGACCTGAAGAACGGCGCGAAATGGCAGTGGCGCAACGGCGCGTTCATCCGCTCCACGCCCTCCCAGGCGCTCGGCGTCTGACCGCATATGCCGCCCGGATGTGAGCAACCAGACATCCGTAACTCAGGGAAAGCAGAGGGTCACTCGGCGTCCGGGCCGTACACCTCGGCCCCGTCCTGAACCCGCCGTACATGGATGCACTCGCCCGGGCACTCCCGGGCCGAGTCGACCACGTCCGTGAGAAGCGGCAGCGGTACGGGCGTTGCGGCGCCCGGCGCCTGCAGCAGTGCGTCGTCCGGCCCCTTCACATAGGCCAGCCCGTCGATGTCCAGCTCGAACACCTCGGGTGCGTACTGGGCGCAGATGCCGTCGCCGGTGCACAGATCCTGGTCGATCCAGACCTCCAGTGCCTCGCCCTCGCCCGGGGCCTGCTGCTGCACGGTTCTCTCTCCTGACGTAATCGTGCCGAGCCCTGCGGGAATCCGGCCAGCTCCGGCGGGTGTTGAACGCTTCGACCCTACCTCCGCCCGCTTTCCAATCATGTTCGGTGGGTATTCCCCTGGCGTGAGGGAGAGCGCAAGGGTGAAGATCGGACACACCCCTACAGTCTTTGTGATCTAGGGGTTTCAATCGACACCCACCCAGGTAGGGTCTGGAAGCGTCCAGCTCCCCTTGGAGGAGGTGAGGACCGTGGCAGCCCACGACGACGACATTAACCGCGGCATCCGCCCGGGACGCGGGTCCGACGACCCGGCCGGGCAGATCGCCTACCTTGAGCAGGAGATCGCCGTCCTGCGCCGCAAGCTCGCCGACTCTCCGCGACACACGAGGATTCTCGAAGAGCGGATCGTCGAGCTGCAGACCAACCTGGCCGGCGTGTCCGCGCAGAACGAACGGCTGGCGAACACGCTCCGCGAGGCCCGCGACCAGATCGTGGCCCTCAAGGAGGAGGTCGACCGGCTCGCCCAGCCGCCCGCCGGCTTCGGCGTCTTCCTGCAGGCGAACGAGGACGGCACGGCCGACATCTTCACCGGCGGCCGCAAGCTCCGGGTGAACGTCAGCCCCAGCGTCGACCTCGACGAGCTCCGGCGCGGCCAGGAGGTCATGCTCAACGAAGCGCTCAACGTGGTCGACGCCATGGAATTCGAGCGCGTCGGCGACATCGTCACCCTCAAGGAGATCCTCGAGGACGGCGAGCGCGCCCTGGTACTCGGGCACACCGACGAGGAGCGGGTGGTGCGGCTCGCCGAGCCGCTGCTGGACGTCACCATCCGCCCCGGCGACGCCCTGCTGCTCGAACCCAGGTCGGGCTACGTCTACGAGGTCGTGCCCAAGAGCGAGGTCGAGGAGCTCGTCCTCGAAGAGGTCCCGGACATCGGCTACGAGCAGATCGGCGGCCTCGGGAACCAGATCGAGGCCATCCGCGACGCCGTCGAGCTCCCGTACCTCTACCCGGACCTGTTCAAGGAGCACGAGCTGCGGCCGCCCAAGGGCGTCCTCCTCTACGGCCCCCCCGGATGCGGCAAGACACTCATTGCCAAGGCCGTCGCGAACTCGCTGGCCAAGAAGGTCGCCGAGGTCACCGGCCAGGCCGCCGGCAAGAGCTTCTTCCTCAACATCAAGGGCCCCGAGCTCCTGAACAAGTACGTCGGCGAGACCGAGCGGCAGATCCGCCTCGTCTTCCAGCGCGCACGGGAGAAGGCCAGCGAGGGCACCCCCGTCATCGTCTTCTTCGACGAGATGGAGTCCCTCTTCCGCACCCGCGGCTCCGGCGTCAGCTCGGACGTGGAGAACACCATCGTCCCGCAGCTGCTCGCCGAGATCGACGGCGTGGAGGGCCTGCAGAACGTGGTCGTGATCGGCGCCTCCAACCGCGAGGACATGATCGACCCCGCCATCCTGCGGCCCGGCCGGCTCGACGTGAAGATCAAGATCGAGCGTCCGGACGCCGAAGCGGCCAAGGACATCTTCGGGAAGTACCTCACCGAGCGTCTCCCGCTGCACGCGGACGACCTCGCGGAACACGGCGGTGCCAAGGACAGCACGGTCCAGAACATGATCCAGACCGCGGTCGAGCACATGTACGCCGAATCCGAGGAGAACCGCTTCCTGGAAGTCACCTACGCCAACGGCGACAAGGAAGTCCTCTACTTCAAGGACTTCAATTCCGGCGCCATGATCGAGAACATCGTCGGCCGCGCCAAGAAGATGGCCATCAAGGACTTCCTCGAGAAGAACCAGAAGGGCCTCCGGGTCTCCCACCTCCTCCAGGCATGCGTGGACGAGTTCAAGGAGAACGAGGACCTTCCCAACACCACCAACCCGGACGACTGGGCCCGGATCTCCGGAAAGAAGGGCGAGCGGATCGTCTACATCCGCACCCTCATCACCGGAAAGCAGGGCGCGGACACCGGACGCTCCATCGACACGGTGGCGAACACCGGTCAGTACCTGTAAAAACGGGGTGGCTGCGGGTGCCCTCGGCGGGTACCCGCAGCCGACCTGTTTTTCGGGCCACGGCTGGAGCAGGCAATGACGCAAATGATCTCCCCACCAGCGCAGAGGCGTTCTAGGCTCTTTCGTACCGCCGGGTCGCGCAGTGCGGGGACGGGCACCGCACAGGCACCTGGGCACCAGCGGTATCTGAGCGGCACCCACGACCGAGGGTTCCGCCGGGCAAGGAGGGCCGCATGACCGTACGGCGAGTAATGGGCATCGAGACGGAGTACGGAATCTCCGTCCCCGGCCACCCCAACGCCAATGCCATGCTCACCTCGTCCCAGATCGTCAACGCCTACGCGGCGGCGATGCACCGGGCGCGGCGGGCCCGCTGGGACTTCGAGGAGGAGAATCCGCTCCGGGACGCGCGAGGCTTCGACCTCGCCCGCGAGGCCGCCGACGCCAGCCAGCTCACCGACGAGGACATCGGCCTCGCCAACGTGATCCTCACCAACGGCGCCCGGCTCTACGTCGACCACGCCCACCCCGAGTACAGCGCCCCCGAGGTCACCAACCCCCGGGACGCCGTCCTCTGGGACAAGGCCGGCGAACGGATCATGGCGGAGGCCGCCGAACGGGCCGCCCAGCTGCCCGGCGCCCAGCCGATCCACCTCTACAAGAACAACACCGACAACAAGGGCGCCTCCTACGGCACGCACGAGAACTACCTGATGAAGCGGGAGACCGCCTTCTCGGACATCGTGCGCCACCTCACGCCCTTCTTCGTCTCCCGCCAGGTCTTCGCGGGCGCCGGCCGCGTCGGCATCGGCCAGGACGGCCACGAACACGGCTTCCAGCTCAGCCAGCGCGCCGACTACTTCGAGGTCGAGGTCGGCCTGGAGACCACGCTCAAGCGCCCGATCATCAACACCCGCGACGAGCCCCACGCCGACGCCGAGAAGTACCGCCGCCTCCACGTGATCATCGGCGACGCCAACCTCTCGGAGATCTCCACCTACCTCAAACTGGGCACCACCGCCCTGGTCCTGTCCATGATCGAGGACGGCTTCATCGCCGTCGACCTCGCCGTCGACCAGCCCGTACGCACCCTCCACCAGGTCTCCCACGACCCGAGCCTGCAGCGCCTGATCACGCTCCGCAGCGGCCGCACCCTGACCGCGGTCCAGCTCCAGATGGAGTACTACGAACTGTCGCGCAAGTACGTGGAGGAGCGGTTCGGGGCGGACGCCGACGACCAGACCAAGGACGTCCTCTCCCGCTGGGAGGACACCCTCAACCGCCTGGAGAACGACCCCATGAGCCTGGCCGGCGAGCTGGACTGGGTCGCCAAGCGGGAGCTCATGGAGGGCTACCGGCGCCGCGACGGCCTCGACTGGGACGCCGCCCGGCTCCACCTCGTCGACCTTCAGTACGCCGACGTACGCCCCGAGAAGGGCCTCTACAACCGTCTGGCGGCCCGCGGCCGCATGAAGCGGCTGCTGGACGAGACCGAGGTCGACCGCGCCCGCACCACGCCGCCCGAGGACACCCGCGCGTACTTCCGCGGACGCTGCCTGGAGCAGTACGCCGACGACGTCGCCGCGGCCTCCTGGGACTCGGTGATCTTCGACCTGCCGGGCCGGGACTCGCTCCAGCGCGTCCCAACCCTGGAACCGCTTCGCGGAACGCGAAATCACGTCAAGGAGCTCCTGGACCGCTGCCGCACCGCGGAGGACCTGGTCAGGGTCCTGTCCGGCGGCTGAGCGGGTACCCGGGCCGGCCGGGCCGACCGGGGTGGAAACCCCGGCGCGAGGGAATCATCGAGATGGCCCCCGTACGTTGGAGAAACTGCGGGGCCGATGTCGGACCCGGCTTGTAGGGTCTGATCATCACCGATCGGCAGGAATGCCGACCCGTCGACCATGTCGGGCGAACTGAGCGGGGTGAGGGATATGGCAACCAAGGACACCGGCGGCGGCCAGCAGAAGGCTACGCGTTCCACCGAGGAGGTCGAGGAGCAGGCGCAGGACGCGCAGGCCACGGACGACCTCAAGGAGCGCCACGAGAAGCTGAGCGACGACGTGGACTCGGTCCTCGACGAAATCGATGATGTGCTCGAGGAAAACGCAGAGGACTTCGTGCGCTCCTTCGTTCAGAAGGGTGGAGAGTAGATTTTCCCTTCGAGGCGAAGGTTGCGGGGACTTCGAGGGTGTCAAGCGAAGAGGGCGTGAAGCGTTGTCCGCGGTGCAAGCAGTACAAGCCGCGGACAGCGTTTGCGCGAAACAGGGCAATGCGTGACGGGTTGCAGGCCTACTGTCGTGACTGCGCAGCGGCCTATCACCAGCAGCGCCAGGTGGCCAAGGGACGCAACGTGCGCCCGCGAGTGGATGCGCCCGACGGGCACAAGTACTGCCGGACGTGCGGTGAGATCAAGCCGCACAGTGAGTGGACGCGGAATGTCACGGCCTCGGACGGTCTGGCGACGCTTTGCAGGTCGTGTAAAGCGGCGAAGGACCGTGCTGGTCACCTGAAGCGCCAGTACGGCATCACCGAAGTCGAGCGTGACGCGATGGTTGCCTCTCAGAAGGGGCTCTGCGTGATCTGCCTGAAAGCTCCGGCCGCACATGTGGATCACTGCCACGAGACGGGTAGGGTCCGTGGCGTACTGTGCTTCAACTGCAATTCGGCCATCGGCAAGTTGGGTGACGATCCCGACGCCGTACGCCGGGCCGCCGCCTATCTGGAAGGAAACTCGTGGAAGCCAATACTCGTGGCACCGGGCGTCTACCAGCTGCCTTCCTGACGCCTGGGTCCTCGTCCTTCATGGACTTCCTGTCCGAGCACCAGCCGGAGCTGCTGCCGGGCAAGCGGCAGCTGCCGCCGGTGCAGGGCGTGATCGAGGCGCCGCACGGCACGACGATCGTGGCCGTGACGTTCCCGGGGGGTGTCGTGCTGGCCGGTGACCGCCGGGCCACCATGGGCAACGTCATCGCGCAGCGCGACATCGAGAAGGTCTTCCCGGCGGACGAGTACTCGGCGGTGGGCATCGCCGGTACGGCGGGTCTGGCCGTGGAGATGGTGAAGCTGTTCCAGCTGGAGCTGGAGCACTTCGAGAAGGTCGAGGGCACGCAGCTGTCGCTGGAGGGCAAGGCGAACCGGCTGTCGACCATGATCCGTTCCAACCTGGGCATGGCCATGCAGGGCCTGGCCGTGGTCCCGCTCTTCGCCGGCTTCGACCTGGACCGCGACAGGGGCCGCATCTTCTCCTACGACGTGACGGGCGGCCGCTCCGAGGAGCACGGCTACGCGGCCACGGGTTCCGGCTCGATCTTCGCGCGCGGCGCCATGAAGAAGCTCTTCCGCGACGACCTGACCGAGGACCAGGCCACCACGCTGGTGGTCCAGGCCCTGTACGACGCGGCAGACGACGACTCGGCGACCGGCGGTCCCGATGTCGCCCGCCGGATCTACCCGATCGTCACCGTGATCACCGAGGACGGTTTCCGCCGGCTCACCGAGGACGAGTCCTCGGAGGTCGCCCGTGCGGTGCTGGAGCGGCGGCTGGAGCAGCCCGACGGCCCGCGGGCCGCGCTGCTGTAGTCCGCGGCGGTTCTTGTCCAGGGGATCCAGTGACTTCGACAGAAAGGGACGGATAACCGGTGTCGACGCCGTTCTATGTCTCACCCCAGCAGGCCATGGCCGACCGGGCGGAGTACGCCCGCAAGGGCATCGCCCGTGGCCGCAGCCTGGTCGTGCTGCAGTACTCCGACGGCATCGTGTTCGTCGGTGAGAATCCGTCCCGCGCGCTGCACAAGTTCAGCGAGATCTACGACCGGATCGGCTTCGCGGCCGCCGGGAAGTACAACGAGTACGAGAATCTGCGCATCGGCGGCGTCCGTTACGCCGATCTGCGCGGCTACACCTACGACCGGGACGACGTGACCGCGCGCGGCCTGGCCAACGTCTACGCGCAAACGCTGGGCACGATCTTCTCCAGCGCGGCGGAGAAGCCGTACGAGGTGGAGCTGGTGGTCGCCGAGGTGGGGGAGACCCCGGAGGGCGACCAGATCTACCGGCTGCCGCACGACGGGTCGATCGTGGACGAGCACGGGTCGGTGGCGGTCGGCGGGAACGCCGAGCAGATCAGCAGTTATCTGGACCAGCGGCACCGGGACGGCATGTCGCTGGCCGAGGCGCTGAAGCTGGCGGTGCAGGCGCTGTCGCGCGACACCAACGGCAGTGAGCGGGAGATCCCCGCGGAGCGTCTGGAGGTGGCGGTGCTGGACCGTACGCGGCCGCAGAAGCGCAAGTTCCGGCGTATCGTCGGCCGGCAGCTTTCGCGGCTGCTGGGGGCGGACGGCGCGGCGGGTGCGGAGAGTGCCGAGGAGGCGGACTCCGAGGAGGAGTGACCGTCTGGCGCTCTGGTTCGTCTGGTGCCCCGGCCGGTGTCACGGCCGGGGCACCGGTGTGCGGGGCCGGGGGTGCGGAGCGCCGCAGGAGCGACGGGGGCTCGGGGCCTGCAGGGGCAGGGGGCAGGGGGCTCAGGAGACAGGGCCCTCAGGGGCGGTCGGCGGGGCGGTGGACGCCCGGACCACCAGTTCCACGGGGATGTCTCCGCCCTCGGGTGTGCGGCCTTCCAGGACGGCCAGCAGGGCGCGCATCCCGCGTTCGCCGAAGAGTTCCGCGTCCAGTCGTACGGTGGTGAGTTCGGGGTCGAGGGCGGTGGCGAGGGCGAGGTCGTCGACGCCGGTGACGGAGATGTCGTCCGGGATCCGCAGGCCCAGGCGGCGCAGTGCCTTGTAGGCGCCGGCGGCGAGTTTGTCGTCGTCGCAGACCAGGGCGGTGGGGCGGGGGCCGGGCAGGCGGAGCGCGGCCTCGGTGGCGGCCCGGGCGCCCTCGATGGAGATGGGGGCTCGGGCGGTGCGGATCGAGGTGCCGGGGACCGCGCCGGCGCGGGTGGCGAGTTCCCGCGCGCGTACCTCGAAGGTCCAGGACGGTACGTCGGCGGCCAGGTGCAGGAAGCGCCGGTGGCCGAGGTCGAGCAGGTGTTCGGCGATCTGGCGCATTCCGTCGGCGATGTCGAGGTTGACGGTGGCGGCGCCGAGGCTGCCCTCCGGGTCGCTGTCGAGCATGACCAGCGGGAGCTGGTCTCCGCGGATGGCGGTGAGGGCGTCGGCGGCCATGGAGGAGGCGAGCACGCCGTCCAGGGCGGCCTGTGCGGAGGCGAAGGGGTTCCTGGCGGGGCCGATGCCTTCGGGGGAGGGGTAGAGGACCACGCCGAAGCCGTGCTCGGCGGCGACGCGGGCGGCGCCGGTGTAGACGCCGGCGAAGAACTCGGTGGTGAGGGCGGGGACGACGAGCAGGACCGTGCGGGTGCGGCCGAGGCGGAGGTTGCGGGCGGCGAGGTTGGGCCGGTAGCCGAGGTCGGCGGCGGCGCGGCGTACCCGTTCGGCGGTGGTCTCGGAGACCCGGCCGCGCCATTTGTCGCCGAGGACGAGCGAGACGGCGGCCTGGGAGACCCCGGCGGCCCGGGCGACGTCACGGCTGGTCGGGCGCGTGCTACCTCGTGCCACCGGGGGCGTGCTCCTTCGTCTGGACGTGTGAACAGCGCACATGGTACGTATGACGGCGGGCGTTATACGTAACACTCGGTCGAGACCTCCGAAGCGTCTCGGGCGAGCCGGTGAAGGGCGGGGCGATGGCCACGGGCTACCTGGAGATCCTCAGGGCGAGGCACGCGGCCCGGCTGCTGACGGGCACGCTCGTGGGGCGCCTGCCCAACGCCACCGCGGCCATCGCCATCGTGCTGTTCGTCCGTGCCGAGGGTGGCACCTACAGTCTCGCCGGGGCGCTGGCGGCCGTGTACGGCGTGGCCAACGCGGTGGGGCAGCCCGTGCTCGGGCGTCTGGTCGACCTGCACGGGCAGCCCCGCGTCCAGTTGCCCGCCGCGCTCGCGTCGGCCCTGGCGATGGCGGTGTTCGCCCTGGCGGGTACCGAGCCGCCCGCCCTGGCGTGCGCGGCCGTGGCGGCCGCAGGGCTCTTCACGCCGCCTCTGGAGGGCGGTCTGCGGGCCTTGTGGCCGAGTGTGCTGCGGCGGGAGGACCAGGTGCACACCGCGTACGCCATGGACGCGGTGGCCCAGGAGGTCATGTTCACCGTCGGCCCCCTGCTGGTGACGCTGTGCGTGTCGCTGTGGTCGGCGGCGGCCGCGCTGGTGGTGCTGCAGGTCGTCGGGGTCCTGGGGGCGCTCTCGGTGGTCCTCTCGCCGCCCTCGCGGGCCTGGCGCTCGGCGCCCCGCGAGGCGCACTGGCTGGGCGCGCTGCGCTCGCCGGGCCTGCTGGCCCTGCTCGGCGCGTTCCTGTTCGTCGGTCTCGCGCTGGGCTCCATCACGGTCGCCGCGGTGCCCTACGCGGACGGCCACGGCGGCGACGCGGTGTACGGCTGGCTGATGGCGGCGGTGGGTCTGGGCGCGCTGCTCGGCGGCACCGTCTACGGCGCGCGGCAGTGGGCCGGGGCGCCCGAGCGGCGACTGCGGGTGCTGGTGGCCCTTCTGGCGGTGTGTTATGTGCCGCTGACGCTGATGCCGGGCGTGGTGGCCATGGTGCTGCTGACGGCGCTGTCCGGGGTCTTCCTGGCGCCCTGCATCGCCTGCGCCTTCGTCATCGTGGACCGGCACGCGCCGAGCGGGACGGTCACGGAGGCCTTCTCCTGGCTGGTGACGATGTTCACCGTGGGTGCCTCGGTCGGAACGGGGGTCGCGGGGCCGGTGGTCCAGGCGGGTGGTGCCCTGTGGGGCTTCGCCGTGCCGGGGGCGGCGGGAGCGGTGTCGCTGCTGGTTCTGCTGGCCACCGGAGGGGTCCTCGCAGCTCCCGCCGGACGGGCGGTCGTTGCGGCTTCATCGGAAAATGATCCAAATCGTGCCGTCGAACCCCGTTTCAGCTCGGGTGATCGGGCGTAATGTTCCCTCATGGACCGCCGCATTTTCGGGCTGGAGAACGAGTACGGCGTCACGTGCACGTTCAGGGGACAGCGCCGCCTGTCGCCTGACGAGGTGGCGCGGTACCTCTTCCGCCGTGTCGTGTCATGGGGCCGCAGCAGCAATGTCTTTCTGCGAAACGGCGCCCGGCTCTATCTCGACGTAGGGTCACATCCGGAATACGCGACACCCGAATGTGACAACGTGACCGAACTGGTCACCCACGACAAGGCCGGCGAGCGCATTCTCGAGGGACTCCTGGTGGACGCGGAGCGACGCCTGCACGAGGAGGGAATCGCGGGCGACGTCTACCTTTTCAAGAACAACACCGATTCGGCGGGAAACTCCTACGGCTGCCACGAGAACTATCTGGTGGCCCGGCACGGGGAGTTCTCGCGTCTGGCGGACATCCTCATCCCGTTCCTGGTCACGAGGCAGCTGCTGTGCGGGGCGGGGAAGGTCCTGCAGACGCCGCGCGGGGCCGTGTACTGCGTCAGTCAGCGGGCCGAGCACATCTGGGAGGGTGTCTCCTCGGCGACGACCCGCTCGCGGCCCATCATCAACACGCGCGACGAGCCGCACGCGGACGCGGAGCGCTACCGTCGGCTGCATGTGATCGTCGGCGACTCGAACATGTCCGAGACGACGATGCTGCTGAAGGTCGGGGCCACTGACCTGGTGCTGCGCATGATCGAGGCCGGCACCGTGATGCGCGACCTGACGCTGGAGAACCCGATCCGGGCGATCCGCGAGGTCAGCCACGACATCACCGGCCGCCGAAAGGTGCGTCTGGCCAGCGGCCGGGAGGCGTCGGCGCTGGAGGTGCAGCGCGAGTACTACGAGAAGGCGGTGGACTTCTGCGACCGCCGCGGCATCCGCACCGGCACGGTCGCGCAGGTCCTGGAGCTGTGGGGCCGGACGCTGGACGCGATCGAGACCGAGGACCTCGACCGCATCGGCACCGAGATCGACTGGGTGATGAAGTACAAGCTCATCGAGCGGTACCGGGCCAAGCACAACATGACGATGTCCCACCCGCGGGTCGCCCAGATAGACCTCGCGTACCACGACATCCACCGCCGTCGTGGCCTGTACTACCTGCTGGAGAGGAAGGGGCAAGCGGCCCGGATCTGCGACGACTTGAAGATCTTCGAGGGCAAGTCGGTGCCGCCGCAGACCACTCGGGCGCGGCTGCGCGGCGACTTCATCCGGCGGGCCCAGGAGCAGCGGAGGGACTTCACCGTCGACTGGGTGCACCTCAAGCTCAACGACCAGGCCCAGCGGACGGTCCTGTGCAAGGACCCGTTCCGTTCGGTGGACGACCGGGTGGAGAAGCTGATCGCCGGTATGTGAGGGGTGAGTTTCCGGCCGGTCGCCGGAAGGCCACACGGGCGCCGTACGTTCCACGTGCGGCGCCCTTCTCACGCCGACAGTGCTGGTCCGGGGGACAACCCCCGGTCCTCCGGCCGGGACTCGAGCGGGCCGTAGCCCGCGTGGGCGCCGGTGGATCAGTAAGGTGGCGCGCACGCCATCCACAGGACCGACCGATTACGAGGCCCCCACCGTGCGCCGACGCTCACTTCTTCTTTCCGTACCCGCGGGACTGGTCACGCTGGCCGCATGCGGCAACGACAAGGCCGATTCGGGCAAGGCGAGCGACAGCGCGTCGCCTTCCGCGTCGGCCTCGGCGCCGTCCGCCGCGCCGTCGCCGAAGATCGTCTCCGGTCCGCTGCCGGCGATCACCGCGGGCGTGAAGTTCGGCGAGAAGCCGACCGTGGCCAAGGGCAGTGGCGCGCCCTCGAAGGACCTCGCGGTCAAGACGGTCGTCGCGGGCGGCGGCCGCCCCGTCGCGGAGGGCGACTACGTCCAGGCGAACTACCTGGGCCAGGTCTGGGCCACGGCCAAGGTCTTCGACAACTCCTACGACCGCAAGACGCCCCTGCTCATCAAGCTCTCCCAGGGCACGATCATCGACGGCTGGCGCTACGGCCTCGCCGGCAAGAAGGTCGGCAGCCGTGTGGAGATGGCGGTGCCCCCCACCTGGGGCTACGGCAAGCAGGGCAACCCGCAGGCGGGCATCAAGGGCACCGACACGCTGGTCTTCGTCGTCGACGTGGTGGACACCTTCAACGCCAAGAGCTCGGCCAAGGGCAAGGACGTCCCGCAGAGCGACGCGGCCCTGCCCAAGGTGGGCACCAACACCGACGGCCGGGCCCCTTCCATCGACGTCCCCAAGAAGCCCGCGCCGAAGAAGCTGGTCGCCGAGTACGTCATCGAGGGCGACGGCGAGGAGGTCGCCGCCGACAACACGGTGCTCGTCCAGTACAAGGGCGTGCTGTGGGACTCGGGCAAGGAGTTCGACTCGACGTACGGCAGGCACGAGCTGACGTCGTTCTCCCTCCAGCAGGTCGTCAAGGGGTGGGCCCAGGGTCTGACCGGCAAGAAGGTCGGCAGCCGGGTCCTGATCGTCATTCCGCCGTCCCTGGGGTACGGGGAGAACCCGCCGCCGAACAGCGGCATCAAGAAGGACTCCACGCTGGTGTTCTCGGTGGACATCCTCGCCAAGATGTGACGCCGCGCCGCGCCCGCCCGCCGCGGGCGGGAGGGCGCCGGGGATGAAAGACTGTCCGTTGCCTTGTAGTAGATGAGCAGGAGCGAAAGACGTGAGCATCGACAAGCCCGAGATCGACTTCCCGGGCGGCGAGCCCCCGGCGGACCTCGAGATCAAGGACATCTGGGAGGGCGACGGGCCCGAGGCGCAGGCGGGCCAGACGGTCACCGTCCACTACGTGGGCGTCGCCTTCAGCACCGGCGAGGAGTTCGACGCCAGCTGGAACCGGGGCACCCCCTTCCGCTTCCCGCTGGGTGCGGGCCGCGTGATCCAGGGCTGGGACCGGGGCGTGCAGGGCATGAAGGTGGGCGGCCGCCGTCAGCTGACCATCCCGGCCCACCTCGCCTACGGCGACCAGAGCCCCACGCCGGCGATCAAGCCCGGTGAGACCCTGATCTTCGTGGTGGACCTGCTCGGCGTCTGATCGGCCGCCCGGTCCGACCGGATGCGATCACCTGGGGCCCATGCCTGGTCGGGCATGGGCCCTCGGCTTTTGTCACCGCCCCCCGGAGCGGTACGGTCGACGGTCGTAAGCACCATAGGGAGGCGAAGGGCGTCGATGGCCATTGCCAAGGCCGAGCGGCTGATGAACCTGGCGCTGTGTCTGCTGGGGACGCGGCGGCCGCTCAGCAAGCGCGAGCTGCGCGAGTCCATCGAGGCCTACGTGGAGACGTTCGGGCCGGAGCGGGGCACGTCCGGCAGCGACGACTCCTTCAATCGCATGTTCGAGCGCGACAAGGACGACCTGCGCGAACTCGGGCTGGTCATCGAGACCGTCGAGGGCGTCGACGGCGAGGTGGGCTATCTGGCCCGCCGCGACAGCAACCGCCTGCCGCCCATCACCCTCGACGCCGAGGAGGCCGCCGCCCTCGGCCTGGCCGCCAAGGTCTGGCAGCAGGCCCGCCTGGCCGGCGCGGCCAGCGGCGCCCTGCAGAAGCTGCGCGCCGCCGGACTGCCCGAGGAGGTCGACCCCTACGAGGCCCACGGCGCCCTGGAGCCGCGCATCCCGGTGCACGAGGCCGCCTTCGAGCCGCTGATGCTCGCCTGCCGGGACCGCCGTCCGGTCGTTTTCGACTACCGCAAGGCCACCGCCGCGCACCCCGAGCCCCGGCTCGTCGAACCGTGGGCGCTGGAGTGCTGGCGCGGCCACTGGTACCTGGCCGGCTGGGACCGCGACCGCGGTGCCGAGCGGGTCTTCCGGCTGTCCCGGATCACCGGCCGGGTGCGCACCCGCGGGGTCGGTTTCACCGCCCCGGTGCCGGACGTCGTCACGGTCCGGGAGACCGTGGCGGGCTGGGCGGGCGAGATCGCCGACCGCTCCGCGCGGATCCGGCTGCGCTCGGGCGCGGGGTACCCCCTTCGGGCGAAAGCCACGGCGGTGCGGGAACTCGGCGACGGCTGGGACGAGTTGGAGATTCCGTACGGGCACGGGCTGGACGCCTGGCTGGTCGAGTTCGGTCCGGACGTGGTGGTGCTGGAGCCGGCCGAGCTGCGGGCCGACGTGGTGGACCGGCTGCGTGCCGTGGCCAAGGGCTGAGGGGGAGCGGAAGATCACGTGGCAGGCAAACCGGTCAGGCCCACGAACGCCATCGACCAGACCCGGCGGATGCTCTCGCTGGTGACGTATCTCCGGGAGCGCCCCGGTGCCCGGATCGAGGACGTCGCGCGCGCCTTCGGCATCACCGAGGACGAACTGGTCTCCGACCTCGACGTGCTCCCCATGTGCGGCACCAGCTTCCGCGGCGGTGACCTGCTCGACATCGACACCGACGGCGAGCGCATCTGGTGGCACAACCCCGCGGCCCTCGGGGCGGACGCGGCCGAGCCGCTGCGGCTGGCCGCCGACGAGGCCACCGCGCTGCTGGTCGCCGCCCGCGCCGTGTCGACCCTGCCCGGTCTGCGCGAGAGCGACCGGCAGGCGCTGCTGCGGGCGACCGCCAAGGTGGAGACCGCGGCCGGCGAGGCGGCCGGCGCCAGCTCCCGGCTGTCGGTGACCTTCGAGTCCGAGGGCGGTGTCTTCGCCGACGTCGACCGGGCGATCTCCGAGCGCCGCCGCCTGTGGATCCGCTACTACTCGCCCGCGCGCGACGAGGTCACCGAGCGCGAGATCGACCCCATCCGCCTGGTCAGCGTCGGCCACACGTACGTGGAGGCCTGGTGCCGCCGCTCCGAGGCGCGCCGCACCTTCCGGCTCGACCGGGTCGCCGAGATCAGGATCCTCGACGAGCCGTCCGCGCCGCCCGAGATGGAGCTGCGCGACCTGTCCGAGGCGCTGGTCCAGCCCGCCGCCGAGGACCCCGAGGTCGTCGTCGAGACCGGCCCGGGAGGCCGCTGGGTCGCCGAGTACTACCCGCACGACAGCGCCGATGAGCTTCCCGACGGCGGACTGCGTATCACTCTGCGCACCCCCGACCCGGCGTCGCTCAGACGCCTGGCGCTGCGCCTCGGGCGCGACGGCCGGATCGTCGCTCCGCACGAGCTGGCCGACAGCGCCCGGCAGGCGGCGCGCGAGGCCTTGGCGGCGTACGACGGCGTGGAGGCCGGCGGGGCCGGCGCGGCGCCTGAATCCGGCAGGGCCGGCGCGGCGCCGGAACCCGGCGGGGTGCACCCGGTCCGCGACGGGGCGGACGGGTGGTACGACAGGCAGGAGCTGGGGCTTTGAGCGAGTCGGCGACGTCGTCCGGAGTGCGGGATGTGCGCGGCGTGCGGGACGTGCGGGACATGTCGGTGGCGGCCGCGTTCGCGGGGATGAGAAGCGTGGCCCCGGTGGTCTTCCGGGCGGGCTGCCCCGACTGCCGGGGATGCTTCGAACTCGCCGCGAGCTCGCTGCGCCTGGCCATCGGGGCCAGCAGCCGCACCACCTTCTACTCCTTCACCTGTCCCGACTGCGGCGCCGGGGTCCGCAAGCCGGCCGGTGAGCGGATCGTCGAGCTCCTCACCGGCGGCGGGGTCAGGACGCTGCGGCTGCACTCCACGGTCTAGGCTCGGACCATGTTCTGGCCGATGTTCGCGGTGTCCGCGGGTTTCCTGGGTCTCGCCGTGCTCGGCGTGCTCGCCGTCCGGGTCTTCGTCGAGGCGCAGCGCCTCGGCAGGCAGGTCTCGGAGTCCGCGCGCCGCATCAACCGGGCGGCCGAGGACCTGGAGCGGGCGGCCGTGAGCACGGCCCGGTCCGCGGAGTCGCTGTGAAGGGGCGGCGTCCCCGCGCCGGCGGTCGCAGGGTTCGCCGCGGCGCCGGTCAAGAAAGCAGTGTGAGTCCGGCCCGGCGCGCCGTTTGCGCCACCTCGCCCTGTTATGCAGTTCGCCCGGACAGGTACGCTGCTGATCGCAGCCCGGTGAACGAGGCCCGGGCCGTGGACGGGAGTACGCACGGGGATTGCCTCGCGTTCACCCCTGAGCGTTACGATCGCTGTCAGGCACGATCGATCACAGATGCGTCCGACCGGTCGGACAGCACCCCCACCCAGCCGCCTCGGTGAGAAGGTAAAGACTTATGTTCGGAAGGCTCGGAGCCCCCGAGATCATTCTCATCCTCGTCGTCATCGTGCTCCTGTTCGGCGCGAAGAAGCTTCCGGACATGGCGCGCTCGCTCGGCAAGTCCGCCCGGATCCTCAAGAGCGAGGCCAAGGCGATGAAGGAGGACGGCAACACCTCCGCCCCGGCGTCCGGGAACGAGCAGCCTCCCTCGCAGCGCACCATCCAGGCCGCTCCCGGAGACGTGGCGAGCTCGCGCCCGGTCAACGAGCCGACGGACACGACCAAGCGCTGACGCTGGGCCGGACTCCTCCGGCCCGCCGCACGAGATGAGGACGTGGGTTGCCCAAGTCTGCCCGCAAGAGGGACAAGGATCCGGAGGGGCGGATGCCCCTCGCGGACCATCTTCGTGAGCTGCGCAACCGGCTCGCGAAGGCAGTGCTGGCGCTGACCGTCGTGTCGGTCGCGGCCGCCTTCTACAGCCAGCAACTGATGGAGTTCCTGTCTTCTCCCGTTCCCCGCTGCACCAAGGGGCTCGGTGAGACCACGGGAGGCGCGTGCGCGGTCATCGCGTACACCGACCTCCTCTCTCCCTTCACCACCACGGTGAAGGTGAGCGTCATGGCAGGTGTCATCATCTCCAGCCCGATCTGGCTGTATCAGCTGTGGGCGTTCGTGGCCCCCGGTCTCCACCGGCACGAGCGGCGGTATTCGTACTACTTCGTGTCGGCCGCGGTGCCGCTCTTCTTCGGCGGTGCCTGGCTCGCCTACACCGTCATGCCGATCAGCATGAGGGTCCTGCTCGGTATCACGCCCGACGGGTCGGCGAACATCCTGCCGATGGACAAGATCCTCGACTTCACCGTTCGGATGGTGCTGATCTTCGGAGCGGCCTTCGAGCTGCCGCTGCTGCTGATCATGGTGAATCTGACCGGCCTGGTGACCGGGCGCCGGATGCTCGGGTGGTGGCGGGGCGTCGTGATGGGCGTCTTCATCTTCGGAGCCGTGGCGACGCCCACCACCGACCCGTTCGGCATGATCGCGCTCGCCGGGCCGATCATCGTCCTGTACTTCATCGCGGTCGGCGTCTGCGTCCTCAACGACCGGCGCCGCCGCCGTTCCGACCCCGACGCCGAGCTGGACGACGACGAGGCGTCACCGCTCGACCTCACTCCGCAGGACCTCGGCGAGGTGGAGCGCGTATCAGTCTCGCGGGTCCTGCCCGGGCAGGTCCGCGGCAGCGTCGACGGCACCCCCTCACCCAGGCACAACGGTTACGACGACGTCACCTGACGGCAACGGGCGACCCGAGAAGCGGCATGAACGGGGGGCCGGACGGAACATTCCGTCCGGCCCCCGGCTGCGCGTCAGCCCGTCAGCACTCCTCGATGCCCTGGATCACGCCAGTGCGTGAGAGGGGCCCCGGTCCGCGCGGACCGGGGTCTTCGCGTTCCCGGACCCGGACGTCACCGATCCGGATAATGATCGTCCTGTTGTCAGTGCGGCCCGGTACGCTCGAAAGCACGATGACAGAGGATCTCTCACCGGCCGAGCGGTACGCGGCAGCACGCAGGCGCGCTGCCGAGCAGGCCACCGCGCTCGCGGACTTCCGCGAGATGTACGACTTCGGCCTCGACCCGTTCCAGATCGAGGCCTGCCAGGCACTCGAGGCGGGCAAGGGCGTGCTGGTCGCCGCGCCCACCGGCTCCGGCAAGACGATCGTGGGCGAGTTCGCCGTCCACCTCGCCCTCCAGCAGGGCAAGAAGTGCTTCTACACGACCCCCATCAAGGCCCTGTCCAACCAGAAGTACTCCGACCTGTGCCGCCGCTACGGCAGCGGCAAGGTCGGCCTCCTCACCGGCGACAACAGCGTGAACTCCGACGCCCCGGTGGTCGTGATGACCACCGAGGTGCTCCGGAACATGCTGTACGCCGGCTCCCAGACCCTCCTCGGCCTCGGCTACGTGGTCATGGACGAGGTGCACTACCTCTCCGACCGCTTCCGCGGCGCCGTATGGGAGGAAGTGATCATCCACCTCCCCGAGTCCGTGACCCTGGTGTCGCTGTCGGCGACCGTGTCCAACGCCGAGGAGTTCGGCGACTGGCTGGACACCGTCCGCGGTGACACCGAGGTGATCGTCTCCGAGCACCGGCCGGTGCCGCTGTTCCAGCACGTGCTCGCCGGACGCCGGATGTACGACCTGTTCGAGGAGGGCGAGGGCCACCGCAAGGCCGTCAACCCCGACCTCACGCGCATGGCCCGCATGGAGGCCAGCCGCCCGTCCTACCAGGACCGCCGGCGCGGCCGCGCCATGCGCGAGGCCGACCGCGAGCGCGAGCGCCGGCAGCGCTCCCGGGTGTGGACGCCCGGCCGTCCCGAGGTCATCGAGCGGCTCGACGCCGAGGGGCTGCTGCCCGCGATCACGTTCATCTTCAGCCGGGCCGCCTGCGAGTCCGCCGTCCAGCAGTGCATGTACGCGGGCCTGCGGCTCAACGACGAGGAGGCGCGGCAGGAGGTGCGCGCGCTCGTCGAGGAGCGCACCGCCTCCATCCCGTCGGAGGACCTGCACGTCCTCGGCTACTACGAGTGGCTGGAAGGTCTGGAGCGCGGCATCGCCGCCCACCACGCGGGCATGCTGCCGACCTTCAAGGAGGTCGTCGAGGAGCTGTTCGTGCGCGGCCTGGTCAAGGCCGTCTTCGCCACCGAGACCCTCGCGCTCGGCATCAACATGCCCGCCCGCTCGGTGGTGCTGGAGAAGCTCGTCAAGTGGAACGGCGAGCAGCACGCCGACATCACCCCCGGCGAGTACACGCAGCTCACCGGCCGGGCCGGCCGGCGTGGGATCGATGTCGAGGGCCACGCGGTGGTGCTGTGGCAGCGCGGCATGAACCCCGAGCACCTGGCCGGACTCGCCGGCACACGGACGTATCCGCTGCGCTCCAGCTTCAAACCGTCGTACAACATGGCGGTCAACCTGGTCGAGCAGTTCGGCCGGCACCGCTCGCGCGAGCTGTTGGAGACGTCGTTCGCGCAGTTCCAGGCCGACAAGTCGGTGGTCGGGATCTCCCGGCAGGTGCAGCGCAACGAGGAGGGGCTGGACGGCTACAAGGCCTCCATGACCTGCCACCTCGGCGACTTCGAGGAGTACGCGCGGCTGCGCCGCGAGCTGAAGGACCGGGAGACCGAGCTGGCCCGGCAGGGCGCGAGCCAGCGGCGCGCCGAGGCCGCCGTCGCCCTGGAGAAGCTCAAGCCGGGTGACGTCATCCACGTCCCCACCGGCAAGTACGCGGGCCTGGCGCTGGTCCTGGACCCGGGTCTGCCCGCGGGCCGTACGAACGGCCACCGGGGCCTCGAGTACCACGACGGCCCGCGCCCGCTGGTGCTGACCGCCGAGCGCCAGGTCAAGCGGCTGGCGACCATGGACTTCCCGGTCCCGGTCGAGCCGCTGGAGCGGATGCGGATCCCGAAGTCCTTCAATCCGCGCTCACCGCAGTCCCGCCGGGACCTGGCCTCCGCGCTGCGCACCAAGGCCGGGCACATCGCGCCGGAGCGGCAGCGCAAGCGGCGCTCGCAGGCGGCCGACGACCGGGAGATCGCCCGGCTGCGCACCGCGCTCCGCGCCCACCCCTGCCACGGCTGCAACGACCGTGAGGACCACGCCCGCTGGGCCGAGCGCTACCACCGGCTGATGCGCGACACCAAGCAGCTGGAGCACCGGATCGAGGGCCGGACGAACACCATCGCGCGCACCTTCGACCGCATCGTCGCGCTGCTGACCGAGCTCGACTATCTGAGGGGCGACGAGGTGACCGAGCACGGCAAGCGGCTCGCCCGGCTCTACGGCGAGCTCGACCTGCTCGCCAGCGAGTGCCTGCGCGAGCGGGTCTGGGAGGGCCTCGGGCCGGCCGAACTCGCCGCCTGTGTCTCGGCGTTGGTGTACGAGGCGCGGATCAGCGACGACGCGATGACGCCCAAGGTGCCCTCGGGCAACGCGAAGGCGGCGCTCGGCGAAATGGTGCGGATCTGGGGGCGCCTGGACGCCCTGGAGGAGGATTTCCGCATCAACCAGGCCGAGGGCGTGGGCCAGCGCGAGCCCGACCTCGGCTTCGCCTGGGCCGCCTACATGTGGGCCTCCGGCAAGGGCCTGGACGAGGTGCTGCGCGAGGTGGAGATGCCCGCGGGCGACTTCGTGCGCTGGTGCAAGCAGGTCATCGACGTACTGGGGCAGATCGCCGCAGCGGCCCCCGCGGAGGGCTCGACCGTCACGAAGAACGCGCGCAAGGCCGTCGAGCAGTTGCTGCGGGGAGTGGTGGCGTACTCGTCCGTGGGGTGAGACGGACGTTCGACGGGTGCGGGGTGCGCGAGACCGTTCGCGCGCCCCGCACCCGTCTGTGTGCTGTGCCGCCCCGGCGGCGCGAGGTCACGGGCGCCGGCGATCTGGAAGCGCCCTTTCACTCCTGACGGTGAGTCGTTTTCGCACGCCCGTACGCCGTGACACTCCGTGTGCGAGAGCGGGCCGAGCGTGTAAACGACCTGAGCGTACTCCTGTCCCGCGTGCCGATTCAGGTGCTTGCTGAATATGACATGGCGATGATCCGCTCGGACTAAGCTCGCCCGCGGCGCACCGAGTTGAGACGTATTCGTGCGCTTGTTCCCAAATCTGCCGATGTTCCAGACATTTCCATGACGTACCCCGTAGCAAGCTCCCCCGAAACCCAGCCGACTCGTCTCAGAGGGCTTACATGGTGAGTGTCCAATCACCCCCCGGTGACCGTGAACTTCCCTTCCTGCGTGTGCTGTTGCCGCCCGCCATACTGATGGCGGCGGCGACCGGGGCCGCCGTCGCCCTGGTGACGGGCCCGGCCCGCCTCGCCGTCGGCGGCCTCGGCGCCGTCGCCACCCTGCTGGTGCTCGCCACCGCGGCCGAAGCGGTGCGCCGCGGCCGCACCATCCGGGAACAGCGGGCGGAACACGCCCGCCACACCGCGCGTCTGGAGCGGCTCCTGGCCGCCCACGACCAGGAGATCGTCCGTCTCGGATCGGAGATCATCCCCACCGCGGTCCACCACCTGCGCTCCGGCAACTCCCCCCGGGAGGTCATGCTCGACGTCGTCGACGACCATCCCGAGTGGCGGCGGATCCCCGAGTCGCAGCGCACGGTGCTGCGGTCCATCCTCGACATCGTCGACCAGGAAGAGGCCCTGCGCGACTCCACCTCGCGTTCCTTCGTCAGCATCGCCCGGCGCGTCCAGGCCATCGTCCACCAGCAGGCCAAGGAACTGCGGGAGATGGAGGAGGACCACGGGCGCAGCCCCGAGGTCTTCGACGACCTGCTGCGCATCGACCACGGCACCGCGCTGATCGGCCGCCTCGCCGACTCCGTCTCCGTCCTCGGCGGCGGCCGCCCCGGCCGTCAGTGGCCCAACCCGGTCACCCTCTACAGCGTGCTGCGCGGCGCCATGTCCCGGATCCTGGAGTACCGCCGCATCGAGCTGCACTCCATCGCCAAGGTCAACATCAAGGGCACCCACGTCGAGCCCGTCATCCACGCCGCCGCCGAGCTCCTCGACAACGCCACCCGCTACTCGCCCCCGCAGACCAAGGTGCACGTCACCGCGATCGAGGTGCAGACCGGCGTCGCCATCGAGATCGAGGACGGCGGCGTCAGCCTCAGCGAGGAGGCCCGCGCCCGGGTCGAGAGGATGCTGGAGCGCGCCAAGGCCGGCATGGACCTGCAGGACGTCGGCGAGAGCCCCCGGCTGGGCCTGGCCGTCGTGGGCCGGCTGTGCACGACGTACAAGATGCAGGTGTCGCTCCGGGCCTCCGCGTACGGCGGTGTCCGCGCCGTCCTGGTCGTGCCGAGCGACATGATGACCAGCGAGCCCGCCCCCGGACTCGCCCACGGCATCGGCGCCACCGCCATCCCCAAGCCCACCGAGGGCACGGTGGAGGGACCCAAGCGCGCCCCCAAGCGGCGCCGCCCCACCAGTCCGCGCCTCCCCGCCCCGGTGTCCCTGGAGGACGACGTCCCCGAGGTCACCGAATGGACGCCGGGCGGCCTTCCGCAGCGCCGCAGCCGGGTCAAGACCCCCCTCAGCCAGCGCATCGCCGAGCAGGTCGCCGCCGAGCGCGCCGAACAGGAGGGCCGCTCCGTGTGGTCCACGCCCGAACCGGAGCCGAAGACCGACGAGAAGGAGCCCGAACCGGGCCTGTGGGTCGAGGCCTTCTGGGACGGACTCAAGAAGGACAACCCAGGGCCCGACCCCACCGCGTTCACGCAGGACCCGACCGCCTTCACCCATCTGATCGACCGACCGGCCCGCGCCGAGGCCGACGACGAGGGGGACCTCAAGTGATCCAGCAGCGAGCGAACTTCGACTGGATGCTCAAGGAGCTCCACGACGGCGTACCCGGCATCGAGATGATCGTGGTCCTCTCGGCCGACGGCCTGCGCATCGCCCGCTACGGCGGCGAACCGGACGCGGCCGACCGGGTCGCCGCGGCCTGCGCGGGACTGCAGAGCCTCGCCGGCGCCGTCGCCGTCGAGATCCCCGACAGCGACGGCCGGATGAAGCTGGTCATCATCGAGATCAACGGCGGCTACTTCTACCTGATGTCCGCCGGCGCCAACGCCTACCTCGCGGTGCTCGCCGACATCCGGACCGAACCCGGCCTGATGAGCGCCCGGATGCGGGACCTCGTGGTCCGCATCGGTGCCCATCTGACCAGTCCGCCCCGACGCAACGGGCAGACCGTATGACTCCTCCGCGACGCCAGAGGCGCTACCCCCGGCACGAACCGCCGCCCCCCGAACCCGCCAAGCAGGGCGAGGAGAAGAACCCCGAGCGCCTGTACGTGGTGGCCGGCGCGGACGAGGACGGCGCCCGTGCCGCCCTGGACCTGGTGACCCTGATCGTGGCCCGCGCCGATCCGCCCCCGTCCGCCACCCCCGAGCAGGCGGCGGTGCTCCGGCTCTGCGCGGCCCCTCTGTCCGTGGCCGAGCTCTCGGCCTATCTCAGCCTGCCGTTCAGCGCGATGACGGTCCTGCTCACCGAGCTGCTCACGGCCGAACTGGTTCAGGCACGCGCCCCGATCGTCCGCCAGGCCGTACCCGACCGTTCCCTCCTCGAAGCGGTGATGCATGGACTTCAAAGGCTCTGACGCCGTCCCCGGACCACGGACCGAGGACCACCTGCCGCACACGGCCCAGGCCGCGGTGAAGATCGTGGTGGTCGGCGGGTTCGGGGTCGGCAAGACCACCATGGTCGGCTCGGTCAGCGAGATCAGGCCGCTGACCACCGAGGAGACCATGACGCAGGCCGGCATCGGCGTCGACGACAACTACGGCTCCGACTCCAAGACCGCCACCACCGTGGCGATGGACTTCGGCCGCATCAGCATCACCGACCAGCTGGTGCTGTACCTTTTCGGCACCCCCGGGCAGCAGCGCTTCTGGTTCCTGTGGAACGGCCTGTTCGAAGGCGCGCTCGGCGCGGTCGTGCTCGTCGACACCCGCCGCCTGGAGGTCAGCTTCGACGTCATAGGGCGTCTGGAGGAGCGCGGCGTGCCCTTCGTCGTCGCCGTCAACTCCTTCCCGGACGCGCCCCGTTACCCGATGCAGGAGCTGCGCACGGCGCTCGACCTGTCCCCGGAGATCCCCATCGTCGAGTGCGACGTCCGCCGCCGGGCCTCCAGCCGCGACGTCCTCATGACCCTGATGCGCTTCCTGCACTCGCTCGCCATGACGGGCTCGCTCACCTGAGGCCCCCTCGCAGCGAGTTCCCACACTCCGCACTCACTCCCGTCCGAAAGCGACCACTGTGACGCCCGAACCCCACTCCCTGACCGGACCGGACGACCTCACCCTCGATCCGCCCCCCGGCTGCCCCGCGCACGGCGTCGGGCCCGGGGGACTGCACCGGCTGCACGAGGCAAAGGACCTGACGGCGCTGTACGACCGACTCCGCAAACGGTACGGCGCGGTGGCGCCCGTGCTGCTCCACGACGACGTGCCGATGTGGGTGGTCCTCGGCCACGCCGAGAACCTGCACATGGTGCGCACACCCTCCCAGTTCACCCGGGACAGCCGTATCTGGACCCCGCTCAGGGAGGGCATGGTCAAGCCCGACCACCCCCTCATGCCGCACATCGCCTGGCAGCCCATCTGCTCGCACGCCGAGGGCGACGAGCACAAGCGGCTGCGCGGCGCGGTCACCGGCGCCATGGCCACCATCGACCACCGCGGTCTGCGCCGCCACATCGGCCGCTCCAGCCAGCGCCTCGTCAACCGCTTCTGCGAGGAGGGCCGGGCCGACCTCGTCGACGAGTTCGCCGAGCACCTGCCCATGGCGGTGATGTGCCAGGTCCTCGGGATGCCCGAGGAGTACAACGACCGCATCGTGCACGCCGCCCGCGACATGCTCAAGGGCACCGAGACCGCGATCGCCAGCAATCAGTACATCATGGACTGCCTGCTGCGCCTGGCCGCCCGCCGCCGGTCCCGGCCCGAGGACGACTTCACCAGCCACCTCATCGGCCACCCGGCCGGCCTCAGCGACGACGAGATCGGCCAGCACCTGCGGGTGGTGCTCATCGCCGCCTACGAGGCGACCGCCAACCTCCTCGCCAACGTGCTGCGCCGGGTGCTCACCGAGCCGGGCTTCCGCGCCCAGCTCAACGGCGGGCAGATGACGGTGCCGGAGGCGGTGGAGCAGTCCCTGTGGGACGAGCCGCCGTTCAGTACCGTCTTCGGCTACTTCGCCAAACAGGAGACGGAACTCGGCGGGCAGCGCATCCGCCGGGGCGACGGACTGCTCTTCGGCATCGCGCCGGGCAACGTCGATCCCCGGGTGCGCCCCGACCTGGACGCCGACATGCAGGGCAACCGCTCGCACCTCGCCTTCGGCGGCGGCCCGCACGAGTGCCCCGGCCAGGACATCGGGCGCGCCATCGCCGACGTCGGCGTGGACGCCCTGCTGATGCGGCTGCCGGACATCCAGCTCGACTGCGACGAGGAGGAGTTGCGCTGGACCGAGTCCATCGCCTCCCAGCACCTGGTGGAACTGCCGGTACGGTTCACGCCGCGGCCGCCGCAGGACGTGACGGCGAAGCCGAGCCTCAACCCGGCCGCGGTTCCGCAGCAGCGCGCCGCCTGGGAGATCGGCACCGAACGCGCGGCGCCCGCGACACCGTCGGCCGAACCGTCGGCGTCGTCCCGGTGGGCGGTCGCCTCGGCCGCGCCCTCGGCGTCACCCGCACCGGAGGGCGCGACGTCCGTACGGGAGGTCGCGTCGGCCGTGCCGGGCGAGAGCGCACCGTCGTGGCCCGGGCCCGTGCCGGCCGGTGAACCCGCCGCGCCGGCCCGCCCGCAGGGGGCGTGGCGGCGCCTGCTGCGCTGGTGGCGCGGCTACTGACCAGTCGCCCACGCGCCGGGGGAGGACCAGGCACCGAGCGTGCGCCCGCTGTCGAACCGGTGCTCCCGCCCCGTGACCGGATCGGTGAACTCCAGCGTCCGCGCCAGCAGTTGCAGCGGCCGCCGGAAGTCACCGGGCGGCACGGGGCCGGTCACCACCGGGTAGAGCGGGTCGCCGAGGATCGGCACGCCCAACGCACTGAGGTGCACCCGCAGTTGGTGGGTCTGCCCGGTCGTGGGCAGCAGCCGGTAGCGTGCGAGGCCGTCCGCGCGGTGCTCCGTCAGCTCCACACGGGTGACCGCGTTCACCTCGCCCGCCACCTCGCGGGCGGTGAGGACCCCGCGCTCCTTCACGATCCGGCTGCGCACCGTGCGCGGCAGGGCGAGCCGGGGGTCGTACGGGGCGACGGCCTCGTACTCCTTGCGCACCCGCCGGTCGCCGAACAGCGTCTGGTACGCGCCGCGTTCCCCGGGCCGGACGGTGAACAGCACCAGGCCGGCCGTGAGCCGGTCCAGCCGGTGCGCGGCCGTCAGCGTGGGGATGCCCAGCTCGCGCCGCAGCCGCGCCAGCGCGGTCTCGGTGACATGGCTGCCGCGCGGGGTGGTGGCGAGGAAGTGCGGCTTGTCCACGACGACGATGTGCTCGTCGCGGTGGACGACCTCCAGCGGGAACGGCACCGGGACCTCGTCGGGGAGTTCCCGGTGGAACCAGACGAACATCCCCGGCCGGTAGGCCGCGTCGGGCGCGACGGCCCGCCCGTCGGCCCCGACGATCCGCCCCGCCTCGAACATCGCGTCGACCACCCCGGGCCCGGCGCCCGACAGCCGCTCCACCAGATGCTCGCGCACCGTGGCCCAGGCGCCCTCCCCGGGCAGCCGCACCCGCACGGGGTCCACGCCGTCGCGCTGGGGCAGGGGCGGGGGCGGAATCGGGGTCTTGCGTCGCATCACGGCCCAGCGTACGAGGTGCGGGTCCCGGCGTGAGCGGTACGGGCCCCGGTGTACGAGATGGAGGTCCCGGCGTAAGAGGTGCAGCTCCCGGCGGCCGAGGCAGAGATCCGGGCGTCCGAGGTGCCGGTCCCGGCGTCCGAGGTGCGGGTCCCGGCGTAGGAGGTCCAGGTCAGGGCGTCCGAGGTGCCGGTCCCGGCGTCCGAGGCTGCGGGCAGCCCGCGGCCGGAGGCCGGCACAGCGGCACGCGGGGCTCAGGCGGCCGGGGGCGCGCCCTCCTGCTCCGTCTCGATACGGGCGTTCCACTCCCGTTTGGAGGCCTGCCAGCCGTCCTCGTTGTGACCGAGCCGCCAGTAGCCGGAGACGGACAGGTCCTCGCGCGGGATGCCGTGCTCGACCCGCAGCAGGCGGCGCAGCTCCTTCACGAAGCCGGCCTCGCCGTGCACGAACGCGTGCACCCGGCCCTCGGGGAAGTCCAGCGCCCGTACGGCCTCCACCAGGGCCTCGCCGACGGGCCGGTCCCCGCGGTGCAGCCAGACGACCTCGACATCGGAGTCGATCTTCTGCTCCTCCTGCGGACCGGCCACCTCGACGAAGGCGTGCGCGACGGCGCCCTCGGGCAGGGCCTCCAGGGAGCGGGCGATCGCGGGCAGGGCGCTCTCGTCGCCCGCCAGCAGATGCCAGTCGGCGCTCGCGTCCGGGGCGTAGGCGCCGCCGGGTCCCGTGAACCGCACGGTCGCGCCCGGCTCGACGGCCAGCGACCAGGGGCCGGCGAGGCCCTCGTCGCCGTGGACGACGAAGTCCAGGGTCAGCTCCCGGTGTTCGGCGTCCCAGGCTCGCACGGTGTACGTCCGGGTCACCGGCCACCGCTCCCGCGGGAGCTCCGCGCGGATCCGCTCCAGGTCGAAGGGCTCGGGGTAGGTGACACCCGCGGGCGGGAACAGCAGCTTCACGTAGTGGTCGGTGCACGTGCCGGCCGAGAAGCCGGCCAGGCCCGGGCCGCCCAGCACCACGCGCTGCATGTGCGGGGTCAGCCGTTCGGTGCGGATCACCTGCGCGGAATGCGTCTTCCGCGTCTTGCGCGCCGGACGATCTGCCATGACGGCCTCCCAGTTCCCCATGCTTAGGGTTACCTAAGTTAGCACCTTCCTGGCGTGAACACCTCGTCCGCGAACGCCTCATGAGCGGGCGCGGGCGGCCTCCTCACGACCCGAGCGTGGTGAGCAGGCGCTGCAGCGAGCCGCCCAGTCCCCAGCGGGCCGCCAGCTCCTGGAGTGCCGCAGCGTCGCGCGGGGTGCGCGGCAGCGCCGTGTCCACGTCCGGCAGCGGCACGTCGTCCGCGACGCGCACCACCTTCGGCGCCACCGCGAGGTACGGCCGTGCCTCGTCGAGCCGCTTGCGCTGGGAGGGCGTCAGCCTGGCCTTCGGGTCGTCCACGGCCGCCAGGATTCCCGCCAGGTCGCCGAACCGGTCGAGCAGGACGGCCGCCGTCTTCTCCCCGATGCCGGGCACGCCCGGCAGGCCGTCGCTCGGGTCGCCGCGCAGCAGCGCCAGATCCGCGTACCCGCGGCCGTCGACGCCGTACTTCTCGCGCAGCAGCGCCTCGTCGGTGGTCTGCAGGGTGCCCACGCCCTTGACCGGGTACAGCACGCGCACCCCGCGCGCGTCGTCCACCAGCTGGTAGAGGTCGCGGTCGCCGGTGACGATGTCGACCGGGCCCTCGGCCCGCGCGGTGAAGGTGCCGATGACGTCGTCCGCCTCGTACCCCTCGACGCCCACGCGCGCGATGCCGACGGCGTCGAGGACGGCCTCGATCACCGGGACCTGCGGGGTGAGCGTGTCGGGCACCTCCTCGGTGTCCGGGCCGCCCGGGTGCTCCTCGGCGACGCGGTGCGCCTTGTAGGAGGGGATCAGCTCGACCCGCCAGTGCGGACGCCAGTCCGCGTCCATGCACGCGACCAGACGGTCGGGGCGGTGGTCCTTGACCAGGCGGTCGACGAAGTCGAGCAGCCCGCGCACGGCGTTCACCGGCGTGCCGTCCGGGGCCTTGATCGACTCCGGCACGCCGAAGTAGGCACGGAAGTACAGGGAGGCGGTGTCGAGGAGCATCAGTCGTCCGGTCACGCCCCGCATCATGCCGCACCGCACCGACAGTCACCGTCCGGCGCGGGGGCGGGCCCCCGGAAGCGCGAGGTCAGCGACGTGTGAGGCGGGCCACTGCCGAGTTTGGGGCCGGAGATCCTGGGCAGGCGCGGCTTCGGAGCGACGGTCGTTGCGTGATTCAACTGTTAGCGGCCCTTCGTGTCCTGCCCCTGGCCCCGAGACAAGAGGTGCGCGTGTCAGCATCGCTAGAGGCCGAGCACCTGTTCAAGGTGTTCGGCAGACGACCGGACAAAGCAGTGGACCGACTCCGCCGAGGAGCCGACCGTGAGGAGCTGCGCGCCGACGGCGCCACCGCCGCGGTGATCGACGCCTCCTTCACCGTGGAGCCCGGCCAGATCTTCGTCGTGATGGGCCTGTCCGGATCGGGCAAGTCCACCCTGTTGCGCATGTTGAACGGTCTGCTGGAGCCCACCTCGGGCCAGGTCCGCTTCGACGGCCAGGACCTGACCGGCCTCGGCGGCAAGGAGCTGCGCGAGGTCCGATCCCGGAAGATCAGCATGGTCTTCCAGCACTTCGCGCTCTTCCCGCACCGCAGCGTCCGCGAGAACGCCGCCTACGGCCTGGAAGTGCAGGGCGTGCCCCGCGCCGAGCGCGAACGCCGCGCCGACGAGGCGCTCGCCCTGTGTGGCCTGGCCGGCTGGGAGAAGTCCTGGCCCGACGAGCTGTCCGGCGGTATGCAGCAGCGCGTCGGCCTGGCCCGCGCGCTCGCCACCGACGCCGACCTGCTGCTGATGGACGAGTCCTTCAGCGCCCTGGACCCGCTGATCCGCCGCGACATGCAGGACCAGCTCCTCCAGCTCCAGCAGACGCTGAAGAAGACGATCGTCTTCATCACCCACGACCTCAACGAGGCCATGCGCCTGGGCGACCGCATCGCCGTCATGCGCGACGGCCGCATCGTGCAGACCGGCAGCGCGGAGGACATCCTGCTGCGCCCGGCCAACGACTACGTGGCCTCCTTCATCCAGGACGTCGACCGCTCCCGGGTCCTGACGGCCGAGGCGGTCATGGACCGCGCCGTGCGCGGCGACGAGGCGGACTGCGACTGCGAGACCGCCACGCCGGACACGCCGTTCACCCACCTGTGCGCGATCAGCGCCCGGGTGCCGCACCCGGTCGCCGTGGTGGACGAGGACCGTGAGCTGGTCGGCGTCGTCCAGCGTCAGCGCCTCGTCGGCTTCCTCGGTGACGAGCAGGCCGCGCCGGGCAGCTGCGACAGCGCCCGGGGCAAGGGCGGCGAGAAGGTGGTGGCCCGTGCCTAGGATCCCCCTCGGCGACTGGGTCAACAGCGCCGTCGACTGGCTGCTGGGCCACATGGCCTGGCTCTTCGACTTCCTCAAGGCCGTCTTCACCGGCGCCTACGACGGCATCGCCGCCGTCCTCCAGGCGCCCGAGCCGCTGCTGCTCGCGGGCGTCTTCGCCGTGCTGGCCTTCTGGCTGCGCGGCACCCTCGCCGGTGTCCTCACCTTCGTGGGCTTCGCCTTCATCGACTCCCTCGAACTGTGGGACGACGCGATGGTGACCCTGTCCCTCGTCCTCGTCGCCACGATCATCGCGCTGGTGATCTCGGTGCCGGTCGGCATCTGGGCGGCCCGCTCCGACCGGGTCAGCGCCCTGGTCCGGCCGGTGCTGGACTTCATGCAGACGCTGCCCGCGATGATCTACCTCATCCCGGCCATCCTGTTCTTCGGGACGGGCGCCTCCGCGGGCATCGTCGCCACGCTGATCTTCGCGCTCGCCCCGGGCGTGCGCATGACCGAGCTGGGCATCCGCCAGGTCGACAAGGAACTGGTCGAGGCCGCCGACGCGTTCGGCACCACGCCCCGCAACACCCTGCTGCGGGTCCAGCTTCCGCTGGCGCTGCCCACGGTGATGGCGGGCGTCAACCAGGTGATCATGCTCGGCCTGTCCATGGCGGCCATCGCCGGCATGGTCGGCACCGGCGGCCTCGGCGGCGACGTCAACGAGGCCATCGGCCAGCTCAACGTCGGCCTCGGCTCCGAGGCCGGTGTGGCCATCGTGATCCTCGCGATCTACCTGGACCGCATGACCAGCGCCCTGGGCACCCAGGTCTCCCCGCTCGGCCGGCGCGCGGCCGCCAAGGCGCGCGCCGCGCAGGGCCTGAAGATCTGGTCCTACCGGCCGCGTCCGACGGTCGCCGTGGTCGGCGTCGTGATCCTCGCCCTCGTGGCGGGCGGCATGGGCGTCTTCGCCCACGGCGGCGGCTCGGGCTCCGTGGCCGGCAGCAAGGACGTCGGCCAGGGCAAGAAGATCAGCATCGGCTACATCCCGTGGGACGAGGGCGTCGCCTCCACCTTCCTGTGGAAGGAGGTCCTGGAGCAGCGCGGCTACCAGGTCGACGCCAAGCAGTTCGACGCCGGACCGCTCTACACCTCCCTCGCGCAGGGCAATGTCGACTTCGAGACCGACTCCTGGCTGCCCACGACCCATGCGCAGTACTGGAAGAAGTACGGCAAGCAGCTCGACGACCTCGGCTCCTGGTACGGGCAGACGTCCCTGGAGCTGTCCGTGCCCGCGTACATGAAGGGCGTCGACTCGCTCGACGACCTCAAGGGCAAGGCCGGCACCTTCGGCGGGAAGATCACCGGCATCGAGTCCAGCGCCGGCGAGATGGCCCTGCTGAAGAGCAAGGTCCTCAAGCAGTACGGCCTGGACAAGGAGTACAAGGTCGTCGACAGCTCCACGCCCGCGATGCTGGCCGAGCTCAAGCGCGCCTACAGCAAGAAGCAGCCGATCGTCGTCACGCTCTGGTCGCCGCACTGGGCGTACAACGACTACGACCTGAAGAAGCTGAAGGACCCCAAGGGCGCCTGGGGCAAGGGCGACGGCGTGCACACGCTGGCCCGCAAGGGTTTCGCCGCCGACAACCCGGTCGTCGGCAGGTGGCTGAAGAACTTCAAGCTCGACGAGAAGCAGCTCACCAGCCTCGAGGCCCGGATCAACAAGGCCGGCAAGGGCAAGCAGCAGGACGCCGTACGTGCCTGGCTGAAGGAGAACCCGGGCGTCGTCGACAAGCTGGCCCCGCTCCCGGGCGGTGCCGGCGCGAAGCCGGCCGAGGCCAAGCGCCCCCTGAACGTCGCCTGGTTCCCGTGGGACGAGGACGTCGCCGTCACCTACCTGTGGAAGAACGTCCTGCAGCGGCGCGGGTACCAGCTGAACCTGAAGCAGATGGACGTGGGCCCGGTCTACACCGGCCTGGCCTCCGGCGACATCGACCTCAACTTCGACGCCTGGCTGCCCTACGCCCAGAAGAACTACTGGGACAAGAGCAAGGACAGACTGAAGGACCTCGGCACCTGGTACCGGCCCACCTCGCTGGAGGTCGCCGTGCCCTCCTACGTCAAGGGCGTGAAGACCCTCGAGGACCTCAAGGGCAAGGCCGGCACGTTCGACGGGAAGATCATCGGCATCGAGCCGGGCACCGGCGAGATGAACCTGCTCAAGAACAAGGTCCTGCCCGGCTACGGCCTGGACAAGGAGTACAAGGTCGTCGACGGCTCCACGCCGGCGATGCTGGCCGAGCTCAAGCGGGACTACGCCCAGAAGAAGCCCGTGGCGGTCGTTCTGTGGTCGCCGCACTGGGCCTACACCCGCTACGACCTGACCAAGCTGAAGGACGACAAGAAGCTCTTCGGTGAGGGCAACACGATCCGCACCATCTCCAACGAGAAGTTCCCGGAGCAGTACCCGCAGCTCACCAAGTGGGTCCAGAACTTCCGGATGAGCGAGTCCGAGCTCGGCAGCCTGGAGAGCGAGATCAACCAGCGCGGCCAGGGCCACGAGGAGGAGGCCGTCGCCTCCTGGCTGAAGCAGCACCCGGACGTCGCCGACCGGATGACTCAGCAGTAGGAACCGCCGCGCCGCGCACCGCCCGAGGGGCGGGCCCCTCCCACGCACCCTGACCGCGTGGGCCCGGGGCCCGCCCCTCGGGCCTTCCCCGGGCGGCGGTCCGCACGGTGCCCGGCGTGCCCAGGGGGGTGACCGGAACCGTTCGGGGCGCACGGGAAGGATTCGGTCAACCACTCACAGCGACGTCCCCACCAGAGCCCGGGCCCGTGCAGCCGGTGAGGAGCGCGGCCCGCCCGTCGGTCCGTCGCTCCCGCCCCGCCGGCCCGGAGCAGGAGGCCGCGGCGCACGTGGCGCGCGGGACGGCGCGCACCCGGATCCACTGGCGCGAACCGGGGGGCCGGGCCCCACACGATATGACGGGGATGTGACGGCCGCATGAAACGGTTTGCCGAACATGCGTAGGGTGCAGAGAAGTCATCAGGGGGAGTGCGCCCGGACCCGGGCCCCCAGACAGCGGACCGACGAGCGGAGGAGGGAGCCGGAGCGATGGGCGACCACAAAGAGCAGCCCCTTCGAGTGGGCGCGGCCGTCCGGCGGCGGCGCCGCGCGCTGGACCTCACCCTCGCCGTCGTGGCCCAGCGCAGCGGCCTGTCGGTGCCCTTCCTGAGCCAGGTGGAGAACGACCGGGCCCGGCCCAGCCGTAGCTCCCTGGAAAAAGTCGCCGACGCCCTGCGCACCACCGCCGTGGAACTGCTCGCGGCGGCCGACCCGGCGTGCAGCGTCGACGTGGTGCGGGCCGAGGAGGCGGAGCTGGGGCCGGAGCCCCGGCTGCGCTCACTGGTGCGCGGCCACCACCAGCTGCACGCCTCGGAGTACACCGGGGACCACGACGCCGGCCGCGAGTTCCAGCACCGCAACGACGAGCTGATGTACGTCGCCGACGGCGCGGTCGAGATCGAGGCGGAGGGCCGCGCCTACCGGCTGGTGCGCGGCGACACGATGTACCTGACCGGCGGCGTGCGCCACCGCTGGAGGGCGACCGTGCCGGACACCCGGGTGATCGTGGTCGCGGTGGCCGAGCACATCGAGGCGGTGCAGGACCGGTCGCGCTGATGCGGGTCGTCTCCCTGGTGCCCTCGCTCACCGAGGCGGTCGCGGTGTCCGAGCCCGGCGTCCTGATCGCCGCCACCGACTGGTGCGCCCGTCCCGCGGACCTCGACGTCGTACGGATCGGCGGCACCAAGAACCCCCACGTCGACAGGATCGCCGCCCTCGCCCCCGACCTCGTGATCGCCAACGAGGAGGAGAACCGGGCGCCCGACCTCGACGCGCTGCGCGCGGCCGGGGTGCGGGTCCTGGTCACCGAGGTCCGCACCGTCGCCCAGGCCTTCGGGGAACTGGCCCGGGTGCTCCGGGCGTGCGGTGCGGACGAGCGGCCGCCCTGGCTCACGCGGGCGGAGGCGGCCTGGTCGGCGCTGCGCCCGCCGGCCCGCCGTACCACCGCCGTCGTGCCGATCTGGCGGCGGCCCTGGATGGTGCTCGGCCGGGACACCTTTGCCGGTGACGTGCTGGCCCGCCTCGGCGTCGACCACCGGTACGCGCGCCATCCCGAGCGCTATCCGCGGATCGGTCTGGAGGAGTTGCGGGCGGCGGCTCCGGACGTCGTCGTGCTGCCGGACGAGCCGTACCGCTTCACCGCCGGCGACGGGCCGGAGGCCTTCCCCGGTCTGCCCTGCGCGCTGGTCAGCGGACGGCACCTGACCTGGTACGGACCGTCACTGGCCGAGGCGCCGCGGGTGCTGGGGGAGGCGCTGCGAGCAGCGCGCCGTTGAGCAGCCCGCGCGCGGTGTGCGCGGCCGCGGTGGTCCAGGCGGCCACGAGGAGGACGTACAGGCCGACCGCGAGCCCGCCGTAGACGGCGAGATGCGTGTGCCGGGCGAGGGCCGCGGCGCCGGTGACGCAGGTGCCCACCGGGAAGGTGAACGCCCACCACGTCATCGCGAAGCCCATGCCCCGGCGCCGGGCGCGCAGCACATGGGCGGCGGCCAGGGCCAGCCACAGCAGCGCGAAGCCCATCACCGGGACCCCGTACAGAACGGCCAGGACGTCGAAGCCCCGGGCGTACGGGGCGGGTACGACGCCGGGTGCCGCGTCCGCGAAGGCGCCCGCGGCGGTGGTGGACTGCCCGAGCGGGCCGAGGACCAGGAACAGTGCCGGGGTGAGCGCGAGGGGCAGCGGGCCGGCGGTGAGCAGCCGCGCGAGCACCGGCGGCAGCAGCGCCAGGGTCGCGAGCAGGCTGAGCCCGAACAGCGCCACACAGCCGAGGAGCAGCGTCCGGCGCGCCTGCCCGGCCGGCAGCAGCGGCACCAGGCGGGGGCCGAGCGCGGCGGACACCATGGGAGCGACGACCGGCAGCAGCCACACGGGAGAGGCCTCCGGCGACCCGGCCCGGTGGTGTACGGCCATGAGGTACGGCACCGCGACGGCGGCCGCGAGCCCGACGGCCGTACCAGCGGCGAACAGTCCGGCATCCAGCGCGAGGGCCGTCCGGGAACCGAGCCAGTCCCCTCCGGCGGCGGGGGCGCCGCCGCCCACGGCCAGCAGGGCCATGGCGAGACAGCCGTAGAACGGGGCCGCGGCCGGGTCGCGCAGCTGGGCGCGCGCCTGGTCGCGATGGTGCCTCCAGTGCAGGGCCCGGGCGGTCAGCAGGACCGCGAGCAGGACCAGCGACAGCGCCCAGACGGCGGCACAGGCGGTGCGCAGCCCCGGCACGCGCACCGGGAGCGTGGCGCCCGCGGTGGCGACGGCGGCGGTGCCCATGACGGCGGCGTACCAGTGGGGTCCGAGGTGACGGACGGCGGGGAAGCGGGGCCGGGGTGCGGCACGGACGGGGAGGGGCTGGGCGGCGGTGACCATGGACCCAGGCTGTCCCGGGGCAGGGCACGTCACCAGGGGGCCTCGTTCTATCAGGGCATAAGCTGGATTTATGACAGGCGCGGAGGGGAACGGACGGCAGCGGCCCCCCGGGGTGCCGCTGGCGCACCGGGTGCCGGATCTCGGGGCGCTGGAACTGCTGCTGGCGGTGGCGCGCCTGGGCAGCCTCGGCGGGGCGGCGCGGGAGCTGGGCATCACCCAGCCTGCCGCCAGCAGCCGGATCCGCTCCATGGAGCGGCAGCTGGGGGTGGCGCTGGTGGACCGTTCGCCTCGCGGGTCGCGACTGACGGACGCCGGGGCGCTGGTGACGGACTGGGCCCGGCGGGTCGTGGAGGCGGCCGAGGCCTTCGACGCGGGGGCGCAGGCGCTGCGCGACCGTCGGGACTCGCGGCTGCGGGTGGCGGCCAGCATGACGATCGCCGAGTACCTGCTGCCGGGCTGGCTCATCGCGCTGCGCGGGCGGCGACCGGACACCGCCGTGTCGCTGCTGGCCGGGAACTCGGCCGCGGTGGCGGAGCGGCTGCTCGCCGACGAGGCCGACCTCGGCTTCGTGGAGGGGCTGTCGGTGCCGTCCGGCCTGGACTCCGCGGTGATCGCCCGGGACCGGCTGGTCGTGGTGACGGCCCCCGGCCACCCCTGGGCGCGCCGCCGAAGGCCGCTGGCGGCCGGGGAACTGGCGGCGACCCCGCTGATCCTGCGCGAGGAGGGCTCCGGGACCCGGCAGGTCCTGGACGCGGCGCTCGGCGGCCTGGCCAGGCCGCTCATCGAACTGTCCTCGACCACGGCGGTCAAGGCGTCCGCGGTCAGCGGTGCCGGGCCGGCGGTGCTGAGCGAACTGGCGGTGGGCGAGGAGCTGTCCCTGCGCCGGCTGGTGAGCATCCCGGTCGACGGCATCGCCCTCACCCGCGACCTGCGAGCCGTCTGGCCCACGGGCCACCGCCCCGCCGGCCCCGCCCGCGACCTCCTGTCCCTGACCCGCTCCCGGGCCCGGCCGGGCAATTCGGCCGGCTGAGGGGGCGGGGCCGGGCGCCGGAAAAGCGTTGGCGTTCCGGTCGGACCGGGCGCCACCATGGCGCATGACCAGCACCGCTCCACCCGCCGCGGGTGTCCGAACCCCCTGGGAACGGCTGCCGGAGACCGTCCGGGACGCCGTGGCCGAGGTCCTCGGCGCGCCCGTGGTGCACGCCGTGACCCAGCCCGGCGGCTTCTCGCCCGGCGCGGCCGCGCGGGTCCGGACCGCCTCCGGCCGCCGCGCCTTCGTGAAGGCCGTCGGCGCGGACGCCAACCCGCTCAGCCCGCGCCTGCACCGCGCCGAGGCCCGCAACGCCGCCGCCCTCCCCGACGCCGTACCCGCACCCCGTCTGCTCGGCACGTACGACGACGGCGGCTGGGTCGCCCTGGTCTTCGAGGACGTCTCCGGACGCCAGCCGCGTCTGCCGTGGCGGCCGGACGAGCTGCGGCGGGTCCTCGACGCCGTCGAGCGGCTGAGCCGCGGCCTCAGCCCGTCGCCGGTCGCCGCCCCGCCCGCCGCGGAGGCGCTCGCCCAGGACTTCGCCGGCTGGCGCCGGCTGCTGGACGGCGCGCAGGGGCACCTCGACGGGCGCGTCGACCCCTGGGCCGTCGTCCACCTCGCGGAGCTCACCGACCTCGCCGCACCGTGGCCCGAGGCCGCATCCGGGGACACGCTCGCCCACGCCGACCTGCGGGCCGACAACGTGCTGCTCACCGGAGAGCGGGAGGACGACGGCGAGGTCGTCTTCGTCGACTGGCCGCACGCGGTGCGCGCCGCACCGTGGTTCGACCTGCTGCTCATGCTGCCGTGTGTACGGGCCCAGGGCGGCCCCGACCCGGAGAAGGTCTTCACCGCCCACCCCCTGGGCCGCACCGCCGACCCCGAGGCGGTCACCGCCACGCTCGCCGCCCTCACCGGCTTCTTCCTCCACCACAGCCTGCACCCGGACCCGCCGGGCATCCCCACCCTGCGCGCCTTCCAGCGGGCACAGGGCGAGACCGCCTTGGCGTGGCTCAGGGCGCGGTTGGGGTGGGCTTAGGGAGCTCCGCCCGGCCGAGGCCCCGGCTCCAGCCTGGCCCGGCCCGGGAGTTGCCCCGACCTCGACCCCGGTCTCGGTCCGACCTCGGTCTGACTCTGGCCGCCGTCCGGCCTCGGTCCCGGTCTCGGTCCCACGGTCTGGCTTCGGCTCCGGTCTCGGCCCCGGCTTTCGGCTCCGGTCTCGGCCCCGGCTTTCGGCTCCGGTCTCGGCCCTGGCGTCGGTCTTGGTGCCGGTCTCGGTCTCGGTCCTTGTCCGGCCCGGGCTCGTCGGCCGGGCTGGGGCCTTCCGTCCGGCCTCGGTCCCGGTCTCGGTCCCACGGTCTGGCTTCGGCTCCGGTCTCGGCCCCGGCTTTCGGCTCCGGTCTCGGCCCTGGCGTCGGTCTCGGTGCCGGTCCCGGTCTCGGTCCTTGTCCGGCCCGGCCTCGTCGGCCGGGCTGTGGCCTTCCGTCCGGCCTCGGTCCCGGTCCCGGTCTGGCCTCGGGCCGGCCCCGGCCCGGCTTTCGGCTCCCGTCTCGATTGGGTCCTGGCCTCCGGCCGGCCCCGGATGGACCTCGGACCGGCGTCGGCCCCGGTCCGGCCCGGCCCCGGGCCGCCCTCGGACCGGCCCTCGCCTCGGTCCGGCCCCGGCCCCGGCGCCGGTACGAGCCCCGACCGGGTTCGCCGCGCGTTCCGTCCCAGCGTCCGTGTCTGGTCCCGGCCGGGGGAGCGGTTCAGGGCTCCGCGTGCTGGGGGGAGCGCGCGGTGGCCGCGTGGACCAGGCTGCGCATCAGTCGTGGGTCGTCGTCCATCTCCGGGTGCCACTGCACGCCCAGGACCCAGTGGGCGGTGGGCAGTTCGACGGCCTCGATCGTGCCGTCCGCCGCGTACGCCGACGCGACGAGGCCCGCGCCGAGGCGGTCCACCGCCTGGTGGTGATAGGTCGGGACGGTCGTCTCCTCCGGCACCGCCTCGGCGTACCGCGTCCCCGGGACCGGCTCGACCCGGTGGCCGCCGAAGACGCCGACCGCCTCCGCGTGCCCGTCCAGGTGCTGGATCAGGGTGCCGCCGAGGGCCACGTTCAGCAGCTGCATGCCGCGGCAGATGCCCAGCAGGGGGACGTCCGCCGTCAGGGCGGCGCCGATCAGGGCGAGTTCCCAGGTGTCCCGGGTCCGGGCCGGCGGACCCGTCCGGGGGTCGGGCAGGGCGCCGTAGCGGGACGGCTCGACGTCCGGGCCACCCGCGATCACCAGCCCGTCGAGCCGGGCCACGACGGCCGCGGCCCGTTCCGGCGCGTCCGGCGGCAGCATCACGGCGAGCCCGCCCGACCGCTGCACCAGCCGCGGATAGCCGGCCGGCAGCAGCGCCGCCTCCAGCTCCCACACCCCCCAGCGCGCCCCGGTCTCCAGGTACGTACTGATCCCGATCAGCGGTCGTCCGGTCACGCTGGCCTCCCTGACCCCCAAAGGTGTACGGGGCTACCTTTACGGCTACGGCCCGCCGCGGCAAGCCCCCACGGCGGCGCCTCACGCCAGGAAGCCCCGCAGCAGTGCCGCCGTGCCCGCGCAGTGCTCCCGCATCATCTCCCGCGCCCCGTCGGCGTCCCCGTCCAGCACCGCCTCCACCAGAGCGGTGTGCTGCCGCTGCGAGTGCTCCAGATTGCGCACGAGCAGCGGGATGCAGTCGAGCAGGTCGTTCACCGTCGCCCGGACCGCCGCGTACTGCGCGGCCAGCGTCGGCGAGCCGCACAGCTCGGCCAGGGTGAGATGCAGCAGCGTGTCCCGGCGGCGGTACTCGGCCGGCGGCGCGTCGTGCGTGCCCTCCAGCGCCCCGCGCAGCCGCGCCGCCTGCGCGCCGGTGAGCCCGTGCGCCGCGCAGAGGCCGGCCGCGCCCACCTCCAGCACCTCGCGGAAGCGGAGCACGTCCTCGATGTCGGCCTCGGCGATCCGCCGCCGCAACTCGTCCTCGCCGCCCGCCGCCGGGCGGGGCAGCACGAACGTGCCGCCGTACCGCCCGCGCCGCGACTCCACCAGCCCCTGGTCGGCGAGGACCTTCAGCACCTCGCGCAGCGTCACCCGGCTGATCCCCAGCCGCTCCGCCAGCTCCCGTTCGGCGGGCAGCCGCTCTCCGGCCGGCACCAGGCCGAGCCGGACGACTTGCAGGATCTGCTCCAGCGCCTCCTCGAACCCGTTGCCCGCGCGCACCGGCCGCAGCACCGGCGCGAGGCGATCGGCCGGCCCATGCGGAGCCATGTCCCGCGACATCCCGCCGCATCCCCTTCCCAAGCAATGGTTCTCGGCAATACCTTATGGCTCCCGGCCGGCCGACGTAGCCCGAGGAGGCTCACCCGTGGCAGACCGCACACCCCCGCTCGCCGCCGAGGAACTGCACGCCCTCGTCGCGAGCGGCGAGATCGACACTGTCGTCCTGGCCTTCCCCGACATGCAAGGGCGTCTCCAGGGCAAGCGGTTCGCCGCCCGCTTCTTCCTGGACGAGGTGCTCCACCACGGCACCGAGGGCTGCAACTACCTGCTCGCCGTCGACACCGAGATGAACACCGTCGACGGCTACGCCATGTCGTCATGGGACCGCGGCTACGGCGACTTCGCCATGCATCCCGACATGTCCACGCTGCGCCGCGTCCCCTGGAACCCGGGCACCGCCCTGGTGATCGCCGACCTCGCCTGGCACGACGGCTCCCCGGTGCTCGCCGCGCCCCGCCAGATCCTCCGGCGCCAGCTCGAACGCCTCGCCGAGCTCGGGTACAGCGCGCAGGTCGGCACGGAGCTGGAGTTCATCGTCTTCAAGGACACCTACGAGGCCGCCTGGGAGGCGGGCTACCGGGGGCTGACCCCGGCCAACCAGTACAACGTCGACTACTCGATCCTCGGCACCGGCCGCGTCGAGCCCCTGCTGCGCCGCATCCGCAACGAGATGGCGGGCGCCGGCCTCACCGTCGAGTCGGCCAAGGGCGAGTGCAACCCCGGCCAGCACGAGATCGCCTTCCGCTACGACGAGGCCCTCGCCACCTGCGACCAGCACGCGATCTACAAGACCGGCGCCAAGGAGATCGCCGCCCAGGAGGGAGTCTCCCTCACCTTCATGGCCAAGTACAACGAGCGCGAGGGCAACTCCTGCCACATCCACCTGTCGCTCGCCGGCGCCGACGGCGCCAACGCCATGGCGGGCGCGCCGGGCGACCCGGACGGGATGTCGGAGGTGATGCGGCACTTCCTGGCCGGACAGCTCGCCGCGCTCCGCGAGTTCTCCCTCCTCTACGCGCCCAACATCAACTCCTACAAGCGGTTCCAGGACGGCTCGTTCGCCCCGACCGCCGTCGCCTGGGGCCACGACAACCGCACCTGCGCCCTCCGGGTCGTCGGCCACGGCCGCTCCCTGCGCTTCGAGAACCGGCTGCCCGGCGGCGACGTCAACCCGCACCTGGCCGTGGCCGGGCTGGTGGCCGCCGGACTGTACGGCGTCGAGCGGAAGCTGGAACTGCCCGAGCCCTGCCCCGGCAACGCCTACACCGCGGAGTTCGCGCACGTGCCCACCACGCTCCGCGAGGCCGCCGACCTCTGGGCCGGCAGCGAGATCGCCAGAGCCGCCTTCGGCGACGAGGTCGTCGCGCACTACCACAACATGGCGCGCGTCGAGCTGGACGCCTTCGACGCCGCGGTCACCGACTGGGAGCTGCGCCGCTCCTTCGAACGCATGTGAGAGGTCCCTCCGTGTCCGACCAGCACGAGCTCCGGGTCCTGAACCCGGCCACCGAGGAGGTCGTGGCCACCGTCCCGGCCGCGACCGCGGCCGACGTGGACGCCGCCGTCGTACGGGCCGCCGCGGCGCAGGCCGGATGGGCCGCCCTCCCGCCCGGTGACCGGGCCCGGCTGCTGCGCCGCTTCGCCACGGCCGTCGACGAACACGTCGAGGAACTGGCCCGGCTGGAGGTACGCGAGGCCGGCCACACCCTCGGCAACGCCCGCTGGGAGGCGGGCAACGTCCGCGACCTGCTCGACTACGCGGCCGGGGGAGTGGAGCGCCTGACGGGCCGTCAGATCCCGGTCGCCGGGGGCCTGGACGTCACGATCCTCGAACCGCTCGGCGTCGTCGGGGTGATCGCCCCCTGGAACTTCCCGATGCCGATCGCGGCCTGGGGGGCCGCACCCGCGCTCGCCGCCGGCAACGCGGTGATCCTCAAGCCCGCCGAGACCACCCCGCTCACCGCCCTGCGTCTGGCCGAACTCGCCCTGGAGGCGGGCCTGCCCGAGCACATCTTCCAGGTGCTGCCCGGCCACGGCCCCGTCGCCGGCGACGCCCTCGTCGGGCACCCGGGCGTCGCCAAGATCGTCTTCACCGGATCGGCCACCGTGGGCAGGCAGGTGCTGGCGAAGGGGTCCGCGCTCCTCAAGCGCGTCACCCTCGAACTCGGCGGCAAGAGCCCCAACATCGTCTTCGCCGACGCCGACCTCGAAGCCGCCGCGGCCGCCGCCCCCATGTCCTTCCTCGACAACTCCGGCCAGGACTGCTGCGCCCGCACCCGCATCCTCGTCCAGCGCGGCGTCTACGACCGCTTCCTCGGCCTCCTCGCCCCCGCCGTCGAGTCCGTGGTCGTCGGCGACCCGGCCGACGAGAACACCCGGATGGGCCCCCTCATCTCCCGAGCGCACCTGGAACGCGTCCGCGCCTACGTCGACGCCGACGCGCCCGGCATCCGGGGCAAGGCCCCCGAGGGGCCCGGATTCTGGTTCCCGCCCACCGTCCTCACCGACGTCGACCCCCGCGCGCGCGTGGCCGTCGAGGAGGTCTTCGGACCCGTCGCCGTCGTCCTCCCCTTCGAGGACGAGGCCGACGCGATCCGCCTCGCCAACGACACGCCGTACGGGCTGTCCGGCTCCATCTGGACCCGGGACATCGGCCGCGCGCTGCGCGTCTCCCGGGCCGTCCGGGCCGGCAACCTGTCCGTCAACTCCCACTCCAGCGTCCGCTACTGGACCCCGTTCGGCGGGTTCAAGCAGTCCGGCGTCGGCCGCGAACTCGGCCCCGATGCCCTGACCGCCTTCACCGAGACCAAGAACGTCTTCATCAGCACGGAGGGCCCCGCACAGTGAGCTCACAGACCCCTGAGACCGTCTGCCGCCGTCTGGTCGGCCGCACCGCCGTCGTCACCGGAGCCGGCAGCGGCATCGGTCTGGCCACCGCGCGCCGGTTTGCCGCCGAGGGCGCGCACGTCGTCTGCGGCGACGTCGACGAGCCCCGCGGCAAGGCGGTCGCGGAGGAGATCGGCGGACTCTTCGTGAAGGTGGACGTCACCGGCCCCGACCAGGTCGAGGCGCTGTTCCGGACGGCGTTCGACACCTACGGCAGCGTCGACGTCGCCTTCAACAACGCGGGCATCTCCCCGCCCGACGACGACTCCATCCTGGAGACCGGCCTGGAGGCCTGGAAGCGGGTCCAGGAGGTCAACCTCACCTCCGTCTACCTGTGCTGCAAGGCCGCCATCCCCTACATGCGGCGCCAGGGCAGGGGCTCCATCATCAACACCGCCTCGTTCGTGGCCCGCATGGGCGCGGCCACCTCCCAGATCTCGTACACCGCGTCCAAGGGCGGTGTGCTGGCCATGTCGCGCGAGCTGGGCGTGCAGTTCGCCCGCGAGGGCATCCGGGTCAACGCCCTGTGTCCCGGGCCGGTCAACACCCCGCTCCTGCGGGAGCTGTTCGCCACGGACCCCGAGCGGGCCGCCCGCCGCCTGGTGCACATCCCGGTCGGCCGCTTCGCTGAGGCCGAGGAGATCGCCGCCGCCGTGGCCTTCCTCGCCAGCGACGACTCCTCCTTCGTCAACGCCACCGACTTCCTGGTCGACGGGGGGATCTCCGGGGCGTACGTCACGCCCTTGTAGGCGTCGCGGCAGCCATACGGACCGTCCGGCCCACGGCGCCGGACGGTCCGTCCTACAGTGCCGGGATGAGCATGACGCCCCCGCCCGGCTGGTACGGCGATCCGACGGCCCCGCATCTTGAGCGCTGGTGGGACGGCACGTCCTGGACCGAGCACCGCCGCGCACCGCAGGAACGTCAGGGACCCCGAGCGCCGCAAGCCCCTCCCGTACCGCGGACCTTCGGGCAGCCGGCGGCGCCGCAGGTGCCGCCCGCCGCCGGGCCACCCGCACCGCCCGCACCACCGGGACGGCGTCCACGCGCCAAGGCCGTCGCCCTGGCCGGCACCGGGGCCGTCCTGGCCGCCGCGATCGTCACGGGAGCGCTGGTGCTCGGGCACGGCGACGAGGGCGGCACCGAGGCGAAGAACGCCCCCACCACCCCGCCCGCCGTGCCCACCAGCGCCCCGCACACCGCGTCCCGGCCGGCCTCCCCCGGCGCTTCCGCCACCGACGACCCCTCCCTCGTGGTCGACCAGCTCAACGGCATCACCCTCCCCCTCCCGGACGGCTGGGAGACACCGCAGGACGTGGCCGACGAGGACGTCGTCATGACCACCCACGGCACCTACGACTGCCCGGCCGGCGCCGGCCTGTGCCGGCACGGCCTGGTCCTCACCCGCACGGCGACCGCGGCCGACGGGACGTCACCCGAGACGCTGGCCCGGCACGACATCGAGGACGCGGCCGACGCGGCCTTCGACCGCGACGCGATCGGCGAGCGCCCCTTCGGCGGGATCACCTCGCACCAGGTCGTCCGGTCCGGGCAGATCGCCGTGGCGGGCCGCGCCGGGTACTTCGTGCGCTGGCGCGTCAGGACGGCGAAGGGGCCCGGCGGCTACGTCGAGTCGCTCGCCTTCCCGTCCAGTGTCGGCACCGAGGCACCGGTCGTCGTGCGCTTCGTCTTCGACGCGGGCCCGGACGGACCGCCGCCGGCCGACATGGACAGGATCACGCGCGGCATCCGGCCGGTCGGCGACGCGGCCACGGGCGGCGGTGTCGGCAGCAGCATCGGCCCGTCGAGCTGACAGGGGGCCGGGCCCCTACAGGAACGTACGGCCCTCGCCCCGGTACGTCGGCACCGTCGCCGTCACCCGGTCGCCCTCGACGAGGTGCAGTTCGGCGAACCGTTCGCACAGCTCGCCGGCCTTGGCGTGCCGGAACCACACCTTGTCGCCGATCAGCAGGTCGTCGACGGGCGAGCCGAGCAACGGCGTCTGCACCTCGCCGGGCCCCTCCTGCGGGTCGTAGCGCAGCCCTTCCGGGAGGTACGGCACCGGCAGCCGGTCCGCGCCGGGCGCGCCCGAGGCCGGGTAACCGCCGCCGAGGACCGTCACCACCCCGACCCCGGGGCGCCGGACGACGGGCAGGGCGAACAGCGCCGCCGGACGCCCGCGGAAGGACGTGTAGTTGTCGAAGAGACGGGGGACGTACAGCCCGGAGCCGGCCGCGATCTCCGTGACGGCGTCCTCGGCGGCGGTGTGCTGGACGCTGCCCGTGCCGCCGCCGTTCACGAACTCCAGGTCCGGCACCAGGGCCCGTACCGCCCGCACTGCCGCGGCCCGCCGCTCGGCGAGTTCCCGGCGCGCGGCCGCCTGCATCAGCCGGACGGCACGCGAGCGCAGCGGGCGCCCCGCGAGCGCGTCGCCCACGCCCGCGATGTGCCCCTCGTACGCCATGATCCCCACGAGCCGGAACCCGGGACGCCGGGCCACCGTGCGGGCCATGTCGGCGATCTGCGCGGGCGAGTGCAGCGGGGAGCGGCGCGCCCCGACGCGCACGCGCCCGCCGAGCAGTTTCAGCGAGGTGTCCAACTCCAGGCACACGCGCACCACTTCGCGTCCGCCGTCGCGCGCGGCGTCGATGAGGTCGAGCTGCGCCGGGTCGTCGACCATCACGGTGACGGCGGCGGCGAGTTTCGGGTCGCCGGCGAGTTCGCCGAAGCCGGCGCGGTCGGCCGACGGATAGGCCAGGAGCACGTCGTCGAACCCGGAGCGGGCCAGCCACAGGGACTCGGTGAGGGTGAACGACATCAGGCCCGCGAACCCGTCCCGGTCCAGGACGCGCTCCAGCAGGGCCCGGCAGCGCACGGACTTGCTCGCGACCCGCACGGGCTTGCCGCCGGCCCGGCGCAGGAGGTCGTCCGCGTTCGCGTCGAAGGCGTCCAGATCCACGATCGCGACCGGGGCGTCGAGATGGGCGGTGGCCCGGTCGAAACGGGCCCGGTCGGCGGCGCGCGCAGTCATGAACGAAGCCTGCCAGACAGGATTACCGCAGGGTAGGGGGACGTTCCGGGCAGATGCCCCGGGGCCGCGGACTGGTTCCCGTACGGGTGCGGGCAACCCGTAGAGTGACGCGCACGTGCGGCACGACGATTCCGGCCGGGATCTGAGCCGGGATGGCCATTCGTTCGTACGGGTATGCGTGCCCGGTGGACGAGACCGTCCGTGCCGGGCAGGGCGACTGGCAGGGCCCGCGTACGAGGGAACGGCCCGGGCACGAGGAAACGGGGGGTGCATGAGCACGGAAGCACGCCACGCCCCCGTCCCACCGCGGCCGGCGGCCCCGCCCCGCCCGGCCTCGGCCGACCCCCGCCCCGACGACTCCACGACCCCACCGGGGAACGCCGCGGCCGGAGAGGCCGGGGCGGCCGGCCCGGGGGAGCGGGGGGCAGGACCCGGTTCCGGCACGTCCGTACGCTCCGGCGCCGAGGGCGGGGCCGGGATCCTCGGCGTCGCGAGGGGCGCCGGGGGTGAGCCCGGTGCCGGTGCCGAGGCTGGTTCCAGGGGCGCCGTATGGGGTGTGGTGGCCGGTGGGCCCGGCCGGGCGACGCGTGGGGCCGCAGTGGGTTCGGCCGCCGCTGGGGCCGCCGCCGCGAGTTCGCGCGAGCGGGTCCGCGGCGCGTCCGGGCACGCCGACCCGGCGGCACGGGCCGTTCCCGACTCCGGTCGCGCCGCGGCCTCCCCGGAGAGGGGCCGTGTTCCTCGGCCCCTCCCTGAAACCGGCGACACCGGATCCGGAATGGGATCCGGCAGTGGCAGTGGCAGTGGCAGTGGCAGTGGCAGTGGCAGTGGCAGTAGCACTGGTACTGGTACTGGCACCTACTCCCGGACCGGCACCGGTGCCGGCCGTCCTTCGGTCACGCCGGGCTCGGACCGGGCGCCCGCCGCCCCGGGGTCCCGCCCCCGCTTCCCGGGCTTCCGGCCCCCGCCTCCGCGCGTCGGTGACGCCGAGCGGCAACCCTCGCGCGCCGCCGGCTCCTCCGGTTCTCCCGCGCCCGGCGATGAAGCCCTCCGCCCGGCTCCGCGCACCGGCACGTCCGGTGCGTCCGGTACGCCCGGTGCGCCCGCGCGCCCCGCGGAAGCCTTCGTCCCGCCCCCGCCGCCGGCCTCCGCCCGCTTCCCCGACACCCCGCCCACCGCCGGTCGCGGTGGGTCCGCCGCAGGTCAGGGCTTGGGCGAGGCCGTGCCGGAGACGACCGCGCGCCTGCGCCCCCTCCCCGCCCACCGGCCGCCGACGACACCAGGCGCACCGCCCCGCCCGGCGACCGCACCCCCTGGCGCCGACGCCCCGCACGTCACCACGGCGCCGCCCGGCACCACCCGGACGCCCTCCGCAGCCGTCCCTCCGCCCCCGGCCGCCCCGCCGCGCACCCCAGCGGCACCGGACGCCGCCGTGGCCCCCGACCCGGCCCTGTCGTGGAGCGCCGGCATGGCGCCCGGGGCGTACCTCGGCGCGAGCCGGCCCGTCGTGGCCTTCGGGGAGCCCGAGGGCTACGACGAACGCGGGCGCGGACGGGCGCTCGCAGTTGTCCGGGTGCGTCCGCGGACCGCCTTGGCCGCCGCGTGCGTCGTCCTCGGCATCGGACTCATCGGCGGTGCCGTGACCGGGAGTTGGCTCACCGGCGACTCCGGCGAGGGCGGCGCGGCCGGGACCTTCGCCGGGGCCGGGGAGATGTGGCACAACGTCCCCGTCGACCAGCTGTTCCCGCCCACCGTGGAGGGCCGTGGCGCCGGACCCGGCGGCGCCGACCGCACCTGGACCCGGATCGCCGTGGCGCCGGACGGCGGCTGCGCTGACGCCTTCGACCCGCTGCTGCGCAAGACGCTCGCCCCGGTCGGCTGCGCCCGCCTGCTGCGCGCCACCTACACGGATGCCACCCAGACCTACGTCACCACCGTCGGGATGCTCTTCACCAAGGCCGACGCCGCCACCATGACCGCGCTCGACGCCCGGTTCAAGAAGGCGGGACTCGACCGGCGCACCGACTTCGTACCCCGCCCGTACTCGGCGAAGGGCACCGTCGCCGCGGCCTTCGGCGACAAGCAGCGGGCCTCGTGGACGCTGTCGGTGCTCACCGACGCCCCGGTCGTCGTCTACGCCGTCTCCGGCTGGGCCGACGGCCGCACCGTCGACGCCCCGCAGCCCGCCGCGGACGCGATGCAGCCCGGTGCCACCACGGCCGCGGCCCAGTCGGGCCTCGGGAACGAGGCACAGGGCCTCGCCGACCGCATCGAGCGCGGCTTCCGCAAGACCGTCGGCTCGGCCACGGAGCAGCCCTCGTGAGCGCCAGGGCGCAAGGCACCGCGAAGCCCCCTGCGAGAACCGCTGCGAAGTCCGCTGCGAAAGCCGCCGCCGAAGGCATCCCGAAAGTCGCTGCGGCCGCGGACGGCACGGTCGAAGGGGTTGCGAAAGCAGCTGCCGCCGCGGACGGCACCGCCGAAGCCGCCACGAACGCCCGTGTGAGTGCCGCCGCGCACGCCCGTGCGACAGCCGCCGTGACCACTGCTGTGAGAGCCACCGTGACACCCACCGAGGCGGTCCCCACGTCCGCCGATGCGTCCCCCGCACCCGACGAGACGGCTTCCGTGCCCCGTCAGGTGGCTCCGGCGCCCGGTGGGGTGGCTCCCGCGCCCGGTGGGGTGGCTTCCGCGCCCCGTCAGGTGGCTCCGGCGCCCGGTGGGGTGGCCCCCACGTGCGCCGATGCGTCCCCTGCACCCGGCGAGGCAGCTCCCGCGCCCGCCGGGGTGGCTCCGGCGTCCGGTGGGGTGGCTCCCGTCCCCGCCGGGGTGACTCCCGCGCCCGGTGGGGTGGCCCCCAGGTCCGCCGATGCGTCCCCTGCACCCGGCGAGACGGCTTCCGCGCCCCGTCAGGTGGCTCCGGCGCCCGGTGGGGTGGCTTCCGTGCCCGCCGGGGTGGCTCCCGCGCCCGGTGGGGTGGCCCCCACGTGCGCCGATGCGTCCCCTGCACCCGGCGAGGCAGCTCCCGCGCCCGCCGGGGTGGCTCCGGCGCCCGGTGGGGTGGCTCCCGTCCCCGCCGGGGTGACTCCCGCGCCCAGTGGGGCAGCTCCCGTGCCCAGCGAGGCGGCCCCGGCACCCGCCGATGCGCCCCCCGCGCGGACCGCCCCGCGCCCCGTCGCGACCCGTGACCTGCGCGAGCCCCGACGGGCCCGCCGGATCGGCCGGTCCGGGCGGTACGGGCGGGGCGGCGCGGTCCGCGGCACCGGCGCGCTGAGCGTGCTGCTCGCCACCGTGCTCGCCCTCGTCCCGTCCACCGCCGCCCACGCCGACGGCATCCGGGCCCAGCAGTGGGCCCTGGACGCCATGCACACGCAGGAGGCCTGGCGCACCACCAAGGGCAAGGGCATCACCGTCGCCGTCCTGGACACCGGCGTGGAGGCCGACCACCCCGACCTGGTCGGCAACGTCCTGCCCGCCAAGGACCTGATCGACTTCGGCGCCGAACGCGGCGACCGGGCCTGGGCCCGCCACGGCACCGCCATGGCCGGCATCATCGCGGGTCACGGCCACGGCCCCGGCCACGCCGACGGCGTCATGGGCGTCGCCCCGCAGGCGCGGATCCTGCCCGTCCGGGTGATCCTCGAGGACGGCGACTCCGCCCGTGCCCGCGCCCGTGCCAGCCGGGGCAACGCCCTCGCCGACGGCATCCGCTGGGCCGCCGACCACGGCGCCGACGTCATCAACCTCTCCCTCGGCGACGACTCCGCCTCCGCCCACCCGGAGCCCGGCGAGGACGCGGCCGTCCAGTACGCGCTGAAGAAGGGCGCCGTCGTCGTCGCCTCCGCGGGCAACGGCGGCGAGAAGGGCGATCACATCTCCTACCCGGCCGCCTATCCGGGCGTGATCGCCGCGGCCGCCGTCGACCGCTACGGCACCCGCGCGTCCTTCTCCACCCGCCGCTGGTACGCCGCCGTCAGCGCGCCCGGCGTCGACATCGTGATCGCCGATCCCGACCACAGGTACTACGAAGGCTGGGGCACGAGCGCGGCCTCGGCCTTCGTCTCCGGCGCGGTCGCCCTGGTCAAGGCCGCCCACCCCGGTCTGACGCCCGCCCAGATCAAGCGGCTCCTGGAGGACACGGCACGGGACGCCCCGGTCGACGGCCGTGACGACTCCCGTGGCTTCGGCTTCGTCGACCCCGCCGCCGCCATCCGCGCCGCGGGCCGCCTCCAGCCGGGGGACCTGCACGCGGCCGCCTACGGCGACAAGTACTTCGGCCCCGGCCCGGCCACCGCCTCGGCGGCCGGCGACGCGGCCGACTGGGCCGGCCCTCTCGCGGGCGGCGTCGGCGGAGTGCTGCTGGTCGCCGCGGTCGTCCTGTGGCGGGGCCGCCGCGAGGAACACGACGGCTTCTGACATCGAACGGCCCGGCCGGCGGATCCGTCGCGCCCCCGCGCCCCGCAAACCAAAGCGCCGGGGCGCCGGGACCCCCGCCTCACACACCCCCGCCTCACACACCCCCGGCGAACACCGACACCGCCGCCCGGGCCGCCGACTCGACCAGGGCGACGCCCTGCTCCTTCGTAGCGTTGCCGTGCGACAGCGCGGCCACCAGGCGGGTGCCCCCGGCGGCCGTCACCCGCCCGACGCTGTGGACGACCCACAGCCCGGTCGCGCTCCGCGGCAGCCAGCCGTTCTTCAGGGCCCACGCGGAGCCGTCCGCGGCGGCGGACACCCCCCAGTCCTGGCCCTCGGCGATCCGCTCCATCAGGCCCTGGAGGTACGTCCGCGAGGCCGCGCTCAGCTCCGAGTCGTCCCCGAACACCTGCCGGAGCAGGGTCAGCTGGTCGGCGGCGGTGGTCCGGGTCAGCCCCCACAGCCCGCCGTCACCCCCCGTGGTGCCGGTGAGCCCGAAGCGCGCGTGGGCCGCGTCGAGCCCGGCGGCCCCGCCGATGCTCCGCCACAGCGCCGACGCGGAGTCGTTGTCGCTGTGCCCGATCATCGCGGCGGCGTACGCCCTCTCCCGCGCCGTCAGCCCTCGGCCCGCGTCCTGCGCCTGGAGCAGCAGGGCCGCCAGGATGCCGACCTTGACGACGCTCGCCGTGACGAAGGTCCCCTCGCCGTACCCGGCGCTCCGCCCGGATTCCGCGTCCAGGACCGCCACGGACACCGCCGCGCCCTCCGGCACGGCCACCTGCCTCATCGCCGCGGCCAGCCGCGCCCCCGGATCCCCAGGGTTCCCCGCGCAACCCACGGGATCCGTCACCGCACACACCGCACACCTCCCCGCTCACCGGGCCGCCGACGCAGGGCCCGGCGTCGCCGACCACGACACGGCGGCCCGCACCCCTCGGTCCCCACCTTCCCAGGGCCCGCAGCAGGCGCGCGGCACCCCCCGGATAGGGTCGGGACCGTGGCGAACAAGAACATTCCCGACCCCGGCTACTCCGGCGACGACGGCTCCGCCGACCCCGGGCTGAGCGCGGCGCTCGCCGCCTGGGCCGAGGACCGCACCGCCGTGGGCCCCGTCCTGGAGGCGCTCGAGGGCGCCCGGCTGCTCGTTCCCGTCGTGGCCGTGCTCGGCGAGGTGGAGGAGGACGAGAACGGGCTGCGCCGCGAGAAGACCAGCGACATGGCCGTCCCCACGATGAAGGCCGGTCACCGCACGGCGCTGCCCGCCTTCACCTCCACCGACTCCCTGGCCCGCTGGGACCCGGGGGCCCGCCCCGTCGCCGTACCCCTGCACCAGGCGCTGGAGGCCGCCGCGCACGAACGGGCGGACACGGTCGTCCTGGACATGGCCGGACCGGTCCCCTTCGAGCTGACCGGGCCCGCGCTGCTCGCGCTCGCCGAGGGGCGGACGACGGCGGATCCGCTCGCCGACCCGGCCGTCGTGGCGGCGGTGCGGGACGCCGTGGCCGCCGAGCCGGGCGTGCTCCGCGCGCACCTGGGGCCGGGGGAGGCCGACGGCACCCTCGCCCTCGTCCTCGACCCCTCCGCGGCCCCCGCCGAGACCGCCCGGGCCGTCGCGGAGAACCTCGCCGCCAGCGAGACGCTGCGGGCCCGCCTGGTGCGCGGCCTCGACCTGGCACTGCTGCCGGCCGGGGCGACGCCGCCGGGCGAGCCTCTGTACGTGAAGGAGTAGGACGGCCTCAGCCGGCCCGGCCCGCTTCAGTCCACCGCGTGAGCCGCCCGCTCGTCTCGTCCCGCCGGTTCGTTCCGCGGTCCGTGCCGCCGGTTCGTCCCGCCGGCCCGGCCCGGCCCGGCGCGGCGCCGGTCCGACCCGCGGTCCGTGCCGCCACTCCGTCCGGTCGGTGCTTCCCGGCCGGGGAGGCCCGCCTCAGCCGTAGACCGGCCCGGTGTACTTCTCACCCGGGCCCTGGCCCGGCTCGTCCGGGACGACCGACGCCTCGCGGAACGCCAGCTGCAGCGACTTCAGGCCGTCGCGCAGCGGCGCCGCGTGGAAGGAGCTGATCTCGGTCGCGCTCGCGTCCAGCAGGCCCGCGAGGGCGGTCACCAGCTTGCGGGCCTCGTCCAGGTCCTTGTACTTGTCGCCCTCCTCGGTCAGACCGAGCTTCACGGCGGCGGCGCTCATCAGGTTGACGGCGACCGTCACGATCACCTCGACCGCGGGGACCTCGGCGATGTCGCGGGCCATGGCGTCGAAGTCGGCGTTCTCAGGAGGGGTCTCACTCATGGCGCACACGATAGGCGGTCGCGGGGGCGGCTCCTCAATTAGCCCTTGTCAAGCGATACTGCTAACCTTGTTCACGACCGGCCGGACACCGATGTGTGCTCGGCCCACAAGTGGAGGCTCCGATCTCCCACCCGACCGTCCCCCGGGACGGCGGGTCACCCGGTCAGACGGCCACCATCGTTCCGTACGGACGATGGAGCCGTCCGAATCGCGCCCCGCGGCCATCGCGGCGGTGCTCCGGTAGCAATGGGAGCCCCGCCTGTGATCGTCCCGGGGCATTTTTACTGCTTCGGCGCGGTTGGTCTATCGAACACAGTTGTACGCGGCAGTCCGCCAGGCCGTCGCGTGGTGCTACCGAGGAGGATCCATCAGCGCCGAGCCCCGCATCAACGACCGGATTCGCGTTCCCGAGGTGCGACTTGTCGGTCCCAGTGGCGAGCAGGTCGGCATCGTGCCGCTTGCCAAGGCCCTGGAGCTTGCGCAGGAGTACGACCTGGACCTGGTCGAGGTCGCGGCGAACGCCCGTCCGCCCGTGTGCAAGCTCATGGACTACGGGAAGTTCAAGTACGAGTCGGCCATGAAGGCCCGTGAGGCGCGCAAGAACCAGGCGCACACGGTCATCAAGGAGATGAAGCTCCGGCCGAAGATCGACCCGCACGACTATGACACCAAGAAGGGTCACGTCGTCCGGTTCCTCAAGCAGGGCGACAAGGTCAAGATCACGATCATGTTCCGTGGTCGCGAGCAGTCCCGGCCCGAGCTGGGCTACCGGCTGCTGCAGCGGCTCGCGGAGGACGTCCAGGACCTCGGCTTCGTGGAGTCGAACCCGAAGCAGGACGGCCGAAACATGATCATGGTCCTCGGTCCGCACAAGAAGAAGACCGAGGCGATGGCCGAGGCCCGCCAGGCGCAGGAGGCCCGCAAGGCCGAAGCGAAGGCGAACCCCGGTCGTTCGCAGAACGCCGCCGACGCCCAGTCCGAAGAGGCTCCGGCCGAGGCTTCCGCCGAGGCGTGATCCCCGGGACACCCGTCCCAGGACGTAACCGATACAAGCGACGCTCCACCGTGCCCGGTTTCACGACCGGGCACCGGAGCGCCACCGACGAGGAGAGAACGGCGCTATGCCGAAGAACAAGTCGCACAGCGGTGCCAGCAAGCGCTTCAAGATCACCGGCTCCGGCAAGGTGCTCCGTGAGCGCGCCGGCAAGCGCCACCTGCTCGAGCACAAGTCGTCCCGCGTGACGCGTCGCCTCACCGGCAACGCCGAGATGGCCCCGGGCGACGCCGCGAAGATCAAGAAGCTTCTCGGCAAGTGACGCCGCGGCGCCGCCTGAGCGCCGTACGTCTGGACCGGGACCCAATCGTTTCCGGGCCGTGTGACGACACCCACGGCCCCGCTACAAGGAGTTAATCAAGTGGCACGCGTCAAGCGGGCAGTCAACGCCCACAAGAAGCGCCGGGCGATCCTCGAGCAGGCCTCCGGCTACCGCGGTCAGCGTTCGCGCCTCTACCGCAAGGCCAAGGAGCAGGTCACCCACTCGCTGGTCTACAACTACAACGACCGGAAGAAGCGCAAGGGCGACTTCCGTCAGCTGTGGATCCAGCGCATCAACGCCGCCGCCCGCGCCAACGGCATGACCTACAACCGCTTCATCCAGGGTCTGAAGGCCGCCAACGTCGAGGTCGACCGCAAGATCCTGGCCGAGCTGGCCGTCAACGACGCCGGTGCGTTCGCCGCGCTGGTCGAGGTCGCCCAGAAGGCGCTGCCGAGCGACGTCAACGCGCCCAAGGCTGCGTGACGCCCCCCCGGCCAGACGCCGACGTGACGTAGGGACCCGCAGGCCGGACAGGTCTGCGGGTCCCCTTGTGTCCGAAACAGCTGTCCGAAGCAGCCGCGAAGGTGAACCCATGCCCCCCGCCAGCCCCGAGCTGATCTCCCCCCGCTCGCCCCGTGTCGGCGCCGCCCGGCGGCTCGCCAAGCGGAACTTCCGGGGCAAGGAGCGGCTGTTCCTCGCGGAGGGCCCGCAGGCCGTGCGGGAGGCGGCCGCGCACCGCGTCGACGGCACCCCGACTCTCGTCGAGCTGTTCACCACCGTGGAGGCCGCCGAGCGGTACGCCGACCTCATCGGCGAGGCCCGCGCCGCCGGCGCCCGGGTGCACCTCGCCGCCGAGCAGGTCATCGCCGACATCTCCACCACCGTCACCCCGCAGGGCCTGGTCGGCGTCTGCCGCTTCGTCGACACCCCGTTCGAGGAGATCCTCGGCGCCCGCCCCCGCCTCGTCGCCGTCCTCGCGCACGTCCGCGACCCGGGGAACGCCGGCACCGTCCTGCGCTGCGCCGACGCCGCCGGCGCCGACGCCGTCGTCCTCACCGACGCCTCCGTCGACCTGTACAACCCCAAGGCGGTCCGTGCCTCCGTCGGCTCGCTGTTCCACCTGCCCGTGGCCGTGGGCGTCCCCGTGGAGCAGGCGGTGGCGGGCCTGAAGGCCGCTGGGGTCCGCGTCCTCGCCGCCGACGGCGCCGGTCCCCACGACCTCGACGACGAGCTCGACCGGGGCACCATGGGCGGCCCCACCGCCTGGGTCTTCGGCAACGAGGCCTGGGGCCTGCCGGAGGAGACCCGCAGCCTCGCAGACGCCGTGGTCCGAGTCCCGATCCACGGAAAGGCCGAGAGTCTGAACCTCGCCACCGCCGCGGCCGTATGTCTCTACGCGTCGGCGCGTGCACAGCGGGCCTGACGGAGGGTGCCGCTCCGTCACCGAGAGCTAGTAGGGTGACCAGCCCGGGGGCGTCCCCCCAGGCTTCCGCTCCGCTCGGACACGGCGCGGGGGCACTCCCGGTGCAGGCTGAGAGGTGGGGTACGGGGATGAGCGTCGGCACGAGCAGCGCACCGGGCACACGGGACGCGCGCCCCGCGTCCACGCCCCGGCACGGTGACCCCGCCGGTCTCGGCATCGATCCCGACGACCTGCCCGACGGCCTGGTGATCGCCGACGAGCGGGGACGCGTCATCTGCTTCAACGCCGCCGCCGCCCGCATCACGGCCGTGCCCGCCGAGGAGGCCCTCGGCCGGCGGCTGGAGAGGGCGCTGCCGTTAGAGGACCTCGAGGGCCGGCGCTGGTGGCAGCTGACCGACCCCTACGGCGGCCTGGCCATCCGGGTCGGACAGCCCGAGCGCAACCTCCTGCTGCACGGCGGGCGGGAGGTCCTGGTCTCGGCGAAGTACGTGCGTACCCGCCCCACCGGCCCCGTCCGCCGCGTCGTCGTCTCGCTGCGCGACACCGAGGCCCGCCGTCGCACCGAGCGCAGCCACGCCGAGCTGATCGCCACCGTGGCGCACGAGCTGCGCTCCCCACTGACCTCCGTCAAGGGCTTCACCGCCACCCTGCTCGCCAAGTGGGAGAGGTTCACCGACGACCAGAAGCGCCTGATGCTGGAGACCGTCGACGCCGACGCCGACCGCGTCACCCGGCTGATCGCCGAGCTGCTCGACATCTCCCGCATCGACTCCGGCCGGCTGGAGGTGCGCCGCCAGCTGATCGACATAGGCGCCGCGGTCGGCCGGCACATCCAGGCGTACGTCGCCGCCGGACAGCCGGCCGACCGCTTCCTGCTGCGCATCGAGCAGCCGCTGCCCGCCCTGTGGGCCGACCCCGACAAGATCGACCAGGTGCTCAGCAACCTGATCGAAAATGCCGTGCGGCACGGTGAGGGAACCGTCACCATAGACATCACGCCCTCGGTGTCCCCGCGCGACGGGGAAGAGGAAGAGAACACCGCCACGTCGGTCACGGTGAGCGACGAGGGCCCCGGCATCCCGGAGGAGTCCATGAACCGCGTCTTCACCCGCTTCTGGCGGGGCAGCAAGCGCGGCGGCACCGGCCTCGGGCTCTACATCGTCAAGGGCATCGTCGAGGTGCACGGCGGCACCATCACGGTCGGACGCGCCCCCGGCGGCGGCGCGCAGTTCCGATTTACCCTGCCCGTGGGCACCCCGGCACACCTGCTCTGAGCACCGGCCGAGGCCCCACGGGCGCATCACCTTGACCCGGCCCCGTTAGACTCGGCCTTTGGCACCTTTGCGTCCCAAAAACAGGGATGGCCCGTCTCGCCATCGAAGACGGTCCGTCCAAGAGTCGCTGACGGGACCTCCAGCCAGCCAATCGGAAGCACGGGAAGAGATGTCGGCACCCAATAAGTCGTACGACCCAGTCGAGGTCGAGGCGTTGAAACCGGAAGAGATCGAGCGCATGCGGGACGAGGCGCTCGCCGCCTTCGCCGCCGCGGACTCCCTCGACGCGCTCCACGAGGCCAAGGTCGCCCACACCGGCCCCGCCTCCCCGCTGGCTCTCGCCAACCGCGAGATCGGCGCCCTGCCCCCGCACGCCAAGGCCGACGCCGGCAAGCGCGTGGGCCAGGCCCGCGGCGCGGTGAACAAGGGCCTCGCCGCCCGCCAGACCGAGCTGGAGGCGGAACGCGACGCCCGGGTGCTGGTCGAGGAGGACGTCGACGTCACGCTGCCGTACGACCGCGTCCCCTCCGGCGCCCGGCACCCGCTCACCACGCTCTCCGAGCGCATCGAGGACATCTTCGTGGCCATGGGCTACGAGGTCGCCGAGGGCCCGGAGGTCGAGGCCGAGTGGTTCAACTTCGACGCCCTCAACATCGGCCCGGACCACCCGGCCCGCGGCGAGGCCGACACGTTCTTCGTGCAGACCCCCGCGGGTGACGGCGGCACCGAGTCCGGCGTCGTGCTGCGCACCCACACCTCGCCCGTCCAGATCCGCTCCCTGCTCGACCGTGAACTGCCGGTCTACGTGATCTGCCCCGGCCGCGTGTACCGCACGGACGAACTGGACGCCACCCACACGCCCGTCTTCCACCAGGTCGAGCTGCTCGCCGTCGACGAGGGCCTGACCATGGCCGACCTCAAGGGCACCCTGGACCACATGGTCCAGTCGCTCTTCGGCGAGGGCATGAAGACCCGCCTGCGGCCGAACTTCTTCCCCTTCACCGAGCCGAGCGCCGAGATGGACATGCTCTGCTACGTGTGCAAGGGCGAGTCCGTCGGCAACCCCGACCGCCCCTGCCGCACCTGCTCGTCCGAGGGCTGGATCGAGCTCGGCGGCTGCGGCATGGTCAACCCGCGGGTTCTCACCGCCTGCGGCGTCGACCCGGAGAAGTACAGCGGCTTCGCCTTCGGGTTCGGCATCGAGCGGATGCTGATGTTCCGCCACAACGTCGAGGACATGCGAGACATGGTCGAGGGTGACGTCCGGTTCACCCGGCCGTTCGGGATGGAGATCTGATGCGGGTCCCGCTTTCTTGGCTGCGGGAGTACGTCGACCTGCCGGCGACCGAGTCCGGGCGCGACGTCCAGGCCAAGCTCATTTCGGCCGGTCTGGAGGTCGAGACCGTCGAGCAGCTCGGTGCCGACCTCAAGGGGCCGCTGGTCGTCGGCCAGGTGCTGACCATCGAGGAGCTGGAGGGCTTCAAGAAGCCGATCCGCTTCTGCACCGTCGACGTCGGGCAGGCCAACGGAACGGGTGAACCGCAGGAGATCGTCTGCGGCGCCCGCAACTTCGCCGTCGGCGACAAGGTCGTCGTGGTCCTGCCGGGCGCGGTGCTGCCCGGCGGCTTCGCGATCTCCGCGCGCAAGACCTACGGCAAGACCTCCCACGGCATGATCTGCTCCAGCGACGAGCTGGGCATGGGCGACGACGGCACCCACGGCATCATCGTGCTGCCGCCGGAGACCGAGGTCGGCAAGGACGCGATCGAGCTGCTGGAACTGGTCGACGAGGTGCTGGACATCGCCGTCACCGCCAACCGCGGCGACTGCCTGTCCATCCGCGGCGTCGCCCGCGAGACCGCCATCGCCTACGGCCTGCCGCTGCGCGACCCGGCCCTGATCGACGTACCCGCCCCGAACGCCTTCGGCTACCCGGTCCAGGTCTCCGAACCCTTCGGCTGCGACCGCTTCACCGCCCGGACCGTCACCGGCCTGAGCCCCGAGGCGCGCTCCCCGATCTGGCTCCAGCGCCGGCTGCAGAAGGTCGGGATGCGCCCGATCTCGCTCGCCGTCGACGTCACGAACTACGTGATGATGGAGCTGGGCCAGCCCCTGCACGCCTACGACCGCAAGCTGATCCAGGGCACGATCGGCGTACGCCGGGCCGCGGAGGGCGAGAAGCTCGCCACCCTCGACGGCGTCGAGCGCACGCTGCACGCCGAGGACCTGGTCATCACCGACGAGCGCGGCCCGATCGGTCTCGCGGGTGTCATGGGCGGCGCCGACACCGAGATCGCCGACCACGAGGACGTGGAGAACGCCACGACCGAGGTGGTCATCGAGGCGGCGCACTTCGACGCCGTGTCGATCGCGCGGACGGCCCGCCGTCACAAGCTGTCCTCGGAGGCGTCCCGGCGCTTCGAGCGGGGCGTGGACCCGCAGGCCGCCTCCGCCGCGGCCCAGCGCACCGTCGACCTGCTCGTGCTCCTCGCGGGTGGCACCGCCGAGGCGGGCGTCACCGAGGTCGTCGCGGCCACCGCGCCGGGCACGATCACCGTCCCGGCCGACCACCCGGACAAGGTCGCGGGCGTCGTGTACGGCCGCGAGACCGTCGTCCGGCGGCTCCAGGAGATCGGCTGCGACGTCTACGGACAGGACGAGCTGGTCGTCACCGTCCCGTCCTGGCGGCCCGACCTGACCGACCCGAACGACCTGGCCGAAGAGGTCATCCGCCTGGAGGGCTACGAGAACCTGCCCTCCACGCTGCCCAAGCCCCCCTCCGGGCGAGGCCTGACCCACCGGCAGCGGCTGCACCGCCGCATCGGCCGGGCCCTGGCCGGCGCGGGCTACGTCGAGGCGCTGAACTACCCGTTCGTCGCCGAGCAGGTCTTCGACCAGTTCGGCCTGGCGGCCGACGACCCGGCGCGCCGCGTCGTCAGGCTGACCAACCCGCTCAACGACGAGGAGCCCGCGCTCCGCACGACGCTGCTGCCCGGCCTGCTGGGCGCCCTGCGCCGCAACGTCGGCCGCGGCTCGCACGATCTGGCCCTGTTCGAGACCGGCCTGGTCTTCCGGCCGCGAGACGAGCAGCGCACCGGCGTGCACCTGCCCGTCGACCGGCGCCCCACCGACAAGGAGATCGCCGAGCTGGACGCCGCGCTGCCCGAGCAGCCGCGCCACGTGGCCGTCGTCCTCACGGGGGCCCGCGAGCAGGCCGGCTGGTGGGGCAGGGGCCGCCCGGCCGACTGGGCCGACGCCGTCGAGGCGGCGCGCTCCGTCGCCGTCGAGGCGGGCGCCGAGCTGGTCGTCCGCAAGGGCCAGTACGGCCCGTGGCACCCGGGCCGCTGCGCCGAGCTGGTGGTCGCCGTGGACGGCACGGAGCGGGTCGTGGGCCACGCGGGCGAGCTGCACCCGCGCGTGGTGAAGGCGCTCGGCCTGCCCGAGCGCACCAGCGCGATGGAGGTGAACCTCGACGTCCTGGAGCAGGTCGGCGACGACACCCCGCAGGCGCCGAGCATCTCCACCTTCCCGGTGGCCACGCAGGACGTCGCCCTGGTCGTCGACAGGCCGGTCCCGCACGCCGAGGTGGAGGCCGCGCTGCGCGAGGGCGCCGGTGAACTGCTGGAGTCCATCCGCCTGTTCGACGTCTACGAGAACGACGAGCAGCTCGGCGAGGGCAGGAAGTCGCTGGCGTACGCGCTGCGCTTCCGCGCGGCGGACCGGACGCTGACGGTCGACGAGGCGTCCGCGGCCCGGGACGCGGCGGTCGCGCTGGCCGCCGATCGCACCGGGGCCGTGCTGCGGAGCTGACGCGGCGGTGCCGCCCGGCCGAGGCGGCGGGCGCGGGGGATCGCGGGGACGACCCGCGGTCCCCCCGCACCCCCGCCCCCGTCGAGAGGCCCGCCGCACAGCCCCTGGGCTGCATAAATGCGGCCTGCCCGAAGATCCCTCACTCGTTCGGGTGGCAACCCCCTCGATCCGGCCCATACCGGGTGCGCGCTCGACAGAATCGGACCGGCCTCTCGGGGCCGGTCTGCGCTGTCAGGGCCTGTATGGGGGGCCATGGGCATGATCCGCATCAAGGCTGGGACCGCGCGCGGCGCGTGGTCCCGTACGGACTCCCGGGCACCCGCCCGGAGAGGGCTTCCAGCGTGGGTGCGGTCGGGCATCCGCCGCCCCGGCCGGGCGCTCCGCGGCCCGTCCGGCCACCGGCCGCCGAGCCGGACCGTCGCCCTGGGGGCGCCCGCGGCCTGGGGCGCCGTGGCGGCCACGTACCGGCTGGCCTGCCCGCTCGCTCAGCAGAGCGGGTTGGGCGCCCGTCTCGTCACCAGCGCCGTCTTCCTCGCCGTGGGTACCGGGCTCGTCCTGCACGTCCGGCGGGTCCTGCTGCGCGAGCTGCGCCGGGCCCACGCGGTCGCGGGCGCCGCCCAGAGCGTGCTGCTGCGGCCGCTGCCGCCCCGTGTCGACGGGCTGAGCGTCGCGGCCGCCCAGCTGTCCGCGGACCGCGGGGCCGCCATCGGCGGCGACCTGTACGAGGTGATCGCCACCGAGCACGGCGTCCGCGTGGTCATGGGGGACGTCCGGGGGCACGGCCTCGGGGCGATCGGCACCGTGGCCGCCGTCCTCGGCAGCTTCCGCGAGGCCGGGTACGACGAGGCCGAACTCGCCGGTGTGCTGCGGCGGCTGGAGCGGGCGCTGGCCAGGCACCTGTGCGAGCGGGCACGCGCCGGACCCGCCCCCGCCGGTGTGGAACCGGAGCACCCCGTGGCCGAGGAGTTCGTCACGGTCCTGCTGCTGGAGATCGACGCCGACGGCGAGATGCGCGCCCTCAACTGCGGGCACCCCTGGCCCTATGTGCTGAGCGGCCCCGGCGTCGGCCCGCTGTCCGGGGCCGAACCCCTGCCCCCGCTCGGCCTGTTCCCCCTGCCGGCCGACCTGTCCGCCCCCTCCGCGGGCCGTCTGCGTCCGGGACAGACCCTGGTCCTCTACACGGACGGCGTCGAGGACGCACGGGACCAGCGGGGCCGCTTCTTCCCCCTGCCCGCGGTCCTGGCCGAGTCGGCGCGGGACCGGCCCCTCTCGCCGCGCACCGTGCTCCGGACCGTCTTCGCCCGGCTCCTGCACCACACCGGAGAACGCCCGGCCGACGACATGGCGGTCCTGGTCCTCCACAACGACCGGCCCCTGCCGACCCGCGCCGGCCCCTCCGGGGCGAGGGAGGCCACCGAGGCGCGGCTGTACCGCGGGGCGCGGCCGGCGCCCACGAACCCGTAGCGGACACCCCATGGACAGCCCCGGCCGCCTGACCCCGCGCCCCGCCGGCCGGCGACGGCCGCGCCGTCCGCCCCGCCACGGAGTGTCGGGCAGGCAGCTGAGCGGACGGCGCGCAAGCGGGCCGCCGCACTGTACGAGGGGGAGCCGGCGGCCCGTGCCGGCCTCTTGCGAGGCATCTCAGTCAACCGGCCGGAAACTCTCCGCGACAGCGCGCGCACAGGGCGGGTTCGCGCACTCCGTTCACACCCCGTGTGAAGCCAAACGCACTACGCTGTCACGCACCGAGTCACCGGGGGGCATTCATGCAGCCCAACACACTGCTCGACGCGATCCTGGACGAGGCCGGGATCTCGCACGCGGGACTCGCCGCGCACGTCAACCAGGCGGGCCGGGCACGGGGTCTCGCCCTCCGCTACGAACACACCGCGGTGGCACGGTGGTTGAAGGGCCAGCGGCCCCGCGGCCAGGTGCCCGACCTGATCTGCGAAGTGCTCGCCGCCCGGCTGGACCGGCCCGTCACCCTGGACGACATCGGGCTCGGCGTGCCCGGCGAGCCGTCCGCCCCGCACGGCACCTCGCTCTCCGGCTTCGTCGAACGGGCCACGGCCCTGTGGCGCTGCGACGAGCAGCAGCGCCCGCACCTCCTCGGCGCGCCCGCCGTCACCGGCACGCCGGCCGTCATGCCCGTGTGGGAGTGGGAGAACCCGCCGGAGGACGTGGACGTCTCCCGCGGCGGCCGGCACCGGGTCACCCCGGCCGACATCGACATGCTGCGCGCCGCCCGCACCCACTACGAGCAGATGTACCGCAAGGCGGGCGGCGTTGCGACCCGCAGCCGCATCGTCGGCTTCCTCAACGCGGAGGCGACGCCGCTGCTGCGCGGCAGCTACACCGACGCCACCGGCCGCCAACTCCACCGCGCCACGGGCGGGTTGGTGGCGATCGCGGGCATCTGCGCCTACGACTCCGACGCGCACGGCCTCGCCCAGCGCTACTTCCACCAGGCCCTCAGGCTCGCCAAGGCCAGCGGGGACCGGGGACTGGGGGCGTACGTCATAGCGCTGCTGGTCAACCAGGCACTGTTCATGAAGGAGTACCGCCAGGCCGTGGCCTTCGCCGAGGCCGCGCTGCGCGCCGCCGGCCGGCACATCACCCCCGCCCTCGCCTCCGACCTGTACGCGATGCAGGCCAAGGCGTACGCCCACCTCGGTGACGGCACGAGCGCCCTGTCCTGCATCCGGCGGGCCGAGGAGGCCGCCGGGCGGATCCGGCGCGGTTACGAACCCGACGAGACCGGCTATGTCCAGCCCGGCCTGGTCAACGTCCAGGTGGCCGAGGCGCTGCTCAGCCTCGGCGAACTGGCCGCGGCGGAGGAGCACGCCGCGGCCGCGGTGGACAACCCCGCCCACGACCGGGGCCGGGTGCACCGGCTGGCCATGCTCAGCACGATCGAGCTGCGCCGCGGCAACGCCGAGAAGGCGGTGGCCACCGCGGTGCGGATGGCGGAACAGGCCCGCGGCATGGAGTCCCAGCGGCTGCGCGACAGACTCCGCGCGGTGCGCGACCACCTGGTGCGCAGCGGCTGCGCCGGCACCGCCGAGGCGGCCGAACTCATCGACGGCGCACTGCGCGTACCGCTGTGACGAAGGGCTGACGTCCCCCCAGGTACCCGGTCCGTGCGTGGACCGGGCGCCCTCTGCACGGCCCCCTGCGCCCACCGCTGCGCCGCGAGCGGCTCCCTGCGCGCCTGCTGCCGGACCGCTCCGGCTGCGATATTGCCACTTACTCGTCGGAAGGTGGCAGAACCGTGCAGTGGACGAAGCAGAACGAACAAACTGTCTATGAAAACCGCTGGTTCAGCGTCAATCTCGCGGATGTCGAGCTGCCGGACGGCCGGCACCTCGACCACTTCCTGATACGGATGCGGCCCGTCGCCGTGGCCACGGTGCTCAACGAGGCCAACGAGGTCCTCCTCCTGTGGCGCCACCGCTTCATCACCGACAGCTGGGGCTGGGAGCTGGCGGCGGGCGTCGTCGAGGACGGCGAGGACATCGCGAGCGCGGCCGCCCGGGAGCTGGAGGAGGAGACCGGCTGGCGGCCGGGGCCCCTGCACCACCTGATGAGCGTGGAGCCGTCCAACGGCCTCACCGACGCCCGGCACCACATCTACTGGTCGGACGAGGGCGAGTACGTCGGGCACCCCGTGGACGACTTCGAGTCCGACCGGCGGGAATGGGTCCCCCTCAAACTCGTTCCCGACCTGGTCGCCCGCGGGGAGGTCCCGGCCGCCAACATGGCGGCCGCGTTACTGCTGCTGCATCACCTCAGGCTCGGGCAGGACACCCCGCACTGATCCCCCCGCCGCGTCCCGGCCCCGGCCGGCTCAGTGCCCCACCGCCTGCCACACGGCCACGACCAGGGCCCCGACGGCCGTGAGGGCCGCCACGGCGGGCAGCGGCCAGCGGGCGTGCTCCAGCGAGATGATCCGGCTGTGCAGATCGTCGAGTTCCTTGGCGGCCTCCTCGGTGCGGTGGCTGAGGAGTGCCAGCCCGCCCTCGACGCGGGCGTAGGCCACGTCGAGGCGGCGTCGTAACTCTGCGAGTTCCCCGTGGGGGACGGGATGCTCGGGATCGGCGGTCACGAGTCCGCTCCTTTCCGTAGTCGTCTCACATCCCTTGCATGCGCATGATGAGTCAACTCGCCTGGTGGGCGGGTGGGGAGAGTGTGCGAGGGGCATATGCGGGTCCGGCGCGCACACGGTGTGCGAATGCCGCGGGCCCGGCGCCCTCGCGGGGTGTCGGGCCCGTGTCCGCCCGCGGCGGGTACGGAGCGTGGTCAGGGATAGGTGTAGAAGCCCGAGCCGGTCTTCCGGCCCAGCCGGCCCGCGTCCACCATGCGCTGCAGCAGCGGGGGAGCGGCGTACAGCGGCTCCTTGTACTCCTCGTACATGCTCTGCGCCACCGAGGCGACCGTGTCCAGCCCGATCAGGTCGGACAGCTTCAGCGGGCCCATGGGGTGGGCGCAGCCCAGCTCCATGCCGTTGTCGATGTCCTCGCGGCTGGCGATGCCCGACTCGAACATCCGGATCGCGGAGAGCAGGTAGGGGATCAGCAGCGCGTTGACCACGAAGCCGGAGCGGTCCTGGGCGCGGATCGCCTGCTTGCCGAGCACCTTCTCGGTGAACAGCTGCGCGCGGCTCAGCGTGCCCTCGGAGGTGGTCAGCGCCGGGATCAGCTCGACCAGCTTCTGCACCGGGGCCGGGTTGAAGAAGTGGATGCCGATGACCTGGTCGGGCCGCGAGGTGGCGACGGCCAGCCTCACCAGCGGGATGGAGGAGGTGTTGGAGGCGAGGATGGCGTCCGGCCGGGTCACCACCTGGTCCAGGACCTGGAAGATCTCCGTCTTGACCTGCTCGTTCTCCACGACGGCCTCGATCACCAGGTCGCGGTCCGCGAACTCGCCGAGGTCGGTGGTGAAGCTCAGCCGCGCCAGCGTCGACTCCCGCTCCGCCTCGCTGATCTTGCCGCGCTCGGCCGCCTTGCCCAGCGAGTTGAACAGCCGGGTGCGGCCGATCTCCAGGGCCTCGCCGGTGGTCTCGGCGACCTTGACGTCCAGCCCGGCACGGGCGCACACCTCGGCGATGCCCGCACCCATCTGGCCGCAGCCCACCACTCCGACGCGCGCAATGTCTCCCGAAATGCCGGTCACATCGTCCCTTTCGCAGATCCTACGGCTGTGGCAGGCGGCCCCTCCGTGTGGTGCCTGCTCCGTTCGTGCACGTTACCCCCGCGGCGCCGATGATCGATCGCCCGGGTGGTGCACCCTGGCCCGGTACACGATCCGTGACGAAGCGGATCCACGACGTCATGGGGGTGCCCGGATGGGCCCAGTCACACGGCGGGCGTTCACCGCGGCCGCCTTGACCGTCCTGGCGGCGACGGGAGGTCCGGCGGGGGCGTCGGACCGGCGCCCGCGCGTCGAGCCACCGCGGACGCCCGCGGACCCGCCGGCCGCCGGGCCGTCGCGCGCCACGGACGCCGGCCGCGCCACCGGCACCGACGGCACCACGGGCACCGAGATGCGCGGCATGTGGCTGGCCACGGTCGCCAACCGCGACTGGCCCTCGCGCACCGGACTGAGCGCGAGCGAGCAGCGCGCCGAGCTGACCGCCCTCCTCGACGAGGCGGTGCGCCGCCGCCTCAACACCGTGATGTTCCAGGCCCGGCCGACCGCCGACGCGCTGTGGCCCTCGCCGTACGAGCCGTGGTCGCAGTTCCTCACCGGCACCCAGGGCCGGGACCCCGGCTGGGACCCGCTCGGCACCGCGGTCGAGGAGGCGCACGCCCGCGGCCTGGAGCTGCACGCCTGGTTCAACCCCTACCGCATCGCCCTGCACGCCGACCCCGTCCGGCTCGTCGCCTCCCACCCGGCCCGCAGGCACCCCGACTGGGTGGTGCCGTACGGAGGGAAGCTGCACTACAACCCCGGCCTGCCCGAGGTCCGCGCCTTCGTCCGGGAGGCGATGCTCGACGCGGTGCGGAAGTACCCCGTCGACGGCGTCCACTTCGACGACTACTTCTACCCCTACCCGGTGGCCGGCCAGGTCTTCGACGACGACGCGGCCTTCGACCGCCACGGCGGCGGCTTCGCGGACCGGGCCGCCTGGCGGCGGGACAACATCGACCGGCTGGTGCGCGAGACCGCCGCCGGCATCACCGCGATCCGGCCCGGCACCCGGTTCGGGATCAGCCCCTTCGGGGTGTGGCGCAACGCCGCGACGGACCCGCGCGGCTCGGACACGCGTGCGGGCGTGCAGACGTACGACGACCTCTTCGCGGACACCCGCACCTGGGTCCGCGAGGGCTGGATCGACTACGTCGTCCCCCAGCTCTACTGGAACATCGGCCTGCCCGCCGCCGACTACGCCGAGCTGGTGTCCTGGTGGGCCGGGGTCGCCCGGGGCAGCCGCACCGAGCTGTACGTCGGGGAGGCGCTGTACAAGGTGGGCGACCCGGCGCAGGGCGCGGCGTGGCAGGACCCGGCCGAGCTGTCCCGGCACCTCACGCTCGCCCGCGGGCACGCCGAGGTGCGCGGTCATGTCTTCTTCGCCGCCCGTGAGGTCGCGGCGGACCCGGCCGGAGCCATGACGCGGGTCGTCGCCGACCACTACGAGCAGCCGGCGCGACCAGCGCGTTAGTACTGTTCCTTCTGCCGGTGGAGCACCTGGCAGTCGGGGCCCGGCCACATGACGGCCTCGTGCCCGTTCTCCAGGCGGACGCGGTACGGCGGGTTGCCCTCCGCGCCCATCACCTCGAGGATTACGGAGATCTGGTCGTGCTGGCCGACCACCCTGCCGTGCTGGACAAGCTGGTCGCCGACGGATGCGTGCATCTGCAGCGCCTCCTCACCATCTGCGGGAGCAGCGGCCCGTGGCCTCGAGTCTACGGCGTGGGCGCGCGGCGGTATCGGTATCGGTCGGGCTGTGCGCGAACCTGTGTGGGGACCTGGACAGTGCGTGGACCTGGGCGCGGACGTCAGCCGCGCGCCCGCTGGGTCACCGCGATGCAGACGAGTACGGCGGCGGCGGTCAGCACAGCGGCCGCCGTGAGGTGCTCGCCGAGCAGCAGCACCGACCACACCAGTGTGAGCAGGGGCTGGGCCAACTGCAACTGACTGGCCCTGGGAATGCCGACGGCCGCCATGCCCCGGTACCAGACGACCAGGCCGAGGAACTGCGAGCCCACCGCCACCCACAGCAGCCCGGCGACGCCGTGCGCGGTCAGCCGCACCGGTTCGTACGACAGCGCGAGCGCGGTGAGCGGCACGGTGAGCGGCAGGCAGAGCACCAGGGCCCAGCCGGTGACCTGCCAGCCGGGCATGATCCGCGCCAGCCGGCCGCCCTCGGTGTAGCCCGCGGCGCACACCAGCAGCGCGCCGAACAGATAGCCGTCCGCGGTGGTCAGGGCCCCGCCGCTCTGCCGCGCCGTGAAGACGCCCACCGCCGCCGCGCCCGCCAGCGCCGCCGCCCAGAAGGTGCGCGAGGGGCGGGTGCCGACGCGCAGCGCGGAGAACAGCGCGGTGGTCAGGGGCAGCAGGCCCACGACGACGGCGGCGTGCGCGGTGGTGGAGGTCTTCAGCGCGAGCGTGGTCAGCAGGGGGAAGCCGAGGACCACCCCGGCGGCCACGACCGCGAGTGCGGGCCAGTGGCGCGGCGCGGGCGGCGGGACGCGCAGCGCCAGCAGGCAGCCGCCGGCGACGACCGCGGCGAGGACGCTGCGCAAGGCGACCAGCGACCAGGGGCCGAACCCCTCCAGCCCCCAGGCGGTGGCCGGGAAGGTGAGGGAGAAGGCGACGACACCGAGGGCGGCCTGGAGTGTCCCGGCGCGCCGGGCCGCCCCGGCGGACGCCGGGCGGCGGCTCCGCGGTCCGCCGCGCTCCGGCCGGGTGTGCTCCGGCCCGGTGCACGCGGGCTCGGGGTGCTGCTCCGGGGCCCCGACCGCTACCCTATTCGACGCGGTAGCGCTACTCTCTGCTCTCATGCAAGAGCGTAGCAGCGGCGGTGAGCTGGCGGAACTGCTGAGGCGGGAACTGCACCGCTACTCGCCGGATGAGAAGCTCCCGTCGAGCCGGGCCCTCGTCGAGCGGTTCCGGGTCAGCCCGGTGACCGTGTCGCGGGCCCTGGCGCAGCTCGCCGCCGAAGGGCTGGTGGTCACCCGGCCCGGCGCCGGGGCCTTCCGCGCCCGGCCGAGGGCGGCGGCCGCTCCCGCCGGGGACACCTCCTGGCAGGAGGTCGCACTGAGCGCGGACGGGGGCGCCGATCTCGTGCCGCGCACGGTGGACGCCTCCGGGGTCACCGTCTCCCTCGCCGCCCCGGCGCCGGGGGTCGTCGAGTTCAACGGCGGCTATCTGCATCCCTCGCTGCAACCCGAGCGGGCCATGGCCGCGGCGCTCGCCCGCGCGGGCCGCCGCCCCGGCGCCTGGGGGCGGCCGCCGCTGGAGGGGCTGCCGGAGCTGCGCGAATGGTTCGCGCGGGGCATCGGCGGGCCCGGCGGCTCCGTCACCGCGGCCGAGGTCCTGATCGCCGCGGGCGGCCAGTCCGCGCTGACCACCGCGCTGCGGGCGCTCGCCCCGCCGGGCGCCCCGGTGCTGGTCGAGTCGCCCACCTATCCCGGCATGCTCGCCATCGCCCGCGCCTCCGGGCTGCGGCCGGTGCCCGTGCCGGTGGACGCCGACGGGGTGCGACCGGAGCTGCTCGCCGACGCGTTCCGGGCGAGCGGCGCCCGCGTCTTCGTCTGTCAGCCGCTGTTCCAGAACCCGACCGGCGCCGTGCTCGCCCCCGGGCGGCGCGCGGAGGTGCTGCGCATCGCCCGCGCGGCCGGCGCCTTCGTCGTCGAGGACGACTTCGTGCGCCGCCTCGTGCACGAGGACGCCGGACCGCTGCCGCCCCCGCTGGCCGCCGACGACGCCGACGGGGTCGTCGTCCACGTCGGCTCGCTGACCAAAGCGACCTCGCCGAGCTTCCGGGTCAGCGCCCTGGCCGCCCGCGGCCCGGTGCTGGAGCGGCTGCGCGCCATCCAGGTCGTCGACAGCTTCTTCGTCCCGCGCCCGCTGCAGGAGGCGGCCCTGGAACTCGTCGGCTCACCGGCCTGGCCGCGCCATCTGCGAGCGGTCTCGGCCGAGCTGCGGGCACGCCGGGAGGCGATGACCGGCGCGCTGCGCCTGCACCTCCCCGACCTCGCCCTCCCGCACATCCCGTCCGGCGGCTACCACCTGTGGCTGCGCCTGCCCGACGGCGCGGAGGAGTCCGCGCTGACCGCCGCGGCCCTGCGCGCGGGCGTGGCGCTCGCCCCCGGCCGCCCCTACTTCAGCGCGGAGCCCCCCGCCGCCCACATCCGGCTGAGCTTCGCCGCGGTCGGCGGGACGGCCGAGATCACGGAGGGGGTACGGCGGCTGCGCACGGCCTGGGCCGAGGCGGCCCGGACGCGGACGGTGCCGCGGGGGCCCGAAAACTGATCGACAGGACCGGCCCGCCCTGGCAGCCTCGCGCCATGACGGACACGCCCCGTACGCCCCGCCTCGCCGACGGCTACGAGATCTCCTCCGACCCCGGCCGCATCGACGTGGACTGGGTCCACCGCTGGCTCTCCACCGACGCGTACTGGGCGCTGGGACGGCCGCGCGAGAAGCACGAGCGGGCGGCCAGCGGCTCGCTCCAGTTCGGGGTGTTCGACTCGCTGTCCGGTGACCAGGTCGCGTACGCGCGGGTGGTGACCGACCGGGCCACCTTCGCCTGGCTCTGCGACGTCTACGTCGATCCGGCCGTCCGCGGCAAGGGCATCGGCACCGCGCTCGTCGCCGCCGTGTGCGAGCACCTGCGGCCCTGCGGGCTGCGCCGGATCCTGCTGGCCACCCACGACGCGCACGGGGTGTACGAGAGGCTCGGCTTCCGGGCGCTGGAGCGGCCCGGCCAGTGGATGGCGCTCGTCCTGGCGCAAGACTCGGTACAGCCTGGGTAACTCCCCGGTGACACCCCTTGACCTGGGCACCGGGTCGGCCCACGATCGCCGCATGGCACTTCGGGTCACGTTCGTCGCCACGTCGCGCAGCACCCCGCTGCTCGCGGAACGCTTCGAGGACGACCGGCCACTGGACCAGGCGGGCTGGGACGAGGTGCTCCGCGTCGCCCCCGGCCTGCTGCCCCTGGCGGCCGCCGAACTGCGCTACTGCTCGCCGTCCCCGCGCAGCCGGGCCACCGGGGACGCCCTGGGCTACTCCCCGCTCGCACAGCTCGCCCTGCGTGACTGCGACATGGGCCGCTGGCGCGGACTGACCCTCGGCGAGGCGATGGCCCGCGAGCCGGCCGCCGTGGACGCCTGGCTCGCCGACCCGCGCGCCACCCCGCACGGCGGCGAGTCGCTGCTCGGCTTCATCTCCCGGGTCGGCGGCTGGCTGGACACCCGTCCCGTCGAGGACGGCTGCCGGATCGTGGCGGTGGCGGAGCCGTCGGTGATCCGGGCCGCCCTGGTCTACGCCCTGAAGGCGCCGCCCGCCACGTACTGGAACATCGACGTCCACCCGCTGTCGACGAGCACCGTCATCGGCTGGGCGGGCCGCTGGAACCTGCACCTGGACGGAGTGACCGCTCAGCCCCTGCGGGCGTAGTCCGTCGTGAGGACCAGGTCCTTGGCGGGACCGCCCACGCGCCACACCGTCCGCCAGTGCCCGTCGTCGAGGACGGTGAACTCGCCCCGGTAGCGGTCCGCCGCGCACGGGTGGTGGGCGACATGGTGCCCGGACCGCAGGTCGAGGTCGTGGAAGGGCCGCCCGTCCGCGAACCGCACCTGAGCCGTCCCGGGCGGGTCGGCGGGGAGGAAGCGCAGCGTCCGCTCGGCGGGCCTGGCGACGCCCTGCCAGACGAAGACCCCTGACTCCCGGTGCAGCAGACCGCCGCCGTCGAGCGGCTCGAAGATTGTCGTCCCGGTGAACCGCCCCTCGGCGCCGCCCGCCAGATCCCGTACCGTGCGCTCGACCCGCCAGCCGCCGGCCAGATGGGCCAGCACATCGCCCACCGGCCAGAACCCGCCGCCGTCGGCCCCGCTGCTCACCCGCGCCCCTCCCACTCTCCGTCGCCTTTCCGCACACCCCACTCGCCTCCTCCCCATCCTGCCGTCCGGGGCCCGGGTCGGCACAGCCGGGCCGCCGCGGGAGCCGGTCCCAGTCCGCGGAGGATTGCATAAACGTGCAAGCAACCGTATAGTCATGCCGTCGAAGGAGGGTTCATGGCTGTACGTGTGGCGGTCGCCGGGGCGAGTGGGTATGCGGGCGGAGAGGCGCTGCGCCTGCTGCTGGCGCACCCGGAGGCCGAGATCGGTGCGCTGACCGGTGGCTCCAACGCCGGGCAGCGGCTCGGTGCGCTGCAACCGCACCTGCTCCCCCTCGCCGACCGCGTGCTCGAGGCGACCACCGCCGAGACCCTCACCGGGCACGACGTCGTCTTCCTCGCCCTGCCGCACGGCCAGTCCGCCGCCGTCGCCGAGCGGCTCGGGCCCGACGTCCTCGTCATCGACATGGGCGCCGACTTCCGGCTGCGGGACCCGGCCGACTGGGAGCGGTTCTACGGCTCCCCGCACGCCGGGACCTGGCCCTACGGCCTCCCCGAACTGCCGGGTGGCCGCGCTGCGCTGGAGGGGTCCAAGCGCATCGCGGTGCCCGGTTGCTACCCGACGGCCGTGTCCCTGGCGCTCTTCCCGGCGTACGCCGCCCACCTCGCCGAGAACGAGGCCGTGGTCGTCGCCGCCTCCGGCACCTCCGGCGCGGGCAAGGCGCCCAAACCGCACCTGGTGGGCAGCGAGGTCATGGGGTCGATGTCGCCGTACGGCGTCGGCGGGGTCCACCGGCACACCCCGGAGATGATCCAGAACCTCAGCGCGGCGGCCGGGGAGCCGGTCTCCGTCTCCTTCACGCCGACCCTCGCCCCGATGCCCCGCGGCATCCTCGCCACCTGCAACGTGAAGGCGCGGCCCGGCGTGACCGCGGACTCGGTCCGCGCCGCCTACCACAAGGCCCTCGCCGACGAGCCGTTCGTGCACCTGCTCCCCGAGGGGCAGTGGCCCGCCACGGCGTCCGTCCACGGCTCCAACGCCGTGCAGATCCAGGTCGCGTACGACGAGGCCGCGCACCGCATCGTCGCGATCAGCGCCATCGACAACCTGACCAAGGGCACGGCGGGCGGTGCCGTGCAGAGCATGAACATCGCCCTCGGGCTCGACGAGTCCACCGGACTTTCCACGATCGGAGTCGCACCGTGAGCGTCACGGCAGCCAAGGGATTCACGGCGGCCGGCATCGCCGCCGGAATCAAGGAGAACGGCAACCCGGACCTGGCCCTCGTGGTCAACACCGGTCCGCGCCGCGCCGCCGCGGGCGTCTTCACCTCCAACCGCGTCAAGGCGGCGCCGGTGCTGTGGTCGCAGCAGGTGCTGAAGGACGGACGGCTCTCGGCCGTGATCCTCAACTCGGGCGGCGCCAACGCCTGCACCGGCCCCAAGGGCTTCCAGGACACGCACGCCACCGCCGAGAAGACCGCCGACGTCCTCGGTGTCGGCGCCATCGAGGTGGCCGTCTGCTCCACAGGGCTGATCGGCGTGACGCTCCCCATGGACAAGCTGCTCCCGGGGGTCGAGACGGCCGCCGCCCAGCTGTCCGAGCACGGCGGCGAGAAGGCCGCCATCGCCATCAAGACCACCGACACCGTCCACAAGACGTCCGTGGTGACCAAGGAGGGCTGGACCGTCGGCGGCATGGCCAAGGGCGCCGGGATGCTCGCGCCGGGCCTGGCCACCATGCTGGTCGTCCTCACCACGGACGCCGACGTCGACGCCGGGACGCTGGACCGCGCCCTGCGCGCCGCCACCCGGGTCACCTTCGACCGCGTCGACTCCGACGGCTGCATGTCCACCAACGACACCGTGCTGCTCCTGGCCTCCGGCGCCGCCGAGGTCACCCCCGCCTACGAGGAGTTCGCGGAGGCCGTGCGGGCCGTGTGCGACGACCTCGGACAGCAGCTCGTGCGGGACGCCGAGGGCGCCAGCAAGGACATCAGGGTCGAGGTGGTCAACGCGGCCACCGAGGAGGACGCCGTGGAGGTGGGCCGCTCGATCGCCCGCAACAACCTCCTCAAGTGCGCGATCCACGGCGAGGACCCCAACTGGGGCCGCGTGCTGTCGGCGATCGGCACCACCGGCGCGGCCTTCGAGCCCGACCAGCTCAACGTCGCCATCAACGGCGTCTGGGTCTGCAAGAACGGCGGTGTCGGCGAGGACCGCGAACACGTCGACATGCGCTACCGCGAGGTGCACATCGTCGCCGACCTCGCCGCCGGCATCGAGACCGCCACCATCTGGACCAACGACCTGACCGCCGACTACGTCCACGAGAACAGCGCCTACTCCTCATGAGCCACGCGAGCACGGGAACCACGCGCAAGCACACCGCGCTGCCCAAGGCCCAGATCCTCATCGAGGCGCTGCCCTGGCTGACCCGGCACCACGGCAAGACCGTCGTCATCAAGTTCGGCGGCAACGCCATGGTGAACGAGGAGTTGAAGGCCGCCTTCGCCCAGGACGTGGTCTTCCTGCGGCACGCCGGTCTCAAGCCGGTCGTGGTGCACGGCGGCGGCCCGCAGATCAGCGCCGCCCTCGACCGGCACGGCATCGTCAGCGAGTTCAAGGCCGGCCTGCGCGTCACCACCGAGGACGCCATGGACGTCGTCCGCATGGTGCTGGCCGGGCAGGTGCAGCGGGAGCTGGTCGGGCTGCTCAACCAGCACGGCCCGCTCGCCGTCGGCCTGACCGGCGAGGACGCGCACACCATCACCGCCACCAGGCACACGCCCGAGATCGACGGCGAGCTCGTCGACATCGGGCGGGTGGGCGAGATCACCGAGATCGACACGGGCGCGATCCGGGCCCTGCTCGCCGACGGCCGCATCCCGGTCGTCTCCTCCATCGCCCGCAGTCAGGACGACGGACATGTCTACAACGTCAATGCTGATACGGCTGCTGCGGCACTCGCTGCGGCACTGGGGGCCGAAACCCTCATGGTCCTCACGGACGTCGAGGGCCTCTACGAGGACTGGCCGCACAGCGACGAGGTGATCAGCCGCCTGACCGCGTCCCAGCTGGAGAAGCTGCTGCCGGAGCTGTCCTCGGGCATGGTGCCGAAGATGGAGGGCTGCCTGCACGCCGTGCGCAACGGCGTCACCACCGCCCGCGTCATCGACGGCCGGGTGCAGCACTCGATCCTGCTGGAGATCTTCACCGACGAGGGCATCGGCACCATGGTCGTGCCCGACGACACGCCGGCCGGCCAGGGCGACCGCGGCAACGGGGCCGACCAGGGCGACCGGCACGAACAGGGGGAGTCTTGAGCAACGAGGAACTGACCGCGCGCTGGCAGGGCGCGCTCATGAACAACTACGGCACTCCGCGGCTGCCCCTGGTGCGCGGCGAGGGCGCGAAACTGTGGGACGCGGACGGCAAGGAGTACACCGACTTCGTCGGCGGCATCGCGGTCAACGCCCTCGGCCACGCCCACCCGGCCGTCGTCGAGGCCGTGAGCCGGCAGATCGCCTCCCTCGGCCATGTCTCCAACCTGTTCGTCGCCGAACCGCCGGTCGCGCTCGCCGAACGGCTGCTCCAGCTCTTCGGCCGGGACGGCAGGGTCTTCTTCTGCAACTCCGGCGCCGAGGCCAACGAGGGCGCCTTCAAGATCGGCCGGCTGACCGGGCGCACCCACATGGTCGCCACCGAGGGCGGCTTCCACGGCCGCACCATGGGCGCCCTCGCGCTCACCGGGCAGCCCGGCAAGCAGGCGCCGTTCCGCCCGCTGCCCGGCGACGTCACACACGTGCCCTACGGAGACGCGCAGGCCCTGGCCGCCGCCGTCACCGAGGAGACGGCCCTGGTCGTCATCGAGCCGATCCAGGGCGAGAACGGGGTGGTGGTGCCCCCGGCCGGCTATCTCAAGGCGGCCCGGGCGATCACGGCGGGCACCGGCTCGCTGCTGGTCCTCGACGAGGTGCAGACCGGCATCGGCCGGACCGGCCACTGGTTCGAGTACCAGGCCCACGAGGGCGTGCTGCCGGACGTCGTCACCCTCGCCAAGGGCCTCGGCGGCGGGCTGCCGCTCGGCGCCACCGTCGCCTTCGGGCGCGCCGCCGGGCTGCTCCGGCCGGGACAGCACGGCACCACCTTCGGTGGCAACCCGGTCGCCTGCGCCGCCGGACTCGCCGTCCTCGACACCATCGCGGGCGAGGGACTCCTGGACAACGTCAAGCGGCAGAGCGAGCGGCTGCGGGAGGGGATCGAGTCCCTCGGCCACCCGTTGGTCGCCCACGTCCGGGGCGCGGGGCTGCTCCTGGGTATCGTGCTCACCGAGCCGCTCGCGCCGCAGACGCAGCAGGCGGCTCAGGACGCCGGCTTCCTCGTGAACGCGCCCGCCCCCGACGTCGTACGGCTGATGCCGCCGCTGAACCTCGGCGACGACGCGGTGGACGCCTTCCTCGGGGCGCTGCCCGGCGTCCTGGACGTGGCCAAGGGGGACGGATGATCCGGAGAATGGGACGACGATGAGTCAGGCGCAGGAGGACCACGGGCAGAACGGGGCCGGACCGGCCGTGCCGCAGACCCGCACCGCACGCCACCGCCGGATCGTGGACATCCTCAACCGGCAACCGGTGCGTTCGCAGAGCCAGTTGGCGAAGCTGCTGGCCGACGACGGGCTGAGTGTCACCCAGGCGACGCTCTCCCGTGACCTGGACGAGCTGAACGCGGTGAAGATCCGCAACACCGACGGCGACCTCATCTACGCGGTGCCGAGCGAGGGCGGTTTCCGCACCCCGCGCGCCCCGCTCGGAGGGTCGGCGAAGGAGGAGCGGATGCGGCGGCTGTCGCAGGAGCTGCTGATCTCCGCGGAGGCCTCCGCCAACCTCGTGGTCCTGCGCACCCCGCCGGGGGCCGCCCAGTTCCTGGCCTCGGCGATCGACCAGGCCGAGCTGCAGGACATCCTCGGCACCATCGCAGGCGACGACACTCTCCTGCTGATCAGCCGTGACCCCACCGGCGGTCAGGCTCTCGCGGACCACCTGCTGAGGCTTGCCCAGAACGGCAACTGAGGCATGGCGGAGGGGGCGTACCGGCATCGGTACGCCCCCTCCGCCACGCCTGTGTCCGGCGCGCGGTCCCATCCGGGCGGGGGCCGGATCAGCCCAGCCGCGCCGCCAGACCTCCCGTGCAGCGCACCTCGTCGCCCGCCGTGATCAGCAGGGCCTCCACGTCCGGGAGGGACTCCAGCCAGGCCAGCCCCTCCCGTGAACCCATCGCGAAGGCGGCCGTGGCCCAGCAGTCGGCCCAGGTCAGCCGCGGGGCGACCACCGTGACGGCCACCAGGTCGGTCACCGCGGAGCGGCCCGTGCGGGGGTCCACGATGTGGGCGCCGCGCTCGGCCGTGCCCGAGGTCGCGACGGCCAGCTCCGCCGCCCCGGCCGTGGAGATCACCGCGGCCAGCCCGCCCGGCCGGAGCGGGTCCGACACCCCGATCCGCCAGGGCCGCCGCGGCTCGGGCGCGCCGAGCAGCTGGACGTCCCCGCCGCCGTTGACGCTGACCCCGCTCGCGCCGGCCGCCGCGATCCGCCGGGCCGCCCGTTCGGCCGCCCAGCCCTTGACGATGCCGGTCGGGTCGAGCCGCCCCTCGTAGCGCAGGCTGAACCAGCCGTCGCTGGCGCGCTCGGCCTCGGCGCCGAGACCGAGCACCTCGGCGACCTCGGGCTCGCACTCCTCGACGGTCAGTTCGCCGCGCGCCAGCCGGGAGACCTGGCTGCCGTCGCGGTAGGTGCTGAACACCTCGTCGGCCCGCCGCAGCCCGGCGACGGCCTCGCCCAGCGCCGCGCGGACCGCATCCGGTTCCCCGCCGCGGACGTCGAAGGAGAAGACGGTCCCCATGACCTCCTCCACGTGACGCACCGCGGCGGGAGCTCCTGCCGGCTGCTCGGCCACGGCCTCAGCCACCGGCCTGGTCCAGCGCCGACTGCAGCGACTTCTTGTAGCCGCCGCTGGTGTAGGTGGCCCCGGACACCGCGTCGATGTCCGCGCTGCCGGCCGCGAGCGCCTCCTGGTTGAGCCTGGGCACGGCGAGCTGGGTCTTCTGGCTGCTGAGCCCGCCCTGGGGGGCCTGTACCGCGTCCGCCTTGGTGATCTTTCCGCCGCTCACCGTGATACGGACCTGGACCGGACCGTACTGGGTCTGGACGACCTTGCCGGTGAGGGTGCGGGTCCGGGAGGAGCCCGAGGACGACCCGGAGGAGCCCGACGTGCCCGAGGCACCGGAGGAGCTCGGGGACGCCGATCCGGACGCCGTGCCGCCGCCCTTGTCGGCGGACGAGGACCCGGCCGTCTTCATCCGGTCCAGCGCCGACTGGAGCGACTTCTTGTAGCCGCCGCTGGTGTAGGTGGCCCCGGACACCGCGTCGATCCGCGCGCTCTGCGCGGCCACCGTCTCCTGGTTGAGCCTGGGCACGGCCAGTTCGGTCTTCTGGCTGCTGAGCCCGCCCTTCGGGGCCTGCACGGCCTCCGCCTTGGTGATCTTTCCGCCGCTCACCGTGAGGCGGACCTGGACGGGCCCGTACTGCGTCTGGGCGACGGTCCCGGTGACCGTGCCGTCACCGGTGCCCCGGGCGCCGCCCTGGGGCGAGTCCTGCGCCGACGCGGTCTGCTGCGGCGCCGCGCCGCCCGCCGCCGCGGCGGCGGCCGGGTCGGACGCAGGCTTCAACGACAGCAGCAGCACGATGCCGGAGACGGTGGCGGCACCGGCGAGCACGGCACGTCGGACGGGGTGGCTCTTCCTCATCGCTCCTGAGCTCCTGATTTCCGTGAAGTCCGGATGGTCGGGGTTCCCGTCGCTCACATCTCGAACGACTCGTGATGGATACGGCGGGCGGGGACCCCCGCGCCGCGCAGCGCCTCGTACACCGACTGCGCGAAGCCGTTCGGCCCGCACATGAAGACGTCGTGGTGGTCGATGTCGGGGATCTTCCGCCGCAGGGACTCGGCGGAGATGTCGGGGCGCTCCCCGTCCGGACTGTTGACCGCGTACATCAGCCGGGCGCCGCGCTCGTCCGCGATCTTCGCCAGCTCGTCCCACAGGGCCAGGTCCTGGGTGCTGTTGGCCCGGTAGAGCAGGGTGATGTCCCCGGCCGCGCCGGGCAACGTCTCGAACAGCGCCCGCATCGGGGTGATGCCGACACCGCCCGCGACCAGCAGCACCTTGCCGCGGCTGCGCCGGGACGCGGTCAGGGCGCCGTACGGGCCCTCCGCCCACACCCGGGTGCCCGGGGCGAGCTCGCGCAGCCGGGCGCTGTGGTCGCCGATCGCCTTCACGGTGATGCGCAGCAGGTCCGGGCGGGGTGCCGCCGACAGCGAGTACGGGTGGGAGCTGAACCGCATCCCCGGCGCCAGGAACCGCCAGCGGAAGAACTGCCCGGCCTCCGCGCCCATCCGGTGCAGCTTGCTGCCGCCGATCAGCACGGACACGATCCCCGGCGTCTCCTCGATCACCGCCTCGACCCGCATCCGGTGCTTCAGGTTCAGCCGGATCGGGGTGAGGATCCGGTACCAGACCACCAGCGCCGTCACCGCGCCGTACAGCCCGTACCAGAAGGTCTTGGCGGCCGGCTCGACGGCGAAGTCGTTGCCGGTGGTGATCTGGTGCCAGAAGGTGAGGAACACCGCCGCGTACGTGAACAGGTGCACGTGGTACCAGGTGTCGTACGGCATCCGGCGGCGGACCGGGCCGATCGAGACCAGGCCGATCACGATCAGCAGGCCGGTGCCGACGGCGGCCTTGCCCATGTCGGGCAGCTGGTTGATGGAGTCGACGGTCTGCTGGACGATGTCACCGAGCGTCTTGCCGGCCTGCAGCGCGTAGCCCCACATGGTGAGGAAGACGTGCGCGAGGACCAGGCAGAGCGTGTAGCGGCCGCTCATGGCGTGCCAGCGGGCGACCCGGTCCGAGCCCACCCTCCGTTCCAGGGCGGGCACCCGGGCCATCTGCAGCACGACCAGCGCCATGAGATAGCCGGCCAGCAGGCCGGTGATCCGGCCCGCGTTGAGGATCCGCCCGCCGGTGCCCGCGACGGACGGGGTGTTCATCCACCACAGCCAGAGCACGGCCGCCGCGCCCGCCCACACGGCGAGCAGCAGCGGAACGGCGGGGGAGCGGCGCGGCCGGATGCGGCGCATCGTCTGGCGCCGGGCGGCGCGGCCTCCTGCGAGCGTGGTGGTCACGGTTCCTCCGTGGACGGGGCAAGGGGGGTGGCGTGGTCCCTTGGCCCTGCAATACGTGCCGGGGCGGCGGTGCGTTCAGCGCCCGGCGGATGTTCAGAGTCCGGCCGAGTCCAGTGCGGACTGGAGCGACTGTCGGTAACCGTCGCTGGTGTAGGTGGCGCCCGACACCCCGTCGATCCGGGCGCTCTGCGCGGCCAGCGCCTGCCTCCTCAGCCGGGGGATCGCGTAACCGTTGATCTGCTGGTCCCTGGGGTTCTCCGAGGGGTAGGAGACCGCGGTCACATCGGTGATCTTCCCGTTTTTCACGGTGATCCGCACCTGGACCGGGCCCCAGCGGGTCTGCACCGTCTGCCCCGTGGTGGTCTTCGTGCCCGTGCTCCCGCCGCCGGACGAGGTCCCGCCGGACGACGATCCACCGGACGACGACCCGGATCCGTCCGGCCCGGCGGTGGCGCCGGAGCCGCCGGAGACGGCGGGGGCGGGCGCCGTGGCGATCTCCGGCGGCGTGTGCGGTTTCAGCGACAGCAGCATCACCAGTCCGGAGACGGTGGCGGCGCTCGCCAGCACGACGCGGCGCAGCGGACGGTTCTTCTTCAACGCGTGCAAGGGGACCTCACAGCTCGAACGACTCGTGGTGGATACGCCGGTCCGGCACTCCGGCGGCGCGCAGCACCCGGTACAGGTCCTGGGCGAAGGCATGGGGGCCGCAGATGTAGACGTCGTGCCCGGCGAGGTCGGCGACGGCGCCCCGCAGGGCCTCGACGGTGAACGGCGGCCGCTCCCCGCGCGGGCCGTTGAGCGCGTACAGCACCCGCGCCCCGCGCCACCGCGCGATCTCCTCCAGCTCGGCGCCGAGGGCGAGGTCCTCCGCCGTGCGGGCCCGGTACAGGAGCGTGACGTCACCGGGCAGCGTCTCGAACAGCGCCCGCATCGGGGTGATGCCGACGCCGGCCGCGATCAGCAGGGACTTGTGCGAGGTGCGCCGGTCGGCGGTCATCGAGCCGTAGGGGCCCTCCGCCCACACCCGTGTGCCCGGCCGCAGCAGCGGCACGGCCGCGCTGTGGTCGCCGAGCGCCTTCACCGTGATGCGCAGCAGGTCCGGCCGCGGCGGCGCCGACAGCGAGTACGGCGTGGACGTCCAGCCCATGCCCTCACCCAGGAACCGCCAGCGGAAGAACTGCCCCGGCTGCGCGCCGAGCTCGTCGAGCCGGCGGCCGCGCATCACGACCGAGTAGACCCCGGGCGCCTCGTGGTGCACGGACTCCACCCGCAGCCGGTGGCGCAGGTTCAGCCGTACCGGGGCGAGGAACCGGAACCACACCACCAGGGCCGCGACGCCCAGGTAGAGCGCGTACCAGGCGCCGGTGGCCAGGAGACGGCCGTTGAACTCGTTGCCCAGTGCGAGCTGGTGCCCGAAGGCGAGGAACACCGCCGCGTAGGTGAGCAGGTGCACGTAGTACCAGAACTCGTAGCTGGTGCGGCGGCGCACCGCGCGCGCCGAGGTGATCCCGACCGCGAGGAGGACGACCGTGCCGGCCGTCGCCTTCAGCATCTCCGGGTAGTCCATGACCACCGTGACCGTCTCGTGCCACAGGGAGGCACGGTCCTGGGCCGCGTACCCGGCGAGGATCAGCACCACGTGCGCGACCAGCAGGCAGACGGTGTACCGGCCGGCCATCGCGTGCCACCGTGCCACCCGGTCCGAGCCGACCCGCCGTTCCAGCAGCGGGACCCGGGCCATCAGACCGACCAGCACCGCGCAGGCGTACCCGCACAGCAGTCCGGCGATCCGGCCCGCGCCGGTCAGCCAGCCCGCGGTGCCCACGACCGAGTCCGTGCCGAACCACCACAGGGCGATCACGGCGGCGGCCCCGGTCCACAGCGCCAGGAGCACGGCTGAGGCCGGGGAGCGCCGGGGGGCCGGCGGTACGGGCGGAGCAGCCCGCCGCTCTTGGACCGTCGTCATGGTTCGCGTCCTTTCACCTGTCCGGGACGCAACTGTGCGGCGCCAACTTCTGAGGGCGCTCTGAGACGCCGGGCCCCGCCCGGCCGACCCACAGGGAACTCAGAGCGCACCCGAGCGGGCTCTCACCGGGATCTCACGCGGATCTCACGCGGGACCCGCCGCAGGTGCCCGCACGGTGCCCGAAGGGGGCTCGACGGCGGTCCGCGGGGCGATCGGCGGGGTGTCCGTGCGGTTGCGCGGGCGGCACGGCGTGGGGCCACTCACAGGAAACTCAGAGGGACGGGCCTCGCGGAGAAGTCGCGCGGCGGGGGATGCTGGAGGGGCCATGAACGCTTCCCCCGCCCCCCCGACCGGTCCCGCCCGCCCCGGTCCGCACGCCCTCACCCGGCCCGACGGCAGCCCCATACGGGTCCTCGTCGTCGACGACGACCCCGACCTCGCCGAGGTCCTCAGCGGTGCCCTGCGCTACCAGGGCTGGGAGGTGCGTTCGGCGGGCGACGGCGCGGGAGCCGTCGCCGAGGCCCGCGACCTGCTGCCCGACGCGGTCGTCCTCGACGTGATGCTCCCGGACACCGACGGCTTCGCCGTGCTGCGCTCGCTGCACGAGGTGAAGCCGGACGTCTGCGTGCTCTTCCTCACTGCGCGGGACGCGGTGGAGGACCGCATCGCGGGGATCACCGCCGGCGGCGACGACTACGTGACCAAGCCCTTCAGCCTGGAGGAGGTCGTCGCCCGGCTGCGCGGACTGATGCGGCGCGCGGGCATGGCCCGGCAGCTGGGGGAGGACGGGCCACGGCTCACCGTGGGCGACCTGGTGATGGACGAGGACGCCCGCGAGGTCAGCCGGGGCGGAGAGCTGATCGAGCTGTCCCCGACCGAGTTCGAGCTGCTGCGCTTCCTGATGAACAACCCCCGGCGGGTGCTCAGCAAGGCGCAGATCCTCGACCGCGTGTGGTCGTACGACTTCGGCGGTCAGGCCCATGTGGTGGAGCTGTACATCTCCTACCTGCGCAAGAAGGTGGACGCGGGCCGCGAGCCGATGATCCACACGGTGCGGGGGGCCGGTTACGTGCTGAAGCCGGCGGTGCGGTGAGGGCGGTGTGGGCGACGGCGGGCCGATGGCTCCGGCGGCTGCCCCGGCCGCGCACCCTGCGGGCCCGGCTGACGGCGGGCCTGGTGGTGCTGCTCGCGGTCAGCTGCGCCGCCGTCGGCGTGGCCGCCGTGGTGGAGCTCGACGGCTTCCTGACCAGCCGCGTCGACCAGCAGCTGCGGGACGTCGGTGCCCGCTACCCGGCGAGCCTGGAGCACGGCGCGCCGCCCCGCACCGACCACGACGGCGACGAGCACGGCGACACCCGTCGGCAGGCGTCCGGCACGTTCGGCGCCCGCCTGGTGCACGGCCGGGTGACCAACGCCGCCGTCGTGCCCGGCGTGGACTCCGACGACTCCACCGACCTGACCGCCCGGCTCACCCCGCACGACCAGGCCGAGCTGGCCCGGGTGCCGCTCGACGGCGCCGCGCACACCGTCGGCCTGTCGTCCCTGCACCGCTACCGCGTCGTCGCCACCCGCGGCGAGGACGGCGACGTGCTGATCACCGGCCTTCCGCTGGAGCCGGTGGAGGCCACCGTGCGCCGCCTCGAGCTGGTCGCAGCCGTCGTGTTCGGCGCGGCCCTCGCGCTGGCCGGTGTCACCGGGGCCCTGTGGGTGCGCTGGTCGCTGCGGCCGCTGAGCCGGGTCGCGGCGACCGCCACCCGGGTCAGCGAGCTCCCGCTGGCCAGCGGTGAGGTGACGCTGCCGCCGCGGGGCCCGGAGTCCGACCCGCGCAGCGAGGTGGGCCGGGTCGCCACCGCCTTCGACCGGATGCTGCACCACGTCGAGGACGCGCTCACCAAACGGCACGCCAGCGAGGAGCGGCTGCGCAGCTTCGCCGCCGACGCCAGCCACGAGCTGCGCACCCCGGTCGCCTCCGTCCGCGGTCACGCGGAGCTCGCCCTGCTGCATCCCGGGCCGGTGCCGCCCGAGGTCACCCGCGCACTGGAGCGCATCGCCGCGGAGTCCGCCCGGATGGGCGTGATGGTCGACGAGATGCTGCTCCTGGCCCGTCTGGACGCGGGCCGGCCGCTGGAGCGCCGCCCGGTCGACCTGACCCGTCTGGTCCTGGACGCGGTGACCGACGCCCGCGCCGCCGGTCCCGGGCACCGCTGGACCATGGAGCTGCCGGAGGAGCCGGTGACGGTGACCGGCGACGCCCACCGGCTCCAGCAGGTGCTCGCCAACCTGCTGGCCAACGCGCGGCTGCACACCCCTGCCGGCACCAAGGTGACGGTGTCGCTGGAGACCGACGGCCCGGCGGCCGTCCTCCAGGTCCGCGACGACGGCCCCGGCGTCCCCGAGGAGGTCCAGCCGGGCGTCTTCGAGCGCTTCACCCGCGCCGACCGCCGCCGCACCGGGGCCTCCGGGGGCGCCGGAGCGGGCCTCGGCCTGTCGATCGTGGCGGCGGTGACCGAGGCGCACGGCGGGAGCGTGGACCTGGAGTCCCGCCCGGGGGCGACGACGTTCACGGTGCGCCTCCCGCTCGGCTGAGCGGCTCAGGCGGTGGACGGCGGGAGCGGCAGCGGCAGGCCGGGAAGTCCGTCCAGGCTGGTGGCCACGTGGTCCTTCCCGGCGAAGTACGCGCTCAGCGAGGCGTCGTCCTCGCGTGCGAACCGCTTGCCGTGCAGGTCGCGGTCGGCCTCGTAGGCCATGAAGGGCACCGCGTAGCCGCAGGTGTCCCGCACCAGTTCGGCCCGGACGACGATGATCGCGCGCAGCCCGTGCGTGGACGGGTCGATGTCCGGGAAGCGCGTGAGGAGTTCCCCGAAGCGCGGGTCGTCGCGGAAGACCGGCTCGCCCCGGCCGTGCACGCGGACGACGGTGGGCGGCCCCTGGAAGGCGCACCACATGAGGGTGATCCGCCCGTTCTCCCGCAGGTGCGCCACGGTCTCCGCGTTGGACCCGGCGAAGTCCAGGTAGGCCACGGTGTGCTCGTCGAGCACGGCGAAGGAACCCCTGAGGCCCTTGGGGGAGAGGTTGACGGTGCCGTCGCCGGACAGCGGGGCGGTCGCGGTGAAGAAGAGGGGCTGCGCCTCGATGAACGCCCGCAGCCTGCCGTCTATGCGCTCGTAGGTCTTTCCCATGTCGACCGATTATCGAGGCGTTTCCTTCGGCTGTCTAAGGACTTGGCCGAGAACGATCGTGCGGTGGCCGCCCCGGCCGGCGCTGCTTCGGGGCGGCCACAGCGCGAGGTACGGAAGAGCGGCTCCGCGTGTTCACACCCGACGAGATTGACGAATCATGCAGACTCCTGCATACTCATGCATGTAGCCAATGCACTGTGAGGAGAAACCCGTGACCGAGCGCGTCGTACTCGCCTACTCAGGCGGTCTGGACACCTCCGTCGCCATCGGCTGGATCGCCGAGGAGACGAGCGCCGAGGTCATCGCCGTTGCGGTCGACGTCGGCCAGGGCGGCGAGGACCTGGACGTCATCCGCAAGCGCGCGCTCGCCTGCGGTGCCGTCGAGGCCGAGGTCGCGGACGCCAGGGACGAGTTCGCCGACGAGTACTGCCTCCCGGCGATCAAGGCCAACGCCCTCTACATGGACCGGTACCCGCTGGTCTCGGCCCTCTCCCGGCCGACCATCGTCAAGCACCTCGTCGCCGCCGCCCAGAAGCACGGCGCCACCACGGTCGCCCACGGCTGCACCGGCAAGGGCAACGACCAGGTCCGCTTCGAGGCCGGCATCGTCGCCCTCGCCCCCGACCTCAAGTGCATCGCCCCGGTCCGTGACTACGCGATGACCCGGGACAAGGCCATCGCGTTCTGCGAGGAGAAGAACCTCCCGATCGCGACCACCAAGAAGTCCCCGTACTCCATCGACCAGAACGTCTTCGGCCGCGCCGTCGAGACCGGCTTCCTCGAGGACATCTGGAACGCCCCGATCGAGGACATCTACGAGTACACCCAGAACCCGGCCCTCCCGCGCGAGGCCGACGAGGTGATCATCACCTTCAAGGAGGGTGTCCCGGTCGCCGTCGACGGCAAGCCCGTCACCGTCCTGCAGGCCATCCAGCAGCTCAACGAGCGCGCCGGCGCCCAGGGCATCGGCCGGATCGACATGGTCGAGGACCGGCTGGTCGGCATCAAGTCCCGCGAGGTGTACGAGGCTCCGGGCGCGATCGCCCTGATCACCGCCCACCAGGAGCTGGAGAACGTCACCGTCGAGCGCGAACTGGCCCGTTACAAGCGGCAGGTCGAGCAGCGCTGGGGCGAACTGGTCTACGACGGCCAGTGGTTCTCCCCGCTCAAGCGCGCCCTGGAGGGCTTCATCAACGAGGCCAACCAGCACGTCTCGGGCGACATCCGGATGACCCTGCACGGCGGCCGCGCCGTCGTCACCGGCCGGCGCTCCGAGTCCTCGCTCTACGACTTCAACCTGGCCACCTACGACACGGGCGACACGTTCGACCAGGCCGCGGCCAAGGGCTTCATCGACATCTACGGCCTGTCGTCGAAGATCGCCGCCAAGCGCGACCTGGCCTGACCGCCTGATCCGCCGGGGGCGCCCCGCACGCACTAGCCTGGCAACCGTCTCCTCGCTCCCGGGTGGGGAGGCGGTGGCACATCCAGACCCTCGAGGAGCTACGCAAGTGAGCAGCAACAGCGGTGACGTACGGCTCTGGGGCGGCCGGTTCGCCGACGGTCCCGCCGAGGCCCTGGCGAAGCTGTCCGCGTCCGTCCACTTCGACTGGCGGCTCGCGCCCTACGACATCGCCGGTTCGCGCGCCCACGCGCGCGTGCTGCACAGGGCGGGCCTGCTCACGGACGACGAACTCGAGCGCATGCTGGCCGGGCTCGACCGGCTGGAGGCGGACGTGGCGTCCGGCGACTTCGTCGGCACCATCGCCGACGAGGACGTCCACACCGCTCTGGAACGCGGCCTGCTGGAGCGCCTCGGCCCCGACCTCGGTGGCAAGCTGCGCGCCGGCCGCTCCCGCAACGACCAGGTCGCCACCCTGTTCCGCATGTACCTGCGCGACCACGCCCGGATCATCGGCGGCCTGATCGCCGACCTCCAGGACGCGCTGATCGGGCTGGCCGATGCCCACCCCGACCTGGCGATGCCCGGCCGCACCCATCTCCAGCACGCCCAGCCGGTGCTCTTCGCCCACCACGTCCTCGCGCACGTGCAGTCGCTGTCCCGGGACGCCGAGCGGCTGCGCCAGTGGGACGAGCGGACGGCCGTGTCGCCGTACGGCTCGGGCGCCCTGGCGGGTTCCTCCCTCGGCCTGGACCCCGAGGCGGTGGCCGCGGACCTCGGCTTCGAGCACGGCAGCGTCGGCAACTCCATCGACGGCACGGCCTCCCGTGACTTCGTCGCCGAGTTCGCCTTCATCACCGCGATGATCGGCGTGAACCTCTCCCGGATCGCCGAGGAGGTCATCCTCTGGAACACGAAGGAGTTCTCCTTCGTGACCCTGCACGACGCCTTCTCCACCGGCTCGTCGATCATGCCGCAGAAGAAGAACCCGGACATCGCGGAGCTGGCCCGCGGCAAGTCCGGCCGGCTGATCGGCAACCTGACGGGGCTCATGGCGACCCTCAAGGCGCTGCCCCTCGCGTACAACCGTGACCTGCAGGAGGACAAGGAGCCCGTCTTCGACTCCTGCGACCAGCTGGAGGTCCTGCTGCCCGCCTTCACCGGCATGATGGCCACCCTCACCGTCCACCGCGAGCGGATGGAGGAACTGGCCCCGGCCGGCTTCTCGCTCGCCACCGACATCGCCGAGTGGCTGGTCAGGCAGGGCGTGCCGTTCCGGGTGGCGCACGAGGTGGCCGGCGAGTGCGTCAAGGTCGCCGAGGCCGAGGGCAAGGAGCTGGACAAGCTGACCGACGAGCAGTTCGCGGAGATCTCCGCCCATCTCACCCCCGAGGTGCGTACGGTCCTCGACGTTCCCGGCGCCCTCGCCTCCCGCAGCGGCCGCGGCGGCACCGCACCGAGCGCGGTCGCCGTCCAGCTCGCCGAGGTGAAGGCGGACGTGGCGGCGCAGCACGCCTGGGCCAACGCCAAGCAGCCGAGGAAGTAGCAGGTCGCGACGGGCGGGGCGGCACGGGATACGTTGGTCCACACACCGCGAGGAACCGACCGAACGGAGCCTGTGATGCCCTTCGCCCGGCTGGCCTCAGCCACGACTGCCACCTGCCACATGGGCCTGGGGCTCGCCGCCGTCGGGCGCCCCGGCTACATCAACCTCGGCCGCGAGCGGGACCTCCCGTCCGACCGCACCGTCGACGCCCTGCGCGCGCGCACCCACGAACTCCTGGACGCCGCCTACGCGCAGGGCGTCCGCTACTTCGACGCCGCCCGCTCCTACGGTCGCTCCGAGGAGTTCCTCGCCGACTGGCTGCGCGCCCGCCCCGAGGCCGGCGACGTCGTCGTAGGCAGCAAGTGGGGCTACACCTACACCGCCGACTGGCGCACCGACGCCGAGCACCACGAGGTCAAGGACCACAGCCTCGCCACCTACGAGCGGCAGCGCGCGGAGAGCGCCGAACTGCTCGGGGACCGGCTCGACCTGTACCAGATCCACTCGGTGACGCCGGACAGCCCCGCCCTCACCGACCAGAAGCTGCACACCGAGCTGGCGGAGGCCGCCGGGCGGGGCCTCACCATCGGCTTCTCCACCAGCGGCCCCGCGCAGGCCGACGCCATCCGCGCCGCGATGGCCGTGACGGTCGACGGCGAGCCCCTCTTCCGTACCGTCCAGTCGACGTACAACGCCCTGGAGACCTCGGCGGGGCCCGCCCTGGCCGAGGCGCACGACGCCGGGCTCACGGTGATCGTCAAGGAGGGCATGGCCAACGGGCGGCTCGCCGGGCCGGACGCCCCCGAGGCGCTGCGGGCCGTGGCCCGGGAGACCGGCATGGACTGCGACGCGGTCGCCCTCGCGCTGGTCCTGCACCGGCCGTGGGCGGGCGTCGTGCTGTCCGGCGCGGCCACCGCCGCCCAGCTCGCGTCCAACCTGCACGCCCCGGCCGTGGACCTCGACGAGGACCAGCTCGCCCGCCTCGACGCACTGGCCGAGGAGCCGCGTGCCTACTGGGAGCGGCGCGGACAGCTGCCCTGGCACTGAGCTCCCACCGCCCCACCGCCTCTCACAGCTCCCACTGCCCGCTTCCCGCCCGCTTCACGTCTCCGGTCCCCGCCCGTGAGACGGACGCGCCTGTAATGAGACATAGATGTCTCACATGGGTTACTCTTGTCTCATGGCCGTCGACCGTGAGCGCGTGCTGCGCAGCGCAGCCGCCCTGCTCACCCGGAAATCCACCGCCACCATGGACGAGGTCGCCAGGGCGGCCGGGATCAGCCGGGCCACGCTGCACCGCCACTTCGCCGGGCGCGACGCGCTCGTCCGGGCGCTGGAGTCGCTCGGCATCGCCGAGTGCGAGGCCGCGCTCGACACGGCCCGCCTCGACGAGGGACCGGCGGGCGAGGCCGTACGGCGTCTGGTGCGCGCGATCGAGTCGGCCGCCGGACTGCTCGCCTTCCTCTACACCGAGAACCAGCTCTTCGAGGGCGAGGAGCAGAACGCGGGCTGGACCCGCATCGACGACCGCGTCACGGCCCTGTTCCGGCGCGGCCAGGCGACCGGCGAGTTCCGCATCGACCTCACCCCGGCCTGGCTGACCGAGGCGCTGTACGGACTGCTGGCCTCCGGAGCCTGGGCCGTGGCCGAGGGCCGCGTCGCCCCCAAGGACTTCACCCACATGATCGTCGAGCTGCTGCTCGGCGGAGCGACACGAAGAGAGGAACCATGACCAGCACCCTGCGGCCGGCGACGGTGACGGAGGTGGAGAGGCGTCCGGGCCGCTGGCTCGCGCTCTCCGTCCTCGTCCTGGCCGTGCTGCTGGTGGCCGTCGACGCGACCGTCCTCGGCCTCGCGACCCCCTATATCAGTGAGGACCTGAAGCCCTCCGGCACCCAGTTGCTGTGGATCGGCGACGTCTACTCGTTCGTCATCGCCGGTCTGCTCGTCTCCATGGGCAGCCTCGGCGACCGCGTCGGCCGCAAGCGCGTCCTGCTCGGCGGTGCCACGGCGTTCGGCGCGGTCTCCGTCCTCAACGCCTACGCCACGACGCCCGAACTGATGATCGCGGCGCGGGCGCTGCTCGGTGTCGCGGGCGCGACCCTGATGCCCGCCACCCTCGCGCTGATCCGCAACATCTTCCCCGACCCGCGCGAGCGCAGCCTCGCCGTCGGCGTCTGGGGCGCGACCGCCTCCGCCGGTACGGCCGTCGGCCCGGTCGCCGGCGGATTCCTGCTCGAACACTTCTGGTGGGGCTCGGTCTTCCTCATCAACCTGCCCGTGATGGCGGTCCTCGTGCTCGTCGGGGTCCGGACGCTGCCGGAGTCCCGCAACCCGCGTCCCGGCCCCTGGGACCTGCTGAGCGTGACGCTCTCGCTGGCCGGCGTGATCGGCGTCGTGTACGCGGTGAAGGACGCCGCCGCCCACGGGCCCACCCCGGTGGCCCTCGCCACCGGACTGCTCGGCGCGGCCGCGCTCCACGGGTTCGTGCGCCGCCAGCTCACACTGCCGGTGCCGCTGCTGGACATGCGGCTGTTCCGCGACCGCGGCTTCAGCGGCGCCGTCCTCGCCGACCTCCTGACCGTTCTCGGCATGTCCGGGCTGGTCTTCTTCCTCTCCCAGTACCTGCAACTGGTGCAGGGCAGGGCGCCGTTCGAGGCGGGGCTGGCCGAAGTGCCCGCCGCCGTCGGCGCGGTCGCCGCGGGTCTGGTCGCCGGCCGCGCGGCCCGCCGTTTTTCGGTGCGGGCCGTGGTCTCCGGCGGACTCGCCGCGGTGGGCCTGGCACTGGCCGGGCTGACGACGCTGAGCGCCTCGACGGGCTACCCGCTCCTGGGCGCGGCCCTGCTGGTGGTCGGCGTAGGCGCCGGTTTCTCCTTCACGGTGACCGCCGACGTCGTCCTGGCCGGAGTCCCCAAGGAGCAGGCGGGCGCGGCCTCCGCGGTCTCCGAGACGGCGTACGAACTCGGCGCCGCCCTCGGGATCGCCCTGCTCGGCTCGATCGTGACCGGCGCCTACCGCGGCTTCACCGGCCCGCCCGGCACCCCGGCCCAGGCCCGCGAGTCACTGGGCGGCGCCGTGGAGGCGGCGTCGGCCCTGCCCCGGCCCACCGCGGAAGCACTGCTGACGGCGGCCCGCGACTCCTTCGTCCACGGCCTCCACCTGGCCTCGGGCGCCGGCGCGGCGGTCCTCCTGGCGACGGCGGCGGCAGCGTGGTTCCTGCTGAGGGGCCGGCACCTCGAAGAAGCGCCCTGAGGCAGGCGTGCCCCAAAGGGGCGCGGGGAACTGCGCGCTCAGCCGCAGATCACCCGCACCCGGAAAACGTCGGTCCCCCAGCGGCGCGACCCCGGCCGACCGCCGGAGGCCTACGCCGCCTTCGCCTTCGTGGCGTACATGTCCACGTACTCCTGCCCGGACAACCGCATGACCTCGGTCATCACCGAGTCGGTCACCGCCCGCAGCACATACCGGTCCCGGTCCATCCCCTCGTAGCGGGAGAACTCCATCGGCTCGCCGAACCGGACGGTGACCCGGCTCGGCCGCGGCATCCCCGACCCGCCGGGCTGGATCTTGTCCGTGCCGATCATGGCGAACGGGACGACGGGAGCCCCGGTCATCAGCGTCAGCCGCGCGATGCCGGTGCGCCCCCGGTAGAGCCGGCCGTCGGGGGACCGGGTGCCCTCGGGGTAGATGCCGAAGACCCGGCCCTCCTCCAGGATCCGCCGGCCGGTCATCAGCGCCGCGACGCCGCCCTTGCCGCCGTCGCGGTCGACCGGGATCATGCCGACGCCGGTGAAGAACCAGGCCATCAGCCGGCCCTTGAGGCCCTTGCCGGTGACGTACTCGTCCTTGCCGATGAAGAAGACCTGACGGTCGCAGACCAGCGGCAGGATCATCGAGTCGATGAACGTCAGATGGTTGCCGGCCAGGATCACCGGACCGTCGCCCGGGATGCGCTCCGCGCCCTCCACCCGTGGGCGGAACATCAGGCGCATGATCGGACCGAGCACTGCCTTGATGAGCGCGAAGCGGGACAACGGGCCCTCCGGTGTCAAGGGATTCGGTATGAGTCTGTGCAGGTGAGGACGATACTCGCGGCCCCGGGCGGATTGCACATCGGGCTCACCACGTCTTACGCACTATTGACGCATGTTTACCTGCGACGGCACTCCGTAGCGCCCCGGAAACCGGGACGGAACGATGTGACGGAGGTCGCGCGCGCCGCGCCGGCCGCGTCCCCCTGCGGGTTCCCCGCCGGGCCCGGGTCATGCCCGACGGTGCGTCACCCGCCGTGCCCGTTACGACATCCGGCGTCACCCCTGTGTTCGGCACGAGGTCTCCCTCATGTCATGCGCACCCCCCTACCACCGGCCCGCACCACCCACGACACGACGGGCAGGAGACGGTCATGGCGACGCAGGGGTCGGACGGACAGGAACACGCGACCGGACGGCGGGCGCTGCTCGGCGCGGCGGTGCTCGGCGCGGGCGGCGCGGTCCTCGGGCTGCCGGGCGCCGCGCGGGCGGCGGGCGGCACCACGACCGGGCCGGCGGGCGGCGGACTGAAGAGCCTGCCGGTGCCCACGATCATCGGCCACCGGGGCGCCAGCGGCTACCGGCCGGAGCACACCTTCGGCTCGTACAACCTCGCCCTGGACCTGGGCGCGCACATCGTCGAGGCCGGTGACCTGGTGCCCACCAAGGACGGTCACCTGGTCTGCCGGCACGAGCCGGAGATCGGCGGCACCACGGACGTCGCCGACCACCCCGAGTTCGCCGACCGCAAGACCACCAAGACCCTCGACGGGGTCCCCACCACCGGCTGGTTCACCGAGGACTTCACGCTGGCGGAGCTGAAGACGCTGCGCGCCATCGAGCGCATCCCGGCGAACCGCCCGCACAACACCCTCTACAACGGGCGCTGGGAGGTCCCCACCTTCGAAGAGGTCCTGAAGTGGCAGGACGAGCAGACCCGCAGGCGCGGCCGGCAGGTGTGGATCTACCCCGAGACCAAGCACCCCACCTACTTCCGCAAGCTCGGCCTCGGCCTGGAGGAGCGGGTCGCCCGGCTGCTGCGCAAGCACGGCAAGGACGGGAAGGACGCACCGGTCATCGTCCAGTCCTTCGAACCGAGCAGCATCCAGCGCCTGAACCGGCTCGTCGGCAACCCGCTCGCCGTGCTGCTGTCCGGCGCCGACAGCCGTCCCTACGACTTCGTCGAGGCGGGCGACCCGCGCACCGTGGCCGACCTCATCACCCCCAAGGGCCTGAAGGAGATCGCCTCCTACGCCCAGGGCATCGGCCCGACCTTCGACCTGGTCATCCCCAAGGACAAGGACGGCAACCTCACCACGCCCAGCTCGCTCGTCCGCGACGCGCACGCGGCGGGCCTGGTCGTGCACCCGTGGACCGTCCGCAACGAGAACCCCTTCCTGCCGCCGAAGTTCCGCAGGGGCACGGACCCGGACGCCTACGGTGACGTCTTCGGCGTCTTCCGGGCGTACTTCGCGACCGGCATCGACGGCGTCTTCACCGACAACGCGGACACCGGTCTGCTGGCCCGCGAGGACTTCGTCAACGGCTGAGAGACGCGGCCCCGGTTGGGGTGAAACGACGGCCGCTCCGGCAACCCGCGCCGGGGCGGCCGCGTCGTGCCGCATATGACGCACGACCTGCTCACCGCCCTGGGCCCGTTGCTCGCCGCCGAGGCGTCGGCCGAGGCGTACGCGTCCGGATCCGAACCGGGCGACCTGGAACAGGCGGTCTGGGTCCGGCTGCTGGAGCGCATGGAGGCGGGCGGCCCACCGCCCGATCCGCAGGGCTGGCTGCGCCGGGCCGTGCGCCTCGAGGCGCGCCGCACCCGCCGCACGGTCCGGCGGGAACTGCCGTACGGCATCGAACCCGCCGACGACCACGAGCGCACCCCCGAACACCTCGCCCTGGCCGCCTCCCGGCGGCGGGCGCTGCGCGACGCGGTGCGCCGGCTGCCGGGCCGCTGCCCGCGGCTGCTGGAGGCGCTGCTGTCGCCGCGGGACCTCACCTACCGGGAGATCGCGGGGGAGTTGGCTATCTCACAGGGCAGCCTCGGCCCGGAACGTTCCCGATGCCTGGGATGTCTGCGGCGATTGCTCACCTCGGAGGTTGCGGCCCGCGAAGCGCGGGGATAGAAGTCGGGAACGACAGCGGATCAGGTGAGCGGGAGGCGTGCGCACATGGGCATGAGCGTGACCATCTCTGCGGCGACCGAGCAGGACGCGGAGCAGATCTTCAGGTTGCAGTACCTGTGCTTCCAGAGCGAGGCGGCGCTCTACGGCAACTACCGCATCGACCCGCTCGTCCAGAGCCTGGACTCGGTGCGCGGGGAGGTCACCCAGGACTGCGTGTTCGTCGCGCGGCTCGGCGAGGAGGTGGTGGGCTCGGTGCGGGGCAGCGTGACCGGCGACGGCGCCGCCTCCATCGGCAAGCTCTGCGTCCACCCGCGCCTCCAGGGCCACGGCATCGGCGCGCGACTGCTGCGCGCGGCGGAGGCCGCACTGGCCGGGGAGCGCGGGGCCACCAGGTTCCGGCTGCACACCGGTCACCGCAGCGAGAGCAGCCTGCGCCTGTACCGGCGCGTGGGCTACCAGGCGGTGGGCACCTCCCAGGGCGAGGACGGCGTACCGATGATCGTCCTGGAGAAGCCGGCCGGCACCTACGTGGCCACGGCGTAGCGGATCAGACGGCGTCCGGCTGCCGCTTCTCGGCCCTGCGCAGCCAGTACAGCGCCGAGACCGGCAGCAGCACCGGAATGAAGAGGTAGCCCATTCCGTAGTCCGACCACACGGTCGCATCGGGGAAGGCGGACGGCTCGACGAGCGTCCAGGTCCCGACGACCAGCACACCCGCGAGTTCGGCGGCGCAGCACACCAGCGCCGCCCTGCGCGCCCGTTCGCCACCGCGGACCAGCGAGTACGTGATGAAGCCGTACACCAGGCCCGCCAGCGCGGAGAGGGTGTAGGCGAGCGGTGCCCGGTCGAACTCGGTGGCGATCTGGAAGACGGAGCGCGACACCGCGCCGACGACCATCACCCCGTACAGCCAGACGAGCAGCATCCCAGGACCGCTGATCAGCCGTGTCCGCGGCGGCTTCTGCTGCGTGGTCGCCATCTCAGCCTCCCCAGATGTCGTGGAGCCGCACTTCGAGGACGGCGAGGACGACACCGCCGGCCGCGGCCGTCACCGAGCCCCAGCGCGTCCGCTCGGCCAGCGACATGAAGCCGGCCGCCGGGACGCACGCGAAGGCGCCCAGCAGATAGGCCACGAAGATCGCCGTCCCCTGCTCCGGCTTCCCGCCCCGCGCCAGCGCCACGATCCCGATCACCAACTGCACCGTGGCCAGCAGCGTGACCACGGCCATCCCGATGAAGTGCCAGTCCTTCGTCGGCTGGTCGCGGTAGGCCGCGAAGCCGCACCAGGCGGCGAGCAGCAGCGCGGCGACGCCGGTCACCAGCGTCAGGGCATCAAGCATGGTGCGACCTTATTACGGCCCAAATACCCCGGTGTCCCCGGCCCCGGCGCGTGCCCCCAGGGGGTACGGCCGGTGCTCCCCGGCCGGGCACCGCGGTCGTGGTGTCGGCCACAGCCCCGGCCCCCCAGGCGGGCGGGGACAGCGGCGCAAGTCCCGGTGCCGGCCCCGTCCTTGCTGGTCACGGGCGGGCGGAGGCGGCGGCCAGGTCCGGACCACGGGGTGTCCACGGGCGTCCACCATGCGGACAGCGATGCCGGGTCGGCGCCGCCGGTCTGCTTTACTGCTCGCATGACCACGACGAGCGACCGCACCCCTGCGACCGAGGCGACGATGACGCCCGGTGCTCGTTGTCTGTGTCCTGTGCGTCGAATGTGCGCCTGCTAGAGGGCCCCCGCACCACCTGAGCCTCGCGCCCCGAAGCGAGAGCCCGCTCGTGTCCACCGCAGCGTCCGGCCCGTCCGGCGCGGACGACCGAGCTCCCTCCCTCACCGCCGGAACGGCGTGAGGGGACCCCATCGCGCGCACGTTTCCCGCCGTCTTCCGCGTCCTGCCGGGAACCGTGCCGCGTTCTGGCTGCCCACGACCATGAACGCCGTGCGCCGGTGCCCACGACGCGCCGCGCACTCGACAGTGACGGAAACCCCACGTGATCACGACAACGGGCCTGACCAAGGTCTACCGCTCACGCGGCCGCGAGGTCACCGCCCTCGACGGCGTCGACCTGCATGTCCGCGAAGGCGAGGTGTTCGGCGTCATCGGCCAGTCCGGCGCCGGCAAGTCCTCGCTCATCCGCTGCGTCAACCTGCTGGAACGCCCCACCTCCGGCACGGTCACCGTCGCCGGGCAGGACCTCACCGCCCTCGCCGGGCGCGGCCCCCGCGCCGGCCGGGAACTCCGCCGGGCGCGCAGCCGTATCGGCATGGTCTTCCAGCACTTCAACCTGCTGGCCTCGCGGACGGTCCAGGACAACGTCGAACTGCCGCTGGAGATCCTCGGCACCTCGCGGCGGGAACGTTCCCGCAGGGCGCTCGAACTGCTCGACCTGGTCGGCCTCGCCGACAAGGCCCGTGCCTACCCCGCCCAGCTCTCCGGCGGGCAGAAGCAGCGCGTCGGCATCGCCCGCGCCCTCGCCGGCGACCCCGAGGTGCTGCTGTCCGACGAGGCCACCAGCGCGCTGGACCCGGAGACCACCCGCTCGATCCTCCAGCTGCTGCGCGACCTGAACCGGCAGCTCGGCCTGACCGTCCTGCTCATCACGCACGAGATGGACGTCGTGAAGTCGGTCTGCGACTCGGCCGCGCTCATGGAGAAGGGCCGCATCGTCGAGTCCGGCACCGTCGGCGAACTGCTCGCCACCCCGGGCTCGGAACTGGCCGCCGCGCTGTTCCCGGTGGGCGGCGAGGCCTCCGGCGCCGACCGGACCGTCGTCGACGTCACCTTCCACGGTGAGGCCGCCACCCAGCCGGTCTTCTCGCAGCTCGCGCGCACCTACAACATCGACGTCTCCATCCTCGGCGCCGCCCTCGACACCGTGGGCGGTCTCCAGGTCGGCCGGATGCGCGTCGAACTGCCCGGCCGCTACGAGGACAACGTGGTGCCGATCGGCTTCCTGCGCGAACAGGGACTGCAGATCGACGTCGTGAACACCCCGGCCTTCGAGGCCCCGCTGGTGAAGGAGGGGGCCAAGTGACCTGGTCCGAGATGCAGCCGCTGCTGTCCCAGGCGTCCGCGGACACCCTCTACATGGTCGGCTGGTCCACGCTCGTCGCCGTCCTCGGCGGACTCCCGCTCGGCATCCTGCTGGTCCTCACCGACCGGGGCGGGCTGCTGCAGAACCTGCCCGCCGCCAAACTCATCGGGCAGGTCGTGAACGTCGCCCGCTCGATGCCGTTCATCATCCTGATGGTCGCGCTGATGGGCTTCACCCGCTCGATCACCGGCACCACCATCGGCCGCGAGGCCGCGATCGTGCCGCTGGCCATCGGCGCCATCCCCTTCTTCGCGCGCCTGGTCGAGACGGCCGTGCGCGAGGTGGACGGCGGGCTCGTCGAGGCCGTGCAGGCGATGGGCGGCAACACCTGGACCGTCGTCCGCAAGGTGCTGGTGCCCGAGTCCCTGCCCTCGCTGATCTCCAGCGCCACCACCACGGTCGTCGCCCTCATCGGCTACTCCGCGATGGCCGGCACGGTCGGTGCCGGCGGCCTCGGGGACATCGCCATCCGCTACGGCTACCAGCGCTTCGAGACCCAGCTGATGTGGATCACCGTGGCGATCCTCGCCGTCGTCATCTCGCTCATCCAGTTCGCCGGCGACTTCGCGGCCCGCTCCCTGTACCACCGCGGCGGCCGCTCCGGCCCGGCGCCGAAGCTGCGGCTGCTGAAGGCGAAGGAGCCCGCGGCCGCCGACGTCGGCAAGGTCGCCTGACCCCCGGAACTCCCCGTCCCACCCACGACGGGGTCGCACCACCCTGAAGGAAAGGCACTTTTCGTGCGTAACACCGCCAAGATCACCGCAGCCGTTCTCGCCGCCTCGGCCCTCACCCTCGGGCTCACCGCCTGCGGCGCGGACAGCGAGAACTCCGCCTCCGACACCAGCGGCCCGCTGGTCGTCGCCGCGAGCCCGACCCCGCACGCCGAGATCCTCGACTTCGTCAAGAAGAACCTGGCGAAGAAGGCGGGCCTCGACCTGGAGGTCAAGGAGTTCACCGACTACGTCACGCCGAACACGGCGACCGAGGACGGCTCCGTCGGCGCCAACTACTTCCAGAACCAGCCCTACCTCGACGACTTCAACAAGAAGAACGGCACCCACATCGTGCCCGTCGTCACGGTGCACCTGGAGCCGCTCGGCCTGTACTCCCACAAGGTCAAGAAGGCCGACGCCCTGAAGAGCGGTGCGACCGTCGCCGTCCCCAACGACACGGTCAACGAGGCGCGGGCCCTGAAGCTCCTCGCCGCGAACGGGCTCATCACCCTCAAGAGCGGCGTGGGCACCGAGGCGACCCCGCGGGACATCACCAAGAACCCCAAGAACCTCAAGTTCAAGGAGCTGGAGGCGGCCCAGACCCCGCGCTCCCTGGACGACGTGGACGCCGCGGTCGTCAACGGCAACTACGCCATCTCCTCGGGCCTGAAGCCCGCCCAGGACGCCCTCGTCCTGGAGTCCGCCAAGAACAACCCCTACGGCAACTTCCTCGCCGTCAAGAAGGGCAGCGAGAAGGACCCGCGCGTGGTGAAGCTCGCCAAGCTCCTCACCTCGCCCGAGGTCAAGAAGTTCATCCAGGACAAGTACGCCGGCTCCGTCATCCCCTCCTTCTGAGCACGGCCGGTACCGCCGGCTCGCGCCTGACGGCTCGTCACGGCGTGTCGCCACGCACGGGTTCCGCACCCTCACCGGGTGTGGACCCCGTGGTGCGGTGCGATGCTTGCATGCTGCATGCTGGGCAGTTCAGCCTGGCCCTGAAGGTTCACCGAAGGTTACGGAGCGGCGCATGACTAGCACCTTCCCCAACATCTCCATCAGCACGGAGCGGTTGGTGCTGCGTCCCCTCGACGAGGACGACGTCCCCGCCCTGGCCGCGATGATGAACGACGAACAGGTCGCCGCCTGGACCGACGTCCCCCAGCCCTTCACCGAGGACGGCGCCCGCACCTGGATCACCGAGTACGCGCCCACCGAGCGCGCCGAGGGCCGCGGCCTGGACCTGGCCGTCACCGAGTTCCTCACCCAGCGCCTGGTCGGCGTCGTGCAGCTGACCAGGGCCAACTGGCACGTCCGCTCCGCCGAGCTGTCGTACATCGTCGCCCCCTGGGCCCGCGGCGAGGGCTACGCCTCCGAGGCGGCGCTCGCCACCGCCCGCTGGCTGTTCCAGGACCAGAAGTTCGAGCGCGTCGAACTGCGCACCGCCGCCGACAACACCGCCTCCCAGCAGGTCGCGCAGAAGATCGGCTGCATCAGCGAGGGCGTGCTGCGCAACGCCTGCATAGCCCACGTGCGGACCGAGGACGGCGGCTGGGCCGACGTCCGCACCGACTTCATCGTCTGGAGCCTGCTCCCGGAGGACCTGGAGGGCGCGGGGGACGGCCTCGCCGGCTCGGACGGTTTCACGTCGTTCCCGGAATGGAGCTGACCGGACGGGAAGCGCGGCGACGCGGCACGGCCGGGGGCCACGCCGTACGACGTGACGGGGTACGCTCACGGGGCCCGTACGGGCGGCCCCTGACGACCTGCGCGAACCCCCTGGAGACTGACGACGATGGCCGACCGGGTCACGGTGATCGGCTGGGACGGCTCGCCGCTGACCGAAGCGGCACGCGGCGCGCTCGGCGCCGCCACCCTCGTGGCCGGCGCCGCCCACCACCTGGCACTGCCCGAGGTGCCCGGCACCGCCGAGCGCATCCGCCTCGGCAGCCTCGACCTCGCCGCCCGCCGCATCGCCGCCCACCGCGGCACCGCCGTGGTGCTCGCGGACGGCGACCCCGGCTTCTTCGGTGTCGTACGGACCCTGCGCGCCCCGGAGTTCGGCCTCGAGGTCGAGGTCGTCCCCGCCGTTTCCTCGGTGGCCGCCGCCTTCGCCCGCGCCGGGATGCCCTGGGACGACGCCCAGGTGGTCGTCGCACACAAGCGCACCCTGCGACGCGCGGTGAACGTGTGCCGCGCCCACAGCAAGGTCGCCGTCCTGACCGCCCCCGGCGCCGGGCCCGCCGAACTGGGCCTGCTCCTCGACGGAGTCCACCGCACCTTCGTCATCTGCGAGGAACTGGGCACCGAACGGGAACGCGTCACCGTCGTCACCTCCGACAAGGCCGCCGACCACGTCTGGCGGGACCCGAACGTCGTCATCGTCATCGGCGGCCCGGCCGCCGGCGGCGACGGCGTCGGCTGGATCGCCGGGCGCGACCCCGCCGCCGGACCGCGCGGCTGGACCCAGCCCGCCGAGGTCTACGGCGGCGTGTTCGGCGAGGGAGAAACGGATCTGCTCCGGGCCGCCCAACTCGCCCGCCTCGGACCGCGCGTCGGCGACCTGGTCTGGGACATCGGCTGCGGCAGCGGCGCGTTCGCCACCGAGGCCGCGCGCGGCGGCGCCGCCGTCATCGCCGTCGACCGCGACCCGGAGTCCTGCGGCCGCACCGAGTCGGCCGCCCGCCGCTTCGGCGTCCACCTCCAAGTGGTGCACGGGACCGCCCCGCACATTCTGGAGATCCTGCCCGAACCGGACGTCGTCCGGATCGGCGGCGGCGGCGCGGCCGTCGTCTCCGCGGTCGCCGACCGGCGCCCGCAGCGCATCGTCACGCACGCCGCGACCCGGGACGAGGCCGAACTCGTCGGCCGCGACCTCACGGAGCACGGGTACGAAGTCGAGTGCGCCCTCCTGCAGTCCGTCGAACTCGACACGCGGGCCTGGACGGAGAAGGAACGGAGCGTTGCGTTCCTGCTCAGCGGGGTACTTCCCGACCGCGCCCCGTGATCGGGTTGTCGTACCGCGCGGGGTAGGCTGGCCGATCGTTGTACCGCACGGGGTGGTCCGGAACTTCGTTCGCCAATGTCCGGAAACCCCGCCCGTTTTGAGGTGAGTGTGGTACGGCAGAACCGGAGGACGCGCAACGTGGCGCAGTCCACAGCGGACCGACACGGATCAAGCTGTCGTGGCGGCGGCACGCCCGCGACAATGCCACTCAATGGCTTTGTCGTCTTTTACGGGCGGGTCGTTCGTGCCGCTGGGCACGCACGCTCGTTCTTCACTGCGGGGCGGTCGGTGCGCCGTTCCCGGTGAGCTGGTCGCAGAAGCACTTAACCGATGGGCGAGGGGTACGCATGACCGACACCGGCCAGGTCCCGGCCGAGGGACTGCCGGAGAGCGCAGGCATGGTGGAGCAGCCGGGCGTCCCCACGCACGGTGCGTCGTACGCCTACCTCTCCGAGACCCCGGCCGAGGACGAAGACCTGCTGCTGCCCGGCTCGCACGGCGCGTGGGGCAACGAGGTGCCGCCGCCCGCCCCGGAACCGGTGTTCGAGGCCGTCCACGAGCCGGGTCCGCACGAGCTGTCCGGCCGTGACAGCGGCTCCGTCGACCTCGGCGGCGTCCTGCACCCGAACCCGGCGTACGCGTCGCCCGCCGCGCCGGCGGCTCCGCGCCGTCCGCTGCACCTCGGCCCGCCGATCCCGGACACCTCCGCCAGCCCGGTCCGCTCCCTGGCCGACCGTGGCCCGGCGGGCGCTCCGGTCCGGCCCGGCCCGGCGACGATCGGCCCGGAGCACCTCGACGCCCAGCAGCCGCGCGAGAGCACCCCGCAGGGTGCCGCGCCCCGGGGCGCCCACGTTCCCACCCGGGGGGCGGCCCCGGCGCCGGCCGGCGCGCAGGTCCCGGCTGCGGAAACGGTTATTCCGGAGGGGGGCGCGGAACCGGGCGGGCCGGCCGAGGCCACCCTGGCCCGTCTCGCGACCCAGACGTCCGCCACCGGTCCCGCCCCGGTGGACACGGCCGCCACGGCCTACGACCCGGAGACCGGCGCGCCGGTGACACCGGGGGCGGACGGTGGCGCGCAGGTGGTGCAGGGCGGCGATGGTGCGCACCCGGTCTCCGGCGCGGACGGCGTGCAGGCGGTGCCCGGAACCGACGGTGCCGCGTCCGCGGTGCCCGGTGTGGACGGTGCGTTCACGGTGCCCGGTGTGGACGGGGGCGCGGCAGTTCCCGGAGCGGTCGGCGATGCGCGGACGGAGCCCGGGGTGGGCGACGGTGCGCACGGCGTGCCGGTGGCGGACGGCGGTGCTCAGGTGCTTCCGGGTGCCGACGGAGCCGAGCCGGTGGCGCCCGGTGCGGATGCGGCTGCGACGGTGTCCGGTGCGGACGGTGCCGCGACGTTGGCGCCCGGTGCGGACGGTGCTCAGCTCGCCGGTCCCGGTCGGGGTCCCGAGGTGGGTCTCGCTCCGGCGGACGCGCACGCCTCCCCGTCGGGCCAGGAGCCGGAAGGCGGCGACGCCGTGCCCGGCGGGCAGGAGCCCGCGGCCGGACCCGCGCCCGAGAGCGTGGACGCGGCGACGGCCGGGGGCGCGCCCGCCGCAGACGCCGATGTGACCTCGGACGGCACGCAGGCCGTGCACGCCGGACCGGTCCCGGACACGCTCGCGCCGGGCACGGAGACCGGGCAGGTCCCCGCCGCGGCCCCCACTCCGGACGGGGCCGTGCCCGACGGAACGTCGGAGACCGGCGCGGCACCGGCTGCCGCGAACGCCGAGTCCGCCGGTGCGGATCCGGCCGAGATCCCGGCCGCCGCCGAGGCGGGCCCGTCCCCGGACGCGGTCCCGGCCGACTCCGGCCAGGCGCCGGACGCGGCCACGGCCGCGCCCGACGCCGAGCAGGGACAGGTGCCGGACCAAGCCGCCGCCGGACCGGAGCAGCCCCTGGACCCGGCCGCCGCCGAGAGCGGCCAGGCACCGGAGGCCGTCCACGCCGCGCAGATCCCGCGGGACCACGAGGCCGCGTCCGCCGCCGAGGGCGCTCAGGACACCCAGGGGGCCCAGGGCCCGCAGGCGACGACCGGGGCCGCAGACTCCGGCACCGCGCAGGCCCCCGCCCCAGTCGCGGACGCGCCCGCTGACACGCCCGTGCCGGCAGCCGCGGACGCCGACCCGGCGCGGACGCCCGCCGAGGGCACCGCGATTCCCGCCGCGGGCGTCCCCGGGCCTCTCGACGCGCAGGGCCCCCAGCAGTCGGCCGACGCGGGACCCGGCACCCACGAGCCGCAGCCCGCGCAGGCCCTCCCGGCGGAGCAACCGCAGGGCGCGGACGCGGCCGTGCCCGCGGCCCACCTCGCGGACGCCGCCGTACCGGGGGAGGACCCGGCCGCGCTGCCGGAGCCGGGCCCGCACCTCCCGCACTTCTCCCAGCAGTCCGCCCTGGAGGCCGCGATCGCCCGTGACGCCGCGAAGGCGGCGGACCACACCTCGTCCCCCGGGCGCGCGCAGGCAGCCGGGCAGCCGCAGTCGGCACCGCCCGCCGAGGCGGGCGAGGCCGTCGCCACCCACTCCGCCGTTCCCGGCGGGCAGGACCAGGACGCCCTCACCGACGCCCAGCAGGCCGTGGCCGCGGCCCCCGGGGATCCGGCCGGCCTCCAGGCGGCGCCACCGGCCCGGCTGACCGAGCCGGGCACAGCCGAGCCCGGAATCGCCGAGCCCGGCACCGTCGATCCGGCCGGCCCCACGGTCGCGGCCGACGGCGTCCCCGCGTCCGCGCCCGCCGCCCAGGGGCCGGAAGAGCCGTCCCACGCCGAGGACCCCGGCCAGAGCGCGCCCCTCCCGTCCGGCGTGCCGCTCCAGGCGCAGCCGGGCCGGCCGATGGGCCGGTTCGTGCCGGTGGAGGGCTCGGTGCCCACCACCCCGCACCTGGCCCCCGCTCCGCCGCACCCGCTCGTCGTCCCGGCCGAGCAGCTCGCCGGGCAGGCGGCCCAGAGCCCCGAGGGCCCCGCGGAACCCGTCGTCCCCCTCCCCGCTCCCCGCGGGGCGGACACCGCCCCCGCCGCGCCCGGCGGGGAACCCCCGATCGAGGTCGTGCAGCACGCGGACGACCTGGACACACAGGTCGCCGACCAGGAAGAGAGCATGGCCGCAGTGGCAGAGGAACGACAGTCCACCGGTCCCGCCGCACCCGGCTACGACGACGCCGAGCGCGAGGCCGTGCTCAAGGTGATGCGCGAGCGGCGCGACATCCGCAACGGCTTCCGCAGCGACCCCATCCCGCACGAGGTGCTGCTCCGTGTCCTGGAGGCGGCCCACACGGCGCCCTCCGTGGGCCACTCGCAGCCCTGGGACTTCGTCGTCATCCGCTCCGCCGACACCCGCCGCGCCATGCACGAACTGGCCATGCGCCAGCGCGAGGCGTACGCGAAGTCGCTGCCCAAGGGCCGCGCGAAGCAGTTCAAGGAACTGAAGATCGAGGCCATCCTCGACACCCCGGTGAACATCGTCGTCACCGCCGACCCGACCCGCGGCGGCCGGCACACCCTCGGCCGCCACACCCAGCCGCAGATGGCGCCGTACTCCGCCGCCCTCGCGGTCGAGAACCTCTGGCTCGCCGCGCGCGCCGAGGGTCTCGGCGTCGGCTGGGTCAGCTTCTTCGACGAGCGCGAGATGGTCCGCGACCTCGGCCTGCCCGAGCACCTGGAGGTCATCGCCTACCTGTGCGTGGGATACGTCGACGAGTTCCCGGACGAGCCCGAGCTGATGCAGGCCGGCTGGTCCAGGCGTCGGCCGCTGTCGTGGGTCGTGCACGAGGAGACGTACGGCCGTCGCGCGCTGCCCGGCGAGGACCCGCACGACCTGCTGGCCGAGACCGTCTCCCAGATCCGCCCGCTGGACGCCAAGGCGCTCGGCGAGGCCTGGGAGCGGCAGAAGCGGATGACCAAGCCCGCGGGCGCGCTCGGCATGCTGGAGATCATCTCCGCGCAGCTGTCCGGCCTGTCCCGCCAGTGCCCGCCGCCGATCCCGGAGCCCGCGGCCGTCGCGATCTTCGCCGGCGACCACGGCGTGCACGCCCAGGGCGTCACCCCCTGGCCCCAGGAGGTCACCGCGCAGATGGTGGCCAACTTCCTCGGCGGGGGAGCGGTCTGCAACGCGTTCGCCGGCCAGGTGGGCGCCGAGGTCTGCGTCGTCGACGTGGGCGTCGCCGCCGACCTCCCGGCCACCCCGGGCCTGCTGCCCCGCAAGGTCCGCGCGGGCACCTCCGACATGACCGCCGGCCCCGCGATGACCCGCGAGGAGGCCAAGAAGGCCATCGAGGTCGGCATCGAGACCGCCCGCGACCTGGTCGCGGCGGGCAACAAGGCGCTGCTCACCGGCGAGATGGGCATCGCGAACACCACGGCGTCCGCGGCCCTGATCTCGGTCTTCACCGGCGCGGACCCCGCCGAGGTCACGGGCCGGGGCACCGGCATCAACGACGAGACGCTGGCCCGCAAGACCGAGGTCGTCCGCCGGGCGCTCGAACTGCACCAGCCGGACGCGTCCGACCCCATCGGTGTCCTCGCCGCGCTCGGCGGCTTCGAGCACGCGGCCATGGTGGGTCTGCTGCTCGGCGGTGCCTCCCTGCGCACCCCGGTGATCCTGGACGGTGTCAGCGCCGGCGCCGCCGCGCTGGTCGCCCGCGCCATCGCGCCCGAGGTCCTGGCCGCCTGCATCGCGGGCCACCGCAGCGCCGAGCCGGGCCATGTCGCCGCCCTCAACAAGCTGGGCCTGCGCCCGCTGGTCGACCTCGACCTGCGCCTGGGCGAGGGCACCGGCGCGTTGCTGGCACTGCCGCTGGTGCAGAGCACCGCGCGGGCCATGCACGAGGTCGCGACGTTCGACTCGGCCGGCGTCACCGAGAAGTGAGCCGGCGGCCGCGCCCGGCGGGTACGCGCTCCCGCGTGCCCCCGGCGCGGCCGTACGCTGAAACCGCCTCTAAAATCCGCATGTCAGGGCTGCTCCAGCGCCGTAGCGCCCATGCGTACCGCCCGGACGAGGAGCCGCACCGCACATGGCCGAACACCCCGCCTACCCCGTAGGTCTCCGTCTGACCGGCCGCCGCGTGGTCGTCGTCGGCGGCGGCCAGGTCGCCCAGCGCCGCCTCCCCGCACTCGTCGCCGCGGGCGCGGACGTCGTGCTCGTCTCCCCGGAGGCGACCCCCTCCGTCGAGGCGATGGCGGACGCGGGCGAGATCACCTGGACACGGCGCCGCTACGAGGACGGCGACCTCGCGGACGCCTGGTACGCCCTGGTCGCCAGCGACGACAGCGAGGCCAACGCCCGTGCCTCCGCCGAGGCGGAGCGCCGGCGGGTCTGGTGCGTCCGCTCCGACGACGCCGACGCGGCGACCGCCTGGACCCCGGCCACCGGGCACAGCGAGGGCGTCACGGTGGCCGTGCTCACCAGCGAGGCCAAGGGGCGCGACCCCCGCCACACCGCGGCCGTCCGCGACGCGGTCGTCGAGGGCCTGCGCGACGGCACCCTGGTCGCCCCGCACTTCCGCACCCGCACCCCGGGCGTCGCCCTGGTCGGCGGCGGACCCGGCGATCCGGACCTGATCACCGTGCGCGGCCGCCGCCTGCTCGCCGAGGCCGACGTCGTCATCGCCGACCGCCTCGGTCCGCGCGACCTGCTCGCCGAACTCCCGCCGCACGTCGAGGTGATCGACGCGGCGAAGATCCCCTACGGCCGCTACATGGCCCAGGAGGCCATCAACGCCGCCCTGATCGAGCACGCCCGGCAGGGCAAGTCGGTGGTACGCCTCAAGGGCGGCGACCCCTACGTCTTCGGGCGGGGCATGGAGGAGCTGCAGGCGCTGGCCGAGGCCGGCATCCCGTGCACGGTGGTCCCCGGCATCTCCAGCTCCATCTCGGTCCCCGGGGCGGCGGGCATCCCCGTCACCCACCGCGGGGTCGCCCACGAGTTCACGGTGGTCAGCGGCCATGTCGCCCCGGACGACGACCGTTCCCTGGTCGACTGGCCGAGCCTGGCGAAGCTCACCGGCACGCTGGTGATCCTCATGGGAGTGGACAAGATAGGCAGGATCGCCGAGACGCTCGTGGCGCACGGCAGGTCCCCGGACACCCCGGTCGCCCTGGTCCAGGAGGGTACGACGGCCGCCCAGCGCCGGGTCGACGCCACCCTCGCCACGGTCGCCGAGACCGTGCGCGCCGAGGACGTGAGGCCGCCGGCCGTCATCGTCGTCGGAGAGGTCGTCGCCGTCGGCCCCCGGACAACCGGGTAACCCCGGGGTGAGCAACCCGCACCGAGCCGCCGAGCCGTCGGCACACCGCACCGCATCCAGGACAAGGCAGTATCACTCGTGGCCGATCTCATCACCATTGAGGACCCCGACGACCCCCGCCTGCGCGACTACACGGGCCTGACCGACGTCGAGCTGCGCCGCAGGCGCGAACCGGCCGAGGGCCTGTTCATCGCCGAGGGCGAGAAGGTCATCCGCCGGGCCAAGGACGCCGGGTACGAGATGCGCTCGATGCTGCTGTCGGCCAAGTGGGTCGACGTCATGCGGGACGTCATCGGCGAGCTCCAGGCCCCGGTGTACGCGGTCAGCCCGGAGCTCGCCGAGCGGGTCACCGGTTACCACGTGCACCGCGGCGCGCTCGCCTCCATGGGGCGCAAGCCGCTGCCCACGGCGGGCGAACTGCTGCGGACCGCGCACCGGGTCGTGGTGATGGAGGCGGTCAACGACCACACCAACATCGGCGCCATCTTCCGCTCGGCCGCCGCCCTCGGCATGGACGCGGTGCTGCTCTCCCCGGACTGCGCCGACCCGCTGTACCGGCGCAGCGTGAAGGTGTCGATGGGCGCGGTCTTCTCCGTGCCGTACGCCCGTCTGGAGTCCTGGCCCAAGGGCCTGGAGTCGGTCCGCGAGGCCGGGTTCACTCTCCTCGCCCTCACCCCCGACGAGAGGGCCAGGACCCTCGACGAGACCGCCCCGCACCGGATGGACCGCGTGGCGCTGATGCTCGGCGCCGAGGGCGACGGCCTCTCCACCCAGGCCCTGGTGGCCGCCGACGAATGGGTGCGCATCCCGATGTCCCACGACGTCGACTCGCTCAACGTGGGCGCCGCGGCCGCCGTCGCCTTCTACGCGGTGGCGACCGGCCGCCCCCGCACCTGAGACCGGCGCGCCGGACCGGCGGCCGCGGCGGGGGCCCGAACGCGCCGGAGCGGCGCGGGCCCGAACCGCCGAACTCCTCGAACCCCTCGTGGTCGAGGGGACGGACAGCCGCTCCGGGTCACTCGCCGGTGGCGGCCGTCGGCCGCGCGTCCGGAACGGGCCGGCCCGGCCGGGCATCCCACGCTCCCCGCCGCTCCGGCTCCTGCCGTACCTTCTCCAGCCGTACCCGGTCCCCGCCGCCGTCGCCGAGGCCGCGCGCCGGTCCCTGGCAGCCCTGCGCCACCGCGATGCCGAGCGCGACCAGCAGCGTCACCACCACGAACACGAACAGCCGCTGGCGCAGCAGCCGCGGGTTGGCGGGCCGCCGCCCCGTCGACGTGCTCCGCGGTCCCGGCCGACCGGTGCCGCCGCGCACGGGACGGTTGCCCGAGCGGGAGCCGCCCCGGGGTGCCGGCGTCGACCGCGTTCCGCCCGTACGGGATGCCGTGGAGCTCCCGCGTGCGGCGCTCCCGCCCCGGGACGCGCCGCCCGCGCGCGCCGGGGTGCCGGCCCGGGAGGGCGGGACGGAGCCGCGCGGAGCGGGAGTGCCGGGGGAGCCCTGGGGGCGCCGCTGCCCCCGCTGCTGCTCCGGGTGACCGGCCCGCTGCCGGGCGGAAAGGCTGCCGCGCCGGTTGTCCGGATAGGTGTCGACGAGCCACCCCGTCGGGCGGTCCGCCTCGGCGGAGCGGGGCGCGGGCGGGCGCAGGTCGTTCAGGTCCTGCGCCTCGCGGGCGGCGATCTCCTTCAGCCGCAGCGACAGTTGCAGCGTGCTCGGCCGTTCCTCGGGGTCCTTCGCCAGACAGGCCCGGACGAGCGGGGCCAGCGCGTCCGGCACGCCGTGCAGGTGCGGCTCCTCGTGCACCACGCGGTAGAGCATGACCTCGGAGCTGCCGTGCCCGAAGGGGGAGTCGCCCGTCGACGCGTAGGCCAGGGTCGCCCCCAGGGAGAACACGTCGGTGGCCGGGGTGACGGCGGCGCCGCGCACCTGCTCCGGGGCGAGGAAGCCGGGGGAGCCGACCGCGGTGCCGACGTGGGTGAGCGTCGAGGCGCCGGTGGCCCAGGCGATGCCGAAGTCGATGATCCGGGGGCCCTTGGGGGACAGCAGGATGTTGGACGGCTTCAGGTCCCGGTGCACGACCCCGGCCTCGTGCACGGCCACCAGGCCCTCGGACAGGGCGGCCCCGATGCCGGCCACCACCGCCGCGCCGAGCGCGCCCTCGTCGGCGACCTTGTCGTGCAGTGAGGGGCCGGGCACGTACTGGGTGGCGAACCACGGCCGGTCCGCGTCCAGATCCGCCGCGACGAGCCGCGCCGTGCACCCGCCCCGGATCCGCCGGGCCGCGGAGACCTCGCGGGCGAACCGCGACCGGAACTCCTGGTCCTCGGCCAGATCCGGCCGGATGACCTTGAGGGCGACGCGCTGGCCCTTGCGGTCGGAGCCCAGGTAGACCACGCCCATCCCGCCCGCGCCCAGCCGCCGGTGAAGCCTGAACGAGCCGACGACACGCGGGTCCTCGCGCCTCAGGCGCATCATCGCCATGTTCATCCCCGCTGCCCGGTCCCTGTGACGAGCCACAGCTTACGTTTCCGGGGCCGTCCGCGCGCAGAGGCCGCGCCCTCTCGACCCGAACGATTGTGACTGCCGCACGGTGCGGCTGAAGTGCGGTCAGGAAGGCGGCCGGTGACCGGTATTGAGGAAGTGTCGGAACTCAACCGCCGCCCGCGCACGGGTGGTTGATCACCGCGCCGCCCACGGCATGGCGCCGGGCGGGGGCGCCGCCGACCCGGTGCGCGGGTGCGCGGCCGCGGCGGGCGGAAGGCGCCGCCGCGGGGAGTCCGAGGTGCGCCGGAATGCCGGGGAAGTGAGCGAAGTCACGCACACCCCGGCCGGACGGACCGGAAGAGCCGGGGCGCATCGGGCACCCCTTCGGGGAAGACCCGGAGATCCGGAGGCGCGTCTCCACCCAGGGGAGTAGTCCCGGCGTCACGGCTCATCCTCCGGGAGGCCCGGCAATCGATACGAAGGCATGACGCCCGGTGCCCGCCGCGCGCCTAGATTTGAGGTCAAGCGGCGGGTGCAGCACTCGTCCCCCGAGGTCAGCACCCGCCGCTGCCGAAGGACAACCGAGCACGGTCGGGAGAGGGACCATGGCCCATACGGCACCGCGGGCACTGCTCCGCACGGAGGGACGCCGCGTGTACACCGCGCTCCGCCCGCGCCGTCAGGGCCCTCGCCACCCTCTGGTGGCGACGCTGATGGCCCTTCCCCTGGCGGTCCTGCTCCTGCTCGTCTTCGACGGGTGGGAGACGGTGACCACACAGGCGTCGTCCGTGGGCGTGATGCTGGGGCGCTGAACGGCGACCCCAGGCCCGGAAGAGCGGTCCGGGCGGGGACATCCACCCATGAAACCCCGTGGGGACGGGGGTGCGGCGGACGGCACAAATGCCGGCGCAGCTGAACAGCTGCGCCGGCATTGCTCTTCCCCGGGCCCCTCGCCCTCCGCCGGGCCCGTCCCCGTACGCTCACCCCCAGTGCCGACCACCGGGGGGACCGTGACCGCAGACCTGCTGCCCGCCCTGACCGGCCGCGCGAGGGCCGCCGCCCACGCGCGCGCGGGCGACTGCGCCTGCGAGGCGGCCGGCACCCTCGCCGACCGCCCGGACGGCACCGTCGTCCGCCACGCGGACACCGTCGCGAAGGCCCACGCCCCGGACGCCGACCGCGCCGAGCTGACCGCGCGCCTGGCCGTGGCGGCCCGGCTGCCCGGGATCCTGCTGTCCCCGCTGTGCCCGGCCCCCGCCGACCTGCACGGCCGCCTCGTCACCTTCTGGCCCTATGGTGACCCCGTCGACCCCGACGCCCCGGACGCCGCCCCCTGGGAAGCCGCCGCCACCCTCCTGGCCCGCCTCCACCGCAGCCCGCTCCCCACCCCGGCCACCGTGCCCCCGGCGCGCGATTGGGGCGCGCCGGACGCCCGTCCTTTCACCCCGCCGCCGGGGAACGCCGGGACCCCGGACGCCCGTTCCGCCACCGCGCCCGCGACACGCGCCGGTGAGTGGGAGGCCCGTCCCCTCACCCCGCCGGCGACGCGCGCCGGGTCCCCCGACATCCGTCCCGCCGCCGCGCCGCCGCCCATGCGCGGCCCCCTCAAGGCCGCCCGCGCGTGCGACCGTCTTCTCGCCGTGGCGCCCGGGCATCCCGCCGCGGCTCCCGTGCTGCGGGCCTGGGACACCCTCCCCGCCTGGTCCCGAGGCGAGGCGCCCATGCCGGACTCCGCCGTCCTCTGCCACGGCGACCTGCACCTCGGTCAGCTCGTGCGCCACCCCGCGCCCGACGGCCCCTGGCTGCTCATCGACGTCGACGACCTGGGCACCGGCGTACCGGCCTGGGACCTGGCCCGCCCGGCGGCCTGGTTCGCCTGCGGGCTGCTGCCGCCCGACGAGTGGACCCGTTTCCTGAACGCCTACCGGGCGGCCGGCGGTCCGGCCGTGCCCGCGGACGGCGACCCCTGGCCCGCCCTCGACGTATCCGCCCGGGCGCTCACCGTGCAGACCGCGGCCCTGGCCGTCGTCCGGGCGACCGCGGCGGACCGGCCGCTGGACGAGGTGGAGCGGGCCGTGGTGGACGCCTGCGACCGAATGAGGGGCATCCCGGCGGAGTTGACCCAGGGCGTGCCGAAGTAGGGTGCAACCGACCGCAGCCGGACAGAGTCTGTCCTGGCGACACCCGAAGCAGGACCGACCGGCGAGGAGTTGAGCCGACCATGCAGTGTCCGAAGTGCCATGCGCCGATGCACACGTACAACCGCAACGGCGTTCAGATCGAGCAGTGCAGCGGCTGTCGCGGCATCTTTCTCGACTACGGCGAGCTGGAGTCGCTGACCCGCCTGGAGTCCCAGTGGTCCCAGCCCGCGCCGCCGGCCCCGCCCGCCCCGCAGGCGTATCCCTCCGCCCCCGCCTGGGGCGCCCCGCACGGCGGCCATCACGGCGGCGGTCAGGGTCACTACGGCCACCACCGCCACAAGAGCTTCGGCCACATGCTGTTCTCCAGCTGACCCCGCGGGTGCCGTTCTCCGGCTGACCCCGTGGCCGGGCGGCAGCCGCCCCCGCGGACAGCCCGCCTGCACCACGAGGAAGCCCCCGACCGTATGAGACGGCCGGGGGCTTCGGTGTGTGGACGATACTGGGATTGAACCAGTGACCTCTTCCGTGTCAGGGAAGCGCTCTCCCGCTGAGCTAATCGTCCTCGGGACCGCGATCCGAAGATCACGGGCACTGCGTGCGCGATACTGGGATTGAACCAGTGACCTCTTCCGTGTCAGGGAAGCGCTCTCCCGCTGAGCTAATCGCGCGGAGGATCCGGAGATCCGGCGGACCCGCAGGTCCAGTGGACGATACTGGGATTGAACCAGTGACCTCTTCCGTGTCAGGGAAGCGCTCTCCCGCTGAGCTAATCGTCCTTGGAGGTGGAGACGGGATTTGAACCCGTGTAGACGGCTTTGCAGGCCGTTGCCTCGCCTCTCGGCCACTCCACCAGGAGTGCGGGGACCGGGAGTCCCCTGCTTCCTTCGAGCGGACGACGAGGCTCGAACTCGCGACCTCAACCTTGGCAAGGTTGCGCTCTACCAACTGAGCTACGTCCGCCTGTCGTTTCGGTCCGCTTCCGCGGCCCGGCGACGTGTTGAACTCTAGCGGATTCCGGGGCCAGTACAAAAACGCGTTTGTGCAGCGTGCTGCGCTGCGTCCCCGGGAGGACCCGGGCGGGCACCCGGAAGGACACACCCGGGTCGCCCGGCCGACACCCGCCATAGACTCGACTGCGTGCCCGACCTGCCTCCTCTTGCCCGCTTCGGCGACCGCGTCGCCACCGGCCTCCTCGACGTCACCGACGACCCCGCCGCCCTGGACTCCACCGGCTTCTGGGCCGTCGCCGCCGACTACGAGGGCCGGCTGACCTGCGCCCGCTTCCGGGACGTACGGGAGGAGCCGGTGCCCGGACCCGTGCCGGGCCGGTGGCGGGGTCCGGCGGTGGGTGACTGGACGTCGTCCCTCGACCGCGCCGCGTACACGGCCGGCGTGCGGCGCATCCACGAGCACATCGCGTCCGGCGAGGTCTACCAGGCGAACCTCTGCCGGGTGCTGTCCGCGCCGGTCGCCCCCGACGCCGACGTGGACGCCCTCACCGCCCTCCTGGCCCGCGGCAACCCGGCGCCGTACGCGGGAACGATACGGCTGCCCGAGCACGGCGTGGAGATAGCCACCGCCTCCCCCGAGCTGTTCCTGCGCCGTGACGGCCGGACCGTGGAGTCGGGCCCCATCAAGGGCACCGCCCCCACCGAGGCGGAACTGCTGGCGAAGGACTTCGCCGAGAACGTGATGATCGTGGACCTGGTCCGCAACGACATCGGACGTGTCTGCGCCACCGGCACCGTCACCGTCCCCGACCTCTGCGCCGTCGAGAAGCACCCCGGCCTGGTCCACCTCGTCTCCACCGTCCGCGGGGAACTGCTCCCCGGCGCCGGCTGGCCCGAGCTGCTCGACGCAGCCTTCCCGGCCGGCTCCATCACCGGAGCCCCCAAGTCCAGCGCCCTGCGGATCATCGACGCCCTGGAGACCGCCCCTCGCGGCCCCTACTGCGGCGGGATCGGCTGGGTGGACGCCGACCGGGGCACGGGCGAGCTGGCCGTCGGCATCCGCACCTTCTGGATCGACCGGGCCGCCGACGGCTCCGCCCTGCTGCGCTTCGGCGCCGGCGCCGGCATCACCTGGGACTCCGACCCCGAGGGCGAGTGGCGGGAGACCGAGCTGAAGGCGGCCCGGCTCCTCGCGGTAGCGTCGGGAGCCTACGAGGCCATCGGAGAGGGACTGCACACGTGAAGATCTGGCTCGACGGCGGGCTGCAGGACACCGAGACCGCCCGCGTCTCCGTCTTCGACCACGGGCTGACCGTGGGCGACGGCATCTTCGAGACGGTGAAGGCGGCCGACGGGAAGCCGTTCGCGCTCACCCGCCACCTGGACCGGCTGACCCGCTCGGCCCGCGGCCTGGGACTGCCCGACCCCGACCACGACGAGGTCCGCCACGCCTGCGCGGCCGTCCTCGCGGCCAACCCGATGCCGCTCGGCCGGCTGCGGATCACGTACACCGGCGGCCACGGCCCCCTCGGCTCCGACCGCGGCGACCACGGCCCCACCCTGGTGGTCGCCCTGGGCGAGACCTCCCGCCGCCCCGACTCCACCGCCGTGATCACCGTGCCGTGGACCCGCAACGAACGGGGCGCGCTCACCGGCCTGAAGACCACCTCGTACGCCGAGAACGTCGTCGCCCTCTCCCGGGCCCACGAACAGGGCGCCTCCGAGGCGCTGTTCGCCAACACGGTCGGGCAGCTGTGCGAGGGCACCGGCTCCAACGTCTTCGTCGTCCTCGACGGCGAAATCCACACCCCGCCGCTCGCCTCCGGCTGCCTCGCCGGCATCACGCGCGAGCTCACGGTCGAGTGGACCGGGGCGAAGGAGACCGACCTGCCGCTGGACGTGCTGGAGCGGGCCGAGGAGATCTTCCTCACCTCCACCCTGCGGGACGTCCAGGCCGTGCACCGGGTCGACGCCCGCGACCTGGGGGACACGCCGGGGCCGGTGACCGCCAAGGCCATGCGGATCTTCCAGGAGCGGTCCGGGGACGACCTCGATCCGTAGCATCGCGTCACACCCGCCCCGGAGCCGGAAAACGGGCTGACGCCCGCGGCCCCGGCGGGTAGAACACCCTTGATGACCACGACCCTGCGGCCGAGCGAGCCGCTTCAGCACCACGCCGACGGGACCCGTTCGCGCCGCTACCAGGTGTGCGTGAACAGCCGCCCCGTCGGCGTGATCCACCTGGCCACGTCGCCCTCCTTCGGCGACTCGCTGGCGCGCATCGTCCACCTGCGCATCGACGAGCCCGACCGCCGGCGCGGCCGGGGCACCGTGGCCGCGCTCGCCGCGGAGGAGGTCGTCCGCGGCTGGGGCTGCCGGCAGATCGAGACCCTCGTCCCCGCCGACGACGCGGCGGCCCTGCGGCTCACCCAAGCGCTCGGCTACGTGCAGCGCAACCGCGGCATGGAGAAGCAGCTCGGCGACGTGCCGCCCGACCTGCCCCCGGGCAGCCGCGCCCGCCCCATGACGGAGGCGGAGTTCACCGGCTGGCACGCGTACCAGTCCGAGCACTACGCCCGCACCTGGATCGAGCGGGGCGTGCCCGAGGCCGAGGCGTACGCCAAGTCGCGTCGCGACCACGAACAGCTCCTGCCGCGCGGCCTCGCCACCGAGGACACACTCCTCAGTGTCCTGGAGCACGACGGTGCGCGGGTGGGCGTCCTGTGGCTGGCGCTGCGCGACGACGAGGCGTTCGTCTTCGACGTGGAGGTGGAGGCCGACCACCGCGGCGAAGGCCACGGCCGTACGCTCATGCGGCTCGCGGAGGCGCAGGCGATCGCGGCCGGCCGGCGGCGCCTCGGCCTCAACGTGTTCGCGGGCAACACCCCGGCCGAGCGGCTCTACGCGTCGCTCGGCTACGTGACGACCAGGTACGCCCTGTACAAGCCCCTGCTGTAGCCCGCCGCCATGGCCCCTCGCGCGGGGACCGGGTCAGTCCTCCTGGCCGGCCAGCAGCCGGTCCACGATCTCCTCGACGCGCTCGCGCAGCCCCTCCTGGCTCTTGCCGCCGTCCAGGCGCTCGCCCCCGACCACGTACGTCGGTGTGCCCGTCACGCCGATCGCCTTGCCCTCGGCCTGGTCGGCGTCGACCATCAGGATGTGCCGGCCGTCGATGAGCGCGGTGTCGAACTCCTCGGCGTCCAGGCCCAGTTCGCGGGCCACCTCGACCAGGAAGGACTCACCCCCGCGGTCCAGCTCCTCGACCCGTTCGAGTACCGCCTCCACGTACGGCCACAGCCGCCCCTGCATCGCGGCCTCCTCGGCGGCCTGCCCCGCGGCGAAGGCGTACTTGTGCTTCTCCAGCGGGAAGTGCCGCAGCCGCAGCTCCAGCCGGTCGCCGTAGCGCTCGCGCAGCGCGCGCAGGTCGGCCAGCGCCGTGCGGCAGTCCGAACACTGGAGTTCGCACCAGACGTCGAGGACCGGGGCGGCGGTGCGTGCGGGGGAGGAGTCGCTCATGCTCCCAGTCTCCCAGCCCCGCCCCGGACCGCCCAATCCGGGATCACACCTGGCCCGGCGGGGTCCCGCGCCCGTCGTACGGCCTACCCGGCCCCGGGGAGGAGGCGACCCGGAGATGTCCCTGATGTCCGCCCGGATCGTGGCACGGCGCCGCGGCCGGGGTGCAGGATGGAAGGGAGGAAACCGCCCCGACCGGTGAGCCCTGCCTGGAGGCCCGGATGATTGCCGAGACCGTCTGTTCCGCCGTCTCCGCGGCCGGCCTGGGCATCGCCGCGGTCACGGCGTTCCGCAAGCGCTTCCTCGCGGCTGCCCGGATAGCCGCGTACTCCCTCGTCCCGGTCGGTCTGGTGATGACGGGCGTCGTCGGCTGGCTGGCCGACACCGCATTCAGCCCCACCGCCTGGGCAGGCTTCGCCGTGCTCGGCGTCGCCTGGGTGCTCTTCCTGACCACCCGCGCGGTGGAGCGGCGCCGCGGCGGCACCCGCAGGGAGCGCAGGGCCGCGGCCCGGGCCGAGCGGCAGGAGGTGGCCGCTCCGGGGACGTCGGCCCCGGCCCTGCGCCCGGCCGACCGTCCCGCGGCCGCGCCCCGCGCCGAGGACGACTTCAGCGACATCGAGGCCATCCTGAAGAAGCACGGCATCTGACCGGAGCGCGGTCGGCGTGTGCCCTCCGGAACGGCGCGCGAGTCAGGGGTGGGCCGGGAAGTGCTCAGGACCTGACCCGAACCGAAACGAAGATCACGGAATCCGGCGAACTCCCGGACGTTCCTCGCGTGTTGATCGCGCGGCGGGTGCCCGCTGCGTCATCATCGCCGCGAGATGGTGGACACGACACAGAGCGAGGCCGCGCCGCCGAAGGACGAGCCGCGCGGGTGCCTCTTCGCCCTTTCCCAGCCACCGCTGATGATCTTCCTTGCGGTGATCGGGTGTCTGCTGCTCATGGCTTCGTTGCACGACCTGCTGTTGCTGTGAGCCGTACCGTGGGTCCTCGGCGTCACCCGCCGGGGGACCACGACCACGAGCCCGCCGAGGCTCCGGGTGCCGGCCGCCGGGCCTTCCGCTCTCCGCCACCGACGCTCCGACGTGAGCCGCCGGGCCTTCCGGTGTCCGGCACGGGCGCTCCGGTGTCAGCCGTCGCCGCGGACGCTCCGGCGTCGACCACGAACGCCCCCGGTTGTCAGCCCGCCGCCTCCTTGCGCCGCGCCCGGTACGCGGCCACGTGCAGCCGGTTGCCGCAGGTGCGGCTGTCGCAGTAGCGCCGGGAGCGGTTGCGGGAGAGGTCGACGAAGGCGCGACGGCAGTCGGGTGCCTCGCAGCGCCGCAGACGCTCCCGCTCCCCGGCCACCACGAAGAACGCCAGCGCCATGCCGCAGTCGGCGGCCAGGTGGTCGGCGACGGACGCGCCGGGGGCGAAGTAGTGCACATGCCAGTCGTAGCCGTCGTGGTCCGTCAGCCGGGGCGTGGTGCCCGCGGCGGCGACCAGCTCGTTGATCATCCCGGCGGCCGTCCGGCTGTCCGGGGCGGCGAAGATCCCGGCGAAGCGCGCGCGGATCCGGCGCACCGCCGAGAGGTCGAACTCCGACAGCACCCCGACGTCGCTCATCCGGTGCGACCGCACGAACTCCTCGAGTGCCGTGACGTCCGACAGCCCGTCCGGCGCCGCGTCCTCCTCCGGTGCGGTGTTCACCAGATCGACCACGGTGTCGAGCGCACACCGGGTGTCGTGGGTGATCAGCACGTTTCGCTCCCTGCCCTGGGGATCGGGCACACACGCCCGCCGATGCTGGCCGATCGTAGTGGCTCGGCCCGCCGGCCGACCCCGCCTCACCACGCACCGGCGTCCGTCGATATCAACGCGGTGACGCGGTCCGGGGTTCCCGCGGCCGTCGCCGCCCGGCACTCACCCTGCGTGACGGGCACTCCCGGCCGGTGCGTCCGGAGGACATCCCTGCACTGCGCGCACATCCCCCTACGCACACCGGCACCGTCCCCTGGCTGGGAACGGTGCCGTTGCATCCCGTATGCGGTTGTCCTGGCCCGAGCCGTCTCCCCGAGTGGACGGCGCCGGGCAGCTTGAGGCCCTGGAGGGATCCGGGGCTAGCTTTCCGCGAGGATGTGCGAGAGCTCCTGATCCAGATCGAAATGTCGATGTTCCGTGCCGGGGGGCACGGCGGCGTCGGTTCGCTTCAGGAAGGACTCCAGGGCTCGCGCCGGGGCCTCCAGCAGGGCCTCGCCCTCCGGCGAGCTCAGGGCGATGCACACGACGCCCTGGCCATGACTGCGCGACGGCCAGACACGGACGTCGCCGGTCCCGGTGGGACGGTGAAGCCCTTCGGCGAGGAGGTCGCGGGCGAACACCCACTCGACGGTCTCCTCGGCTCCGGTGTGGAAGGTGGCGTGCACGGCGTAGGGGTCGGCCGTGTCGTACCGCAGGCCTGCGGGGACAGGCAGGGATGACTCGCTCGACACAACGAGGCGCAGGTGCAGCTCGCAGCTGACCGTGGTGTTCATAAGCGCCGGGGCCTTTCGCTCAGTGTGCGCTCGGGGATTCGCACGTCGGCGAAATCGACATGCCACCTACGGTGCCGTTGTAAACCCCTCTGAGTGTTTTGCCTGCCTTTACGTAACTCTTCCGGCCGAGAACCTGTTCGCGAGGTACCACCATTCCGGTGACTCGAATCTCTCGGGTAGGCTCGGGCTGTATGAATACGGGGAGTGACGGTTCTGGCGAGGTCGCCGTGACGCCGGACGGGGCGAAGGCGGACGAGGCGCGGGACCGGCAGGGACTCGGGTCGCGCGCGCCGCGCTTCATCCGGTCACGCCGCGCGCTGCACGTGAGCTGGCAGGTCGGGGTGTTCGTCGTCGGGCTGGCCGTCGTCGGCGCCGGTGTCGTCATGCTCCCGCTCCCCGGACCGGGCTGGGTCGTGATCTTCGGCGGCATGGCGATCTGGGCGACCGAGTTCGTCTGGGCCCAGCTCGTGCTCCGCTGGACCAAGCGCAAGGTCACCGAGGCCGCCCAGCGGGCCCTCGATCCCAGGGTGCGCCGCCGCAACATCGTCCTCACCCTGACCGGGCTGGTGATCATCGCCGTCCTGGTGGGCGTCTACGTGTGGAAATTCGGCCTTCAGTCGCCCTGGGCCCTAGAGAACCAGTGATCCGGGACGTCCGGGCCGGCCCGCGCGCTCCGGGCCGCTCCGGCCCGTCGGGGGCCACCCTCCGGCTGCTCCCCGGCCCGTGGCCGCCCCGTGCCGCCCGGTGGTCCCGGCCACCCCCTGACATGGGGTAATGTTCTTCCTGCGCCCGGGCGATTAGCTCAGTGGGAGAGCGCTTCGTTCACACCGAAGAGGTCACTGGTTCGAACCCAGTATCGCCCACCCGGCACGGCGGCCCGTCTGCGATTCGGCAGACGGGCCGCCGTCGTGTGTCCGCCGTGTCTGTGCGGTCCACGCCCCACCGGCCGCGCCCCGGCTCCCCTCCTGCGGCGACACCGCGCGATCCGGGGGAGCGGAGACGAAAGCGGTTCCATGGTCCGGACGGTGACGATCCGTTACTCGCGAGGGAGCGCACAAGAACGCGCGAAGAGGATCAATAGGGTCAGGGTGAGGCGGACTTTCGGGACTGTGTCCCTTTCCGGAAGAAGTTCCGAAGGTGGGCGTCCGGCGGAAATCCCCGGTACGTATTCCAAAACGCCGTCACTTTTCTTCGCCCTGTGTCGCGCACGGCCCCCCGTCACTCGGCACCGGCGGGCCGATGACCTCCCACAGGGCCGGGCGGCTGAAGGGGATGCGCAGGTCCACCGCCGCCTGGCGCAACGGAGCCAGGTCGGCCGGAGCGGCGATCTCGACCAGCACCTGGAAGGCGAACAGCCGGTCGTCCCGGGCGGCGTGCGGATCGGCGGCCACGGCGGACAGCACGAGAGTTCCGCGGGAGTCACCCCGCGCGGCGAGCGCCCTGGCCGCATCCGCACGGTGGTCGATGTCCTCGGCCGGGTCGGCGGCGAGGGCCGCGAGCGTGTCCCCGCCGCGGGGATCGCCCAGCGCGTCCAGGGCCTGCGCCACCCGGAGGCGGTGCGCCACGTCCCCGCCCACCGTTCCCGCGATCGAGGCGAGGGCGTCCGCGTGGAGGGCGGCGCTCGCGCCCTTCAACCGCTGCGCGGCCATGATGCGCTCGTGCATCCGCACCGCGGCGGACGTGGCGAGGCCGAGCAGCGCCTCGGTCCCCGCGCCGTCCCCCAACTGCTGGAGCGCGGTCGCGGCCGCGATGCGCTGGGCCGTGGCCGTGCCCGGGTCCCCCGCCAGCTCGGCGAGTGCGCGCCTGCCCCGCGGGTCCTCGATCGTCTCGAGCCTGCCCGCGGCCCGGATGCGCTCGCCGTGGCCGGACCCGCGCGCGTCGGTGGCGATCAGGGCGAGCAGGTCCGGCGCTCGGGCGTCGCCGGTGTTCAGCAGTGCCTCGGCCGCCGTCAGACGCGCCGCGCTCCCGTGGTACGCGCCGTCCGCCACCGCGGCCAGGAAGTCGGCGCCGCGCCGGTCCCCGGCTGAGGCCAGGAGCACGGCCGCCTCCATACGGGCGTCGAGCTCGCCCCGGTGGCCGGCGACGAAGGTGGCGAGCACCTCCCGATGGCGGGGGTCGGCCGCCGCCTCGAACGGCGCGGCGGCCACCAGCAGGTCGGGCAGGCTGCGCACCGGCAGCCTGCACACGTCGAAGAGCGTCTCGGCGCCGTGCGCCTCGCCCACCTCGACCAGGTGCTGCGCCGCCCGGGCCCGGGTCAGGAAGTCGAGTTCGGGCCCCGTGGCCATCGCGGTGAGGATCCGCGGGCCGCGTGCGTCGGAACGCCGGGCCAGCCGTACCGCCGCGCCGAGCCGATGGTTCGGGCCGGCGGCCGGGTCCTCCGCGAGGGCGGCAAGGACGTCCCGGTGCCCGGCGTCCTCCCCGGCACTTTCGAGCCGGGTGGCGACGCGCAGGCGGAAGGCCGCGGGGAGACCGGGATCCCTCCCCATGGCGATCAGATGCGCCGGGCCGCGAGGATCGCCCAGCGCGACGAGGGACTCGACGGCGCGCATACGGTCCGCGAGGTCACCGTCGGCGCCCGAGGCGACCAGCGACAACGCGTCCGCCGCGCGTACGTCCCCGAGATCACTGAGCCGGAAGGTCGCCCAGGCACGCGCGCCCGTGTTCAGGAAAACGCCCTCGATGCCCGGATGAGGTCCGAGCGCCAGGGCGGCGAGGGCGTCGGGGTACCTCTCGTCGTGCAGTTGCCCCAGACGCGCGGCGGCGCGGGCGCGCTCGCTGACACCCAGTTCGTCCGTGTCGCTCTCCCCCCGTGTGCACGTGGCGATCAGGAACAGCACGTCGGCCCACCGGGGGTCCCACTTCTCGAACACCTCCGCCACGGCGACGAGTTCATGGACATCGCGGTCCCCGTCGGCGAGGAGTGCGGCGAGCGCGTCGAGGCCCCGGGCGTCCTCGGCCTCCCGGAGCCGGCTCGCCGCCCAGACCCGGATCGGAACCCGTTTCCCGGGGTCCGCGGCGACCGCCGCCAGACCGTCGGCGCACCGGCGGGGACCGAGGGCCTCCAGCTCCGTCCACGACCAGCTGCGCTGGTACATGCCGACTCGGGCGTCCCCCGCCAGGGAGGCAAGGGTGAACGCGTACGCCCGCAGACTGAGTTCCTCCAGTGTCGCCAGCACCGGCCCGCGCAGGAAGAGTTCCAGCTCGGGCTCCGAGGCGATGGCGGCGAGGGCCTCGACCCCACGTGGGTCGCCCCGCTCGCACAGTGCCTTCGCCGCCCAGACCCGGTCGTGCACGGACAGGCCCGCGTCGGCGGCCATGACCTCGAGCGTGCCGCCGGCGGCGGCGTCCCCGAGGCGCATACGGGAGCGGAGCACCTCGACCCGGGCGTCGAAGGACAGGGCCTGGGCGGGGGCCTGGCGCAACGTGGTCAGCGCGGCCTCCCCCACCGTTCCGTCCAGCGGGGTGCCGTCCGCCGCGAGGCCCGCGATGTAGTGACTGCCCGTCAGGTCGGCCGCCCAGCGGCGCATGGGGGCGGACAGGTCGCGTCTGTCGTGCCACGCCGCGATCAGGAACCGGGAGAAGGAGTCGTCCTGCTCGGGTCCGGGCGGTGCGGCCCGGCCCCATCGACCGAACAGTGCCCGGTACGCCGCCGTGCCGCGCCGGGCGTCGGCGGCGACACGCTGCGCGGCGAGGAATTCGACGAAGGTCTGGTGGAGGAAGTGGAAGTCGCCGGCGCGCTCGGCGAGCAGGCCGCTGCGCCGGAGGAAGTCCCGGACGAGATCGGGCCACACCCGGACCGGAATCTGCGGGGGGCACAGGGAGGACGTCCACCCGGCCATGAGCTCCAGGGCGGGGCGGGTGCCTCCGTCGAGGCGGTCGATGGCCAGCATCCCGACGAGTTCGAAGGTCCGGTCGTTGAGCCGCTCGGCGGCCGTCGTGACCTCCGCGCGGTACTGGTCGGCCGCCGCGCGGATCTGCGACACGATGCCGTCGGTGCCCGGCCGGTAGCGGCTGTCGTTGAGCAGCCGGACGTACGCCTCGTACAGCGCGTACCGCCCCGGTGGCAGGCGCCGTCCCGGATCCGCGGCGAAGAGCTGGCACAGCATCGTCGCCATCAGCGGCGTCTTCGCCATGAGGCGCAGCCCCAGGCGGTCCACCTCGCCGACGAACCGCGTCGCCGCACCCGCGGGATCGTCCATGCGCAGGGCCTCGAACCAGGCGGCGGCCAGTTCCGGCAACTGACCCGCGCCGAGAGGGAGCAGCTGGAAGCGGTGCGGGCGCCAGTCCGGCGTGGTGGCCAGTTCGTCGTCGGGCAGGGGGCGGGTGGCCACGACGAAGCGGTAGAGCGCACCGTCCGGATCCTGGGCGCGCAGACCGGCCAGCTTGGTCAGGACGCGCCGGCGCCGCTCCGCGTCCATGACCTCGTCCAGCCCGTCGATGAGCACCAGCCAGCCGGCGCCGGGTGCGGGCGGTTCGCGGAAGAAGTCCGGCGTCCACTCGTGGCGGGTGCCGACGGCACCCAGGTCGGCCCGGATGCCCGCGGCGAGCGTGTCGGGAAAGGCACGCTCGGGGACGAGTTCGGCCGCGGTCAGCCGCACCGGGACCCAGCCGCCTCCCCGCCCCCGCGCCCATTCCCCGGCCAGGGAGTGGGCGACCGTGCGCAGCAGACTGGACTTGCCCGCCCCCGGACGACCGACCAGGACGGCGTCGCCGGGCGTGGTCACGACGGCGTCCGCGGGCAGACGCCCCCCGCCGGGGTGGCCGGGTCCGCCGTCCGCCCCCGCGGTGTCCGCCCGCTCCGCCTGCTGCCGGACGTAGACCGCGGACAGCGGCGGCATGACCCCGGCGACGACACCGGGGTAGGGATGCGCCTGCGCGGCACGAGCGGCGTCCGCCAGATAGTCACGCAGCCGGGGGCCGGGAAAAGGTCGCCCCAGGATCCGCAACTGCTGCTCGCTGAGCACCTCCAGCCAGGCGCGCTCGTCCTCGACGTCGTGCTCCGCGGCCGGACAGCGGCCGAGGATCTCACCGGCGGGCAGCAGGTGCGCGCTGCCCGCCTGGTCGGAGGTGCAGATCATGCCGCACACGGCCCCGGTCCGCTCGTTCACCACGGGGCCGCCGCTGAACCCGGGGCCCACGGGGGTGCCGTACGCCCGCAGCAACTCCAGCCGCGTGTGCGTCGCGCGCCGCGAACGGCCCTGGAACGCGAGGCCGGCCCACTGCCCGGCGCGGAACTCGTTGTCGGGATGCCCGAAGGCCCACAGGGGGTCTCCCGGCTCCGCCCGGTCGCAGACGAGCACCGGTCCGGGGCCGGCGGCCGCCTCGTCCATCAGCAGCAGAGCCAGATCCAGCCCCGTGGCGCGGTCGCGGTGGTGGCCGCCGGGGGCGAGGACCAGGTCGCACTCCAGGCCGAGCGCCGCGATGCGGCCGATGATGCGAAGGGGCTCGGGCGCTTCGTCCTCTCCGAGGAGGTGGGCGCAGGTGGCGACCAGACCCGGAGCGACGAGGAAGCCGGTTCCCCGCAACGTGCCCGTGGGCAGGCGGACGTCGATCGCGAGGGTCGCCGCCGTCAGCAGGTCCGTCCACCGTCCCGGCTCCGGGCTCAGCCGGCCGCCGGAATCTCCCATTCCAGGCTCACCGTGAAGGAGGACGCGGCCTTGGCCGAGCGCTCCGGCACGGCACGCAAGGAAGCTACTGGGTGGACTGCTGGGACTTCGCGGATTCCGGCAGACAAGCTGATTTCGGCAGACAAGGAGCCCTCCCCCGGGAGCCCGGCTGGCAGATCTGGTGAGGGAGGACCCTAAGGCGTGTCCTCCCGGCGAGGGCAAGGAACCGGTCATGGTCGTCCGGAGCGGTTGCCCCTCCCGGACGGCTGTCCGTTCCTGATGGAACGCCCGGAGGCGCGCGTGCGGGCGTGCGGCGGCCGCCGTTTCCCCAGTGCCCGCATTGGCCGGATCCGGGCCGCGGAACGAGGCCGTCCCCGGCGGCCCCACCGGTCCGGAGATCCGTTCGACGCGGCCGCGCGCCCAGGGCCTCTCCTCCTTCCTCCGCCTTGCACCTTGCACGCACCAGTCCCCGCTCGGGCGCCTCGGAAGGCACCGCCCGGAGCCGGCCTGATCCGAAAGAAAGGCCCTAGCTAGTGCATCCTCCCCAGCAGGTCCCGCACCCGGCGGACGTCCCGCAGTCGCTGCTCGTAGGTGGCCCCGACGGCGAGCAGCAGCAGCCCGGCGAGGGCGGGCGGCACCCAGCGCGGCAGGGCGTCGGTGACCTGGACGAGGTAGGGGGCGAGCTCGTGCAGCGCGTCCAGGGTGAGCACCGCGCCGCCGAGCAGGAGCGGTGCCCGCAGCCGGTGCCGGGCGCCGAGCAGGGTGAGCAGCAGCGCCGCCGCTCCCAGCAGCAGGGGGCGCGGCCAGTGCGGGTCGCTCCAGGCGGCGCCGAGGCTCGGCAGCAGCCCGGTGGCGAGCCCGGGACCGTACGCGGTCCAGGACGACGACTGCGGATCGCGGCGCCTGCGCAGCAGGCCGACCACCAGTGCCGGGACGGCCACCGGCAGCGTGTACGCCTCCGGAGTCCCCACGCCCCAGGACGCCAGCCGCACCCAGCCGGCCAGCACGAACAGCGCGGCCGCCGCGTAGCCCGCCTGCCTCCGGTCCGGCCGGGCCGCCGTGCCCGCGGCGATCACACCGCACAGGGCGAGCACCGGCGCCAGCATCGGCGGGTCGGTGACCGCCAGGCCGACGCCGACCAGGGCCGAGGCGGCGCCCGTCACCTCGACCGTGTACCGGGCGGCGCCGGTGACGCGCGGCGCGACCAGAGCGGCGGCGGCCGGCACGGCGAGGACCAGCAGCGCGGTGTGCTGCGGCTGCCAGTCGAGGCAGGCACCGACCGCGCAGGCGAGGGCGGTGGCGTACCCACCGACGGCGGCCGCGGGCGCGGGACGGCGTACGACGGCCGCGAACAGCGCGGTGAGGAACGCGAGCACCACCAGCGTGGCCGGCTCGGACGCGAGCGCGAGGAGCGCGAGACCGGCGGAGGTGGTCAGCGCGAGGACGGTGGAGGTGAGGGGGACGAGGGGAGGGGAGGGGAAGGGCGCGTGGGCTCCGTGAGGGGTGCGGGGTGTCTGGGACGCCGGCTCCGACGGTGCCGTCGGCCCGCCGGCGGTGATGGGCGTGGCGGTTGCGGACGGTCCGGCGGACGAGGGCGGTCCGGCGGTCACGGACGGTCCCGTGGCCGTGGTGGGCGCCGGGGTCCGCGTCACGCCGTAGGCCAGGAGCACCAGCCCCGTGGTCGCGGCACCCTCGATCATCAGGCCCACCGCGTACGGCAGTTCCAGCGCCGCGGGCAGGACCAGGGCCGCCGCCCAGGCGAGCGGCAAAGCACCGGCGAGCGCGCGCGGGCGCCAGGCCGGGTCGCGGACCGTCACCGCCAGGAACCCGGCGACCACCGCGAGGACCAGCGGAGCGGTGACCGCGTGCGGTGGCCACGGCAGGTCGGCCGTCACCGCGGCACGGACGTCGTCCGGCGCCCCGGACCACGCCCGCGCCACCCAGCCGGCCGGCCCGAGCAGGACCACGACGACGGCCGGCAGCGCCCACAGCACCGCGAGGCCCTGAACGACGTCCGAGGCCCGGGCCAGTCCCTGCCGTACCGCCTCCGGCAGCCGGCCCGTCCGGGCCGCCGCCGCCAGGGCGACGCCCCAGACCAGATGGACCGGCACGGTCCACATGTCCGGCAGCACCGCGTGCGGCACGCCGCCCAGCGCGGCGACCACGAGGAGCCCGGCGCCGAAGGCGGCGCCGGTGGCGGCCCTCGGTGCGGCGAGCCGCCCGGCGGCGGCCAGGGCGATGCCCGCGGCGAGCAGGAGGAGCACCGCGCCCCGGACGGCGTCGGCCGGACCGGCGGCCGTCCACGCCAGCAGCGCGGCCGCGAGCGCGCCCCAGCCGCCCAGCGCGCACGCGCCGGCGGCGGCGGTCACCCGCAGGTACCCCGTCCGTGCCCGCACGGCGAGGACGGTGTCGAACCCGCCGGTCAGCAGGAGCGCGGTGGCGATGCCCCACGGACCCGTGGCGGCGGCGACCGCCCAGAGCAGCAGCGGCAGTTGGGCCGCGCCGAGCGCGGCGGGAAGCGGCAGCCGCAGCCCGGCCGGCCCCAGCGGCGCGCCGGCCTCCGCCGGGCGTGTGCTTCGCGGGTCCGCCGGCGAAGGTTCCGCCGGCCGCGGCGGCCGTACCGTCCGCAGCAGGTGCCCGTACGCCGCCCACACGGCGGCGAGCAGCGCCGACGCCACCGCCGCGTAGCCCGTGCCGTCGGTGGCCGCGAACACCGTCTCGTGCAGTGCGTGGACGTCGAGGACGGTCAGGGCGAGCCCCAGACCGGCCAGGGACTCGGCCGTGGACGTCAGCCCCCGCCGCAGCAGCGGCACCGGCGCCGCGAGGGCGCCCAGGGTGACCGCGCCGAGTACCAGGCCCCGCCCCGCGATGCCCAGATGCCCCCAGCTGACCAGCGTGAACGCCATCGCCGCGACGGTCAGCAGGACACCGCCGAGCACCAGCAGCACGTTCTGCACGCGCGGTGCGGTGGTGTCCTGGGCGGGCCTGACGGCGGCCGCCGTCGCCTGGGGCAACGGCGGTGCGGGCGGCGCCGGGTGCTGTCGCAGCACGGCGACCAGCCAGCCGCGGCGGGCCAGCAACTGGGCGCGGCGGGCGTCCAGTCGGCTCAGCTCGGCGTCGAGGAGCCGCAACTCCTCGGCCGGGGGCGGGAAGTGCGTCATGCCTCGGAGTGTGACGCCGGTCATGGTCCCGGGCATGAGCGCGCGTACTCAGGCGGCGTACTCAGATGCGCTGCCACACTCTCCCCGTGGACCTGCACCGATATCGTTTCCGCAGCCTCTGGATCCTCAGCGGGCCGCCCGCCGCCGTGTACGCCGAGCTGGAGCGGGTCGAGGACTATCCGCGCTGGTGGCCCCAGGTGCGCGAGGTCGCACGGGTCGACGGCGCGACAGCCGTGCTGAGGATCCGCTCCCTCCTCCCGTACGACCTGACCGTCACCGTCCGCGAGGCCCGGCGCGACCCGCGGGCAGGGGTGCTGGAGACCGCGATGACCGGCGATCTCGACGGCTGGGCCCGCTGGACCGTCACCGCCCACGGCTCCGGCACCCTGGCCCGCTACGACCAGCTCGTCGACGTGAACAAACCGCTGCTCAGGCGCCTCGCCGTACCCGGACGGCCGGTTTTCCGGCTCAACCACCGGATGATGATGCGCGCCGGACGGCGCGGACTCGCCCTCCGGCTGGCAGCGGTTTGAAGGAAGCATGCACGGGCCTGTATGGTTCAGTGCGTTCCCGGGCGATTAGCTCAGTGGGAGAGCGCTTCGTTCACACCGAAGAGGTCACTGGTTCGAACCCAGTATCGCCCACCGGGAAAGGCCGGTCCGCACCAGCGGACCGGCCTTTTGCATGCCCCGGCACGGCTACGCGGCCGCCGGCAGCTCCGGGCGCAGCGGCCAGGAGGGATCCACCGACTCCTGTGAGCCGCTGCGCGCGAACCACGCCTGCAGGCCGCGGGCCTGGGCCGCGTGCCACCCGGTCTGGAGGGTGTGCAGCTCGCTCGGGGTCAGGCGCTCCAGCCGGGCCGAGAAGCGGCGGCCGAGCGCGCGGACGACCTCCAGCGCGGCCAGCGCGTCCGCCGCCGCGTCGTGCGCGTCCTCCAGCGCGACCTCGTAGTGCGCGCACAGGTCGGTAAGCGTACGGCGGCCCTTGCGGTAGCGGTCGAGATGCTTGTCGAGGACCCGCGGATCGAGCACGTGCAGGGGCGACGCCTCGAGCCGGCGGGCGAGCGAGGAGGCCCGGTGCCGCCGCAACTCCCGGTCCAGCAGCGTCAGATCGAACGGCGCGTTCATCACCACCAGCGGACGGCCGCGCGCCGCGTGCTCGGCCAGCTCCTCGGCTATCTCGTGCATCACCGGCGCCGGCCAGCGGCCGTTGCGCTGGAGGTGCTCCTCCGTCAGCCCGTGCACCGCCGTCGCCGCCTCGGGCACCGGCACCCCCGGGTTCACCAGCCAGCGCGCCACCCGCGGCCGGCAGCCCGGGGCGTCCTGGACGACGACGGCGGCCGACACGATGCGGTCGGTCTCGACGTCGACGCCGGTGGTCTCCGTGTCGAACGCGGCCAGCGGGCCCTCGTACCAGCACGTCATACGTCCCCAACTCCTCCCGCAGTCCCGGCAGCTGACGTCCCGTCTTCTGCCCGTTTGGTGATACCCGGGCTGTTTGCGTCGTACGCCGGATGGAGACAACAGGAGTACGGGTCTTTGCAGTTCAGAGGCCCGCAGCGGGGATTTCTTCGGCGTGGAAGGCTGTTCGTCATGGCGATCGCGCAGCCCGAGCGGGGCGGGCTGCTGCCCGAACGTGCGGGCCCCCTTCGCGGCACACTCGCCACCACCGCGTGCATGGAGACACTGCAGGTGGGCTATCTGCACGCGGTGGCCGCGGCGGCCGGCTGCTCGCTGTCCCAGCCCTTCCCGGACAACGGCATCGACTGGCACGTCAGCCACAGCGCCCCCGGGCACACCGTCGACGACGAGGTGACCATCAAGGTGCAGCTGAAGTGCACGTACCAGATCGTGCCGAACCCCCCGGGCCGCTTCTTCTCCTTCACGCTCGACAACGGCCACCTGGCCAAGCTCGCCCGCACCCCGGTCACGGTGCACAAGATCCTGGTCGTGATGATCGTCCCGCGCTCGCAGGAGCAGTGGCTGCGGGCCGGCCACGACCGGCTCGACCTCAGGCACTGCTGCTACTGGATCAACCTCGCCGGCCACCCCATCACCGGACGGCACCGCACCACCGTGCGGATACCGACCTCGCGCATCTTCGACGACCGGGCGCTCTGCGAGATCATGACGCGGGTCGGGACGGGAGGCAGACCGTGACGCTCCGGCCACTCGAGGGGCCGGGAGGCCGGCCATGACGCACCGCCCTCTCGGCGAGACCCCGCCACCCGTGCGACCAGTGCGACCGGCGCGACCGGTGTGGCAGGAACGGCCGCGGCCCGTCGCCCCCTGGCACCGGACGCCCGGGCCGGCCGACATCGACCCCGCCGACGTCGACCCCGCCGTGCTCGGCGCCCTGCTGCACCGGCACGGCTGGCAGCGGCGCGGCGGGGCCCCCGGGCGCTACGGCCGCTGGACCCCGCCAGGCCCCGGCGGCGCCGGGACCAGCCTGCTGGTGCCCGAGAGCCGCGCCTTCCCCGACAGCGACGACCTGCTCGGCGAGGCGATCGACGCCCTTGCCCGCAGCGGCACGCCGTCCGCACGCGAGGTGCTGGTCTCGCTCGCCGTGCCCAGCGACGAGATCCGCTGGTGGCGGGACGTGCCCGGCGGGCCTGGCGACGCGGCGCCCTGGTACGCCGAGGAGGGACTGCGCACCGCCGCCCGCCGGATGCTGCTCGCCGCCGCGCTCGCCGGCTGCGCCCGGGCCGGCTACTACGGCGCCCGCTACCGGCGCCCGGCCGCCGCCTCCCTGGACCACGTCCTCGTCGGCTCCGTGGCCGACGGCCGCCGCCTGACCGCGTTCGTCCCCGTCGGCACCGGGCGGCCGCTCGCGGTACGGCTGCACCAGGCCCTGTACGCGGTCCGGGAGGCCGTCGACTACCGGCGGGCCGCGGGCGGGATGGACGCCTTCGACGGGGCCGTCGCGGCGGGCGTGAGCAGGGAGCTCACCGACGCCCTCGTCGCACTGGTGCGCGGCACCGAGGGCGCCCGGATCGCCGTCGAGTGGGCGCCCGCGGCGGGTGTCCCCGGGGACTGCGCGGCGACCACGGAACCCGTCGAGTTCTCACCGGGCGACCTGCCGGTGCTGCGCGAGGCCGGCGCCCGCTACCTGCGCGCGGAGCCGTCCGTGCCCGTGCGGGTCACCGGCGCGGTGGTGCGGATGCGCCGGTCGCAGCCACGCGGCGAGGGCACCGTCAGACTGCGGGTGATCGCCGGCGCCGAGGTGCCGCACCTGCGCGTCACCCTGGACGAGGAGGACTACCGGACCGCCGGGCACGCGCACCTGGTCGGCCTGCCGGTCCGGGTGGAGGGCCGGTTGGAGAGCCGGGGCGGCTTCCGGCGGCTCACCGGCGCCCGGGAAGTCGTACCCGTGGAGGTGGACGACGAGGAGCGGGACCGGCTGATGAAGTCCCTGCGCGAGGACACCGGGGACCGGGACCGCTTCGGGGAGGTGTGCGCGGGGGAGGACGGACAGTAACCGTTTCGCGGTCGGCGGCCCCGGCTCGGTACGATCCCAGTCATGCGCGCGCTCCCGGTATGGCGCCGCACCCCACCTGCAGTCAGGAGAGACCGGTGTCAGACGTCCGTGTGATCATCCAACGCGATTCCGAGCGGGAAGAGCGCGTGGTGACGACGGGCACTACGGCCGCCGACCTCTTCGCCGGCGAGCGCTCGATCGTCGCCGCGCGCGTGGGCGGAGAGCTCAAGGACCTCAGCTACGAGGTGGCCGACGGCGAGACCGTCGAGGGCGTCGAGATCTCCTCCGAGGACGGCCTGAACATCCTGCGCCACTCCACCGCGCACGTGATGGCGCAGGCCGTGCAGGAGATCTTCCCCGAGGCCAAGCTGGGCATCGGCCCGCCGGTCAGGGACGGCTTCTACTACGACTTCGACGTCGCCCGGCCGTTCACGCCCGAGGATCTCAAGGCCGTCGAGAAGAAGATGCAGGAGATCCAGAAGCGCGGGCAGAAGTTCTCCCGCCGGGTGGTCACCGACGAGGCCGCCCGCGAGGAGCTGGCCGACGAGCCCTACAAGCTGGAGCTGATCGGCCTCAAGGGCTCCGCGTCCAGCGACGACGGCGCGGACGTCGAGGTCGGCGCCGGCGAGCTGACCATCTACGACAACCTGGACGCCAAGACCGGCGAGCTGTGCTGGAAGGACCTCTGCCGCGGTCCGCACCTGCCCTCCACCCGCCTCATCCCGGCGTTCAAGCTGATGCGCAACGCGGCCGCCTACTGGCGCGGCAGCGAGAAGAACCCGATGCTCCAGCGCATCTACGGCACCGCCTGGCCGTCCAAGGACGAGCTGAAGCAGTACCTCGACTTCCTCGCCGAGGCCGAGAAGCGCGACCACCGCAAGCTGGGCAACGAGCTGGACCTGTTCTCGATCTCCGATCAGATCGGCTCCGGCCTCGCCGTCTTCCACCCCAAGGGCGGCACGATCCGCCGGGTCATGGAGGACTACTCGCGCCGCCGCCACGAGGAGGAGGGCTACGAGTTCGTCTACACCCCGCACGCGACGAAGGGGAAGCTCTTCGAGACCTCGGGCCACCTGGACTGGTACGCCGACGGCATGTACCCGCCCATGCAGCTCGACGAGGGCGTGGACTACTACCTCAAGCCCATGAACTGCCCGATGCACAACCTGATCTTCGACGCGCGCGGCCGCTCCTACCGCGAACTGCCGCTGCGCCTGTTCGAGTTCGGGACCGTGTACCGGTACGAGAAGTCGGGCGTCGTGCACGGCCTGACCCGCTCGCGCGGCTTCACCCAGGACGACGCGCACATCTACTGCACCCGCGAGCAGATGGCCGAGGAGCTCGACAAGACGCTCACCTTCGTGCTGAACCTGCTGCGCGACTACGGTCTGACCGACTTCTACCTGGAGCTGTCCACCAAGGACCCGGAGAAGTTCGTCGGCTCGGACGAGGTGTGGGAGGAGGCCACGGAGGTCCTGCGCCAGGTCGGCGAGAAGCAGGGCCTGGAACTGGTCCCGGACCCGGGCGGCGCCGCGTTCTACGGCCCGAAGATCTCCGTCCAGGTCAAGGACGCGATCGGACGCACCTGGCAGATGTCGACGATCCAGCTGGACTTCAACCTGCCCGAGCGGTTCAACCTGGAGTACACGGCCGCGGACGGCTCCAAGCAGCGCCCGGTCATGATCCACCGCGCGCTGTTCGGCTCCATCGAGCGCTTCTTCGCGGTCCTGCTGGAGCACTACGCGGGCGCGTTCCCGGCGTGGCTGGCCCCGGTGCAGGCGATCGGCATCCCGATCGGCGACGCGCACGTGGAGTACCTCGAGAAGTTCACGGCGGCGGCCAGGAGGAAGGGCCTGCGGGTCGAGGTCGACTCGTCCTCGGACCGGATGCAGAAGAAGATCCGCAACGCGCAGAAGCAGAAGGTGCCGTTCATGGTCATCGCGGGCGACGAGGACATGGCGAACAACGCCGTCTCCTTCCGCTACCGCGACGGCTCCCAGGAGAACGGCATCCCGTTCGACGAGGCCATCGCGAAGATCGCGAAGGTCGTCGAGGAGCGGACCCAGGTCTGAGCGGCCGCGACGGCTGCCCTTCCCGGCCCCCGGTGATCTTCTCCTCACCGGGGGCCGGGCCCTGTGCGGGGGCGTGAAGCCATATGCTGCGTTGCATGACGAGTGAGCCGGAGCAGCAGATCGGAGTGGGGACGCAGGACGCGTTCCAGCGCCTGTGGACGCCCCACCGGATGGCCTACATCCAGGGCGAGAACAAGCCGACCGGCCCGGGGGCCGGTGACGGCTGCCCGTTCTGCTCCATCCCGGCCAAGTCCGACGAGGACGGCCTGATCGTCAAGCGCGGCGAGCAGGTGTACGCCGTGCTCAACCTGTACCCGTACAACGGCGGCCACCTGATGACCGTGCCGTACCGGCACGTCGCCGACTACACCGATCTGACCCCGGCGGAGACCGTCGAGCTCGCCGAGCTGACCAAGCAGGCGATGCGGGCCCTGCGCGCCGCCTCCGGCGCCCAGGGTTTCAACATCGGTATGAACCAGGGCACGGTGGCGGGCGCGGGCATCGCCGCCCACCTCCACCAGCACATCGTGCCCCGCTGGGGCGGCGACACCAACTTCATGCCGGTCGTCGGCCACACCCGGGTGCTGCCGCAACTGCTGGCCGACACCCGGAAGATGTTGGCGGAGGCCTGGCCCACGACGTGAGCCGTCCGCGCACGACGAGCCGTGCGCTCATCAAGTGAGGCTTCGGCGCACGTCCGCGCCACCCAGCCCGTCCGGCGTGCGAGCACGAGGCCGTCAAGGCCGAAGCGGGGATCCGGGGGAGCCGCCCCCGGAACGGGCGCCCCAAAGGGCGCCCAGGCCGACGCCCCCCGAACCGCCGGAGGCCTACGCGTCGTAGACGTCGGCCTTCTTCGGCGCCACTTCCTGCACCGCCCCGCTGAGCACCGCCGACCGCGAGCCGAACTTCTCCACGTCCACGCCGTTCTCCCGGAGCGTCTTCAGGGCCGCCGCGTGCACCACCCGCAGCACCGGGGTCGCGGCGCGCAGCGCGTCGTCGGCCATGAAGCGGTGCCGCCACGGCTGGTCCGCCCAGGCGTGCCGCAGACCGAACGGCTCCGGCAGGGTCAGGCTCCCGCCGAGCCAGTTCAGCAACGGCGGATACGCGGTCAGCGGGGCGCGCGCGGCGAGCCGTACCACCTCGTCGGCGTCGACCAGGGGCAGCTTGACCTTCCGGGTCTCCCAGAACCGGAGCGCCTTCTGCACCTCCTTCTCCTTCGCCGCGGGCTTGTCGTTGAACAGCGGGTGGACCGGCCCGAGGGCGTGGCCGGTGACCTCGATGCGCAGGGTGTCGTGCAGCACTGTCACCGTGATCAGCATGGTGATGACCAGATGGCCGTCCCAGAGCGTCCACTGGACACCGAGGTAGTGCCGGTCGCCGCCGCCGAACTGCTGCTTGTTGCAGATGTCCTGTATGGCGTGCGTCTTGACCGTGTACGCGTCCACGTCCGTGCCGCTGGGCCGGGACACCGACTTCGCGTTCTCCCCGATCGGGGTCACGATCCAGTGGGTGATCGACGGCTTGGGGAAGCCGCCGGTGTTGATGGGGGTGCGCTCCAGCATCGCCAGCCCGCCCTGGATCGCGGTGATGACGTCCCAGCTGCGGAACGGGTGGAAGTCCTTGCCGGGTTCGGCGGAGACCAGGTCCTCGGCCAGCTGCCAGCTGCCCCAGCGCGTGCCCATGCCGAGTATGCCCTTGGGGCCGGCGTAGAAGACCGAGTTCGACCGCTGCTCGGCGCTGAGCCGCGCGAGTTCCTTGCGCACCTGCTCGGCCGCGTCGCCCGGGTTGCCCGGCACCGCCTCGGGGATCTTCGCGCCCGGCCCGCCGCCCGACAGCAGGCTCTCCCAGCGCTCCCGCAGGTCACGCGCCGAACGCTCGCAGATCCGCTTGGCCCAGAACCAGCCGACGACCGGCAGGACCACCGCCGCGCGCGCGTACCAGCCCCAGAATCCGGTGAACGGCATCTTGACCAGGAAGAGGACGGCCAGGGCGCCCATGGCGACCAGCAGGGTCGTGCCGAGCGCCCCGGAACTCCTGTCCTCGCGCCGGCTGACGGTGGTGCGCAGCGCGAACACCAGCAGCCACACGAAGAACCCCGGCAGGAAGAGCACCCCGCAGAGCACCGTCACCGCGGTCAGCCAGTTGTCGCGCTCCCGGCGGATGCGGTGGGCCGCCAGGCAGTGCTCCACGACGACCTGCGGCTCCACGCCGAAGGACTGGATGAGCGGCTCGCGTTTGGCGCCCAGCGTGCGGTCGATGACGGCCCGGGAGAAGGCCTCACCGAGCTTGGGCCGGAAGATCCTCGCCCACGGGCGGGGCGGTGTGACCGTCGACTTGTGCCACTCGTTGTCGGCCTCGAGGATCTTGGCCACCTCGTCGTCCCGGTAGGCCGCCGAGGCCAGCGCGTTGGTCGCCGCCGTCTGCCCCGCCGAACCCGACAGGGGCACCTGGGCCCCGGGACTGAAATCGAATCCGTCCGTCACTGCCGCCCCCCTCGCTGCCGCCTCTGCACCTGCGGCCTTCCCGACTTCCCCGCCGCGCACACCTGTTGATCAAGTCATCAGCGTATCCGCGGGCACGGGCGCACGGGGGCGGACGGCCGAAGCCGCCCGCCCGTTCGGCGGGAAGCCTTCCGTGGCACCCCGGTTGTGCGCCGGGCGCGCCGACTCACCAGCCCCGCACGCCGGTTCCGCGGAGCCCACCGGCAAGTCCCGCGCGCCGGTTCGCCGTACCCGGCCCGCGAGTCCTGTGCGCCGGTATGGCGTATCCGGCTCGCGAGTCCCGCGTGCCGGTCGGCGGCCCCGACTCGCAAGCTACCCGCGTCCGTTCGCCGGACCTGGCCGGCAGGTACCACGCGCCCGCTCCCCGGACCCGGCCGGCAGGCACCCCGCGCGGACGCCCCCGGCCGGGCAGGCGTGCGACACCCGCCCGTCGGCTCGCGTGCGCCCGCGCGGCTCCCCAAACCCGGCTGGATGGACCCGGCTGGGACGGACCCGGCTAGGACGCCTCCCGCTCCTGTTGCCGAAGCCGCTCGGCCACCTGCGGTGGCATCGGCTCGTGCCGCGCGTACCGGCGGTCGAACCGGGCCGTGCCGTGCGACAGGGACCGCAGGTCGACCGCGTACCGGCCGATCTCGATCTCGGGCACCTCGGCGCGCACCAGCGTGCGGCCGCCGGCCGTCTGCTCGGTGCCCAGCACCCGGCCGCGCCGCCCGGACAGATCGCTCATCACGGCGCCCACGTAGTCGTCGCCGACGAGCACGCTCACCTCGGCGACCGGCTCCAGCAGGTGGATCTTCGCGTCGGCCGCGGCCTCCCGCAGCGCGAGCGCGCCCGCCGTCTGGAACGCGGCGTCGGAGGAGTCCACCGAGTGCGCCTTGCCGTCGAGGAGCGTGACCCGCACGTCGATCAGCGGATGGCCGGCGGCGACGCCCTTGGCGGCCTGGGCCCGTACGCCCTTCTCCACCGACGGGATGAACTGCCGCGGCACGGCCCCGCCGACGACCTTGTCGACGAACTCGATGCCCGAGCCGCCGGGCAGCGGTTCCACCTCGATCTCGCAGATGGCGTACTGCCCGTGCCCGCCGGACTGCTTGACGTGCCGCCCGCGCCCCGCCGACCTCCCGGCGAACGTCTCCCGCAGGGACACCCGGTGCGGGACCACGTCCACCTGGACGCCGTACCGGCTGCGCAGCCGCTCCAGGGCGACGTCCGCGTGGGCCTCGCCCAGGCACCACAGCACCACCTGGTGGGTGTCCTGGTTCTGCTCGAGACGCATCGTCGGGTCCTCGGCGGCCAGCCGGGACAGGCCCTGGGACAGCTTGTCCTCGTCCGCCTTGCTGTGCGCCTGGATGGCGAGCGGCAGCAGCGGGTCGGGCATCTCCCACGGCTCCATGAGCAGCGGGTCGTCCTTCGCGGAGAGGGTGTCCCCGGTCTCGGCGCGGTTCAGCTTCGCCACGCACACGAGATCGCCCGCGACGGCGTGCGTCACCGGGCGCTGCTGCTTGCCGAACGGCGTGGACAGGGCCCCGACGCGCTCGTCGACGTCGTGGTCCTCGTGCCCGCGGTCGGCCAGCCCGTGCCCGGAGACGTGCACCGTCTCGTCGGGGCGCAGCCTGCCGGAGAAGACCCGCACCAGCGAGACGCGGCCGACGTAGGGGTCGGACGCGGTCTTCACCACCTCCGCGACCAGGGGGCCGTCCGGATCGCTCGGCTTCAGCGCGCGCGGCGCGCCGTCCACGGTGGTGACCCGGGGCGCCTCGCGCTCCAGCGGGGTCGGGAAGCCGCCGGTCACCAGTTCCAGCAGCTCGACCGTGCCGAGACCCTGCCGGGCGCCCTCGGCCGCGGGGGCGGCGGCCAGGACGGGGAAGAAGGCCCCGCGGGCGACGGCCCGCTCCAGGTCCTGGATCAGCGTCTTGACGTCGATGCGCTCACCGCCGAGATAGCGGTCCATGAGCGTCTCGTCCTCGCTCTCGGCGATGATGCCCTCGATGAGGCGGTTGCGGGCCTCCTCGATCCGCGGCAGCTCGTCCTCGCCGGGCTCGGACTCCTTGCGCTCCCCCGTGGAGTAGTCGTACAGCTTCTGCGACAGCAGCCCGGTCAGGCCGGTCACCGGCGCGTGCCCGTCGGGCCCCTGCGGGCCGCGCAGCGGCAGGTAGAGCGGCAGCACGGCGTCGGGGTCGTCCGCGCCGAACGCCTCGGCGCACACCCGCGTCATCTCCTCGAAGTCCGCGCGGGCGGCCTCCAGGTGCGTGACGACGATGGCCCGGGGCATGCCGACGGCCGCGCACTCCTCCCACACCATGCGCGTGGAGCCGTCCACGCCGTCCGAGGCCGAGACGACGAAGAGGGCCGCGTCCGCCGCCCGCAGACCGGCCCTGAGCTCCCCGACGAAGTCGGCGTAGCCGGGGGTGTCCAGAAGATTGATCTTGATGCCGTCCCATTCGACGGGCACCAGGGACAGCTGCACGGAGCGCTGCTGCCGGTGCTCGATGTCGTCGTGGTCGGAGACGGTGCCGCCGTCCTCCACGCGGCCCGCCCGGTTGACGGCCCCCGCGGTGAGCGCGAGAGCCTCCACCAGAGTCGTCTTGCCCGAACCGGAGTGGCCGACCAGCACCACATTCCGTACGGACGCGGGGTGGTCGGCCGCCACTGCCCTGCCGGCGGCTCCGGGGTGTGTATGCGCCTTGTCGCCCATGATCCTGCCTCCCGTGCACGGTGAGGTCACTGTGGGCGCGGACACGCGGGACCGCGTGCTCTGGCGGCTCCGGCGACGCCCGCGGTCCTTCGAGCTTTCCACTCCCGTCACGCTGCGTCCATACGAGCGACCCGATCCCGCCGTCCACCGCGCTCCCGCGCCCCGTGCCGGTCCGCCGGCGGGGGTCCGGGTGCCAGACGGTCGCGTACGCGCGCGCGTGGCTACGATGGGCCAGCCGGTGGCCAGCAGGGGCGCCCGGCGACCCGACCCTTGGGCAGGCCATGCTGAACAAGTACGCGCGTGCTTTCTTCACGCGTGTCCTCACACCGTTCGCCGCGTTTCTGATCCGCCGGGGCGTGAGCCCCGACACGGTCACGCTCATCGGCACGGCCGGTGTGGTCGTGGGCGCGCTGGTCTTCTACCCCCGGGGCGAGTTCTTCTGGGGCACGGTCGTGATCACGCTGTTCGTGTTCTCCGACCTCGTCGACGGCAACATGGCCCGCCAGCTCGGCCGCTCCAGCCGGTGGGGCGCATTCCTCGACTCCACCCTGGACCGGGTCGCCGACGGGGCCGTCTTCGGCGGCTTCGCCCTGTGGTACGCGGGCAACGGCGCCGACAACGTCCTGTGCGCCGTCTCGATCTTCTGCCTGGCCAGCGGCCAGGTGGTGTCGTACACCAAGGCCCGCGGCGAGTCGATCGGCCTGCCGGTCGCGGTCAACGGACTGGTCGAGCGTGCCGAGCGGCTGGTGATCTCGCTGGTCGCGGCCGGGTTCGCGGGCCTGCACAAGTTCGGGGTGCCCGGCATCCAGTACCTGCTGCCGATCGCTCTGTGGATCGTCGCCGTGGGCAGCCTGTTCACGCTGATCCAGCGCGTCGTCACCGTCCGCCGGGAGTCCGCGGAGGCGGAGGCCGAGGCAGGTGCGGGCGAGTCGTCCCCGGACGAGCCGGGGAACGCCCCGCGGGGGAGTGAGACCACCCAGAACCGGTCGCGGAACTCCTCCCGGGGCAGGGACACGGCCCCCGACCGGCCGGACGCCGCCTCCCGGGGCAGCGAGGCGGCGAAGTGAGCGCACGTGAGCGGCTGACCGACGCCCTGTACGGCCTCGGCTGGAGCACCGTGAAGACGCTGCCCGAGCCGGTCGCCGTGCGGCTCGGCCGCGGCATCGCCGACCTCGCCTGGAAGCAGCGCGGCAAGGGCGTGCGGCGGCTGGAGAGCAACTACGCGCGCGTGGTGCCCGACGCGACCCCCGAGCGCCTGGCCGAGCTGTCCCGCGCGGGCATGCGCTCGTACCTGCGCTACTGGATGGAGGCCTTCCGGCTCCCGGCCTGGAGCGCGCGGCGGATAGCGGACGGCTTCGACGCCGAGGACCTGCACCACCTGACCGACGGCCTCGCCTCCGGCCGGGGCGTCGTCCTCGCCCTGCCCCACCTGGCCAACTGGGACCTGGCCGGCGCCTGGGTCACCACCAAGCTGGGGTTGCCCTTCACGACCGTCGCCGAGCGCCTGAAGCCGGAGACGCTGTACGACCGCTTCGTCGCCTACCGCGAGGGTCTGGGCATGGAGGTCCTCCCGCACACCGGTGGCTCCGCCTTCGGCACGCTCGCCCGCAGGCTGCGCGACGGCGGCCTGGTCTGCCTGGTCGCCGACCGTGACCTGTCGGCCTCCGGAGTCGAGGTGCAGTTCTTCGGCGAGACGGCCCGGATGCCCGCGGGGCCGGCCCTGCTCGCCCAGCAGACCGGCGCCCTGCTGCTGCCCGTCACGCTCTGGTACGACGACTCGCCCGTCATGCGGGGCCGGGTGCACCCCCCGGTCGAGGTACCCGGGACAGGTACCCGGGCCGAGAAGACGTCCGTCATGACACAGGCGCTGGCGGACGCCTTCGCCACTGGCATCGCCGACCACCCGGAGGACTGGCACATGCTGCAGCGGCTCTGGCTCGCCGACCTCGATCCCGCGAGGGATCCTGAAAACCCCGCGAAGGGAACCCCGTGAGGATCGGCATCGTCTGCCCCTACTCCTGGGACGTGCCGGGCGGCGTCCAGTTCCACATCCGCGATCTGGCCGAGTACTTCATCGGCCTCGGACACCAGGTGTCCGTCCTCGCGCCCGCCGACGACGACACGCCGCTGCCGCCGTACGTCGTCTCGGCCGGCCGCGCGGTCCCGGTGCCGTACAACGGCTCGGTGGCCCGGCTGAACTTCGGCTTCCTGTCGGCGGCCCGGGTGCGCCGCTGGCTGCACGACGGCGCGTTCGACGTCATCCACATCCACGAGCCGACCTCGCCCTCCCTCGGTCTGCTGACCTGCTGGGCGGCCCAGGGCCCGATCGTCGCCACCTTCCACACGTCCAACCCGCGCTCCCGGGCGATGATCGCCGCCTACTCGATCCTGCAGGCCGCCCTGGAGAAGATCAACGCGCGGATCGCGGTGAGCGAGTACGCCCGGCGGACCCTCGTCGAGCACCTCGGCGGTGACGCGGTGGTCATCCCGAACGGCGTCGACGTCGACTTCTTCGCCGAGGCGGAGCCGAAGGCCGAGTGGCAGGGCGACACGATCGGCTTCATCGGCCGCATCGACGAGCCCCGCAAGGGGCTGCCGGTGCTCATGCGGGCCCTGCCGAAGATCCTCGCCGCCCGCCCGCGGACCAGGCTGCTGGTCGCCGGACGCGGGGACGAGGAGGAGGCCGTGCGGACGCTGCCCGCCGAGCTGCGCCCGCGCGTGGAGTTCCTCGGCATGGTCAGCGACGAGGACAAGGCGCGCTTCCTGCGCAGCGTCGACCTCTACGTCGCTCCCAACACGGGCGGAGAGAGCTTCGGCATCATCCTCGTCGAGGCCATGTCCGCCGGCGCCCCCGTCCTCGCCTCAGACCTGGACGCCTTCGCCCAGGTCCTGGACCAGGGCAAGGCCGGCGAGCTGTTCACCAACGAGGACGCCGACGCGCTCGCCGACGCGGCCGTACGGCTGCTGGCCGACCCGGACCGGCTGCGCGAGCTGCGCGAACGCGGGAGCACCCATGTGCGCCGGTTCGACTGGTCGACGGTCGGCGCGGACATCCTGTCCGTGCACGAGACGGTGACGGCCGGAGCCGCCGCGGTGGCCACCGACGAGCGGGCCACGGGCCTGCGGGCCCGACTGGGGCTGGTCCGGGACTGAGCGGAACCGAGGGCCGGGGCCTTGGATCATCCCGGTAGCCTTGCCGCCCGTGACCGCAACCCTCATCTGGATCCTCGTCGCGCTCGTCGCCGTCGGCCTGTACCTGAGCTGGACGGCGGGGCGGCTGGACCGGCTGCACGCCCGCATCGACGCCGCCCGCGCCGCGCTCGACGCCCAACTGCTGCGCCGCGCCTCGGTGGCCCAGGAACTGGCCACCTCCGGCGTGCTCGACCCGGCCGCCTCCATCGTGCTGTACGAGGCCGCGCACGCCGCCCGCCAGGCCGAGGAGGACCAGCGGGAGGTCGCCGAGAGCGAGCTGACCCAGGCGCTGCGGGCCGTCTTCGCCGAGGCCCAGCAGGTGGAGGCGGTCCGCGCGGCACCCGGCGGCGAGGCGGCGGCCCGCGAGCTGACCGAGGCGGTGCGCAGGGTGCCGATGGCCCGCCGGTTCCACAACGACGCCGTCGGAGCGGCGCGCAGGCTGCGCGAGCACCGCAAGGTGCGCTGGTTCCGGCTGGCCGGTCACGCCCCGTTCCCGCTGGCCTTCGAGATGGACGACGAGCCGCCGGCCGCCCTGGTGGACCGGGCGGCGTAGGGCCCGGCCGCGACCCGGTCCGCGTGGCCGGGCCGGGGCGTTGCACGAGAAAAAGGATCCACAGGGTTGCCATTGGCCCTTGTCGTGGACTGGTCCACTCACGTTTCCTCGGTGCAGCACAACGCCGTCTTCACCGAGTGAGGTCACCCGTGTCCACCACGATTCCCGACTCCGCCCAGACCCCCGAGACCGGCACCGCGCGCGTGAAGCGCGGCATGGCCGAGCAGCTCAAGGGCGGCGTGATCATGGACGTCGTCACGCCGGAGCAGGCGAAGATCGCCGAGGACGCGGGCGCCGTCGCCGTCATGGCCCTGGAGCGGGTCCCGGCCGACATCCGCAAGGACGGCGGCGTGGCGCGCATGTCCGACCCGGACATGATCGAGGGCATCATCGACGCCGTCTCGATCCCGGTCATGGCCAAGTCCCGCATCGGCCACTTCGTCGAGGCCCAGGTGCTCCAGTCCCTCGGCGTCGACTACATCGACGAGTCCGAGGTCCTCACCCCGGCCGACGAGGTCAACCACTCCGACAAGTGGGCCTTCACCACCCCGTTCGTCTGCGGTGCCACCAACCTCGGCGAGGCCCTGCGCCGCATCGCCGAGGGCGCCGCGATGATCCGCTCCAAGGGCGAGGCCGGCACCGGCAACGTCGTCGAGGCCGTCCGCCACCTGCGCCAGATCAAGAACGAGATCGCCAAGCTGCGCGGCTTCGACAACCACGAGCTCTTCGCCGCCGCCAAGGAGCTGCGCGCCCCGTACGAGCTGGTCAAGGAGGTCGCCGAGCTCGGCAAGCTCCCGGTGGTGCTGTTCTCCGCCGGTGGCGTGGCCACCCCGGCCGACGCCGCCCTGATGCGCCAGCTCGGCGCCGAGGGCGTCTTCGTGGGCTCCGGCATCTTCAAGTCCGGCGACCCGGCCAAGCGCGCCGCCGCCATCGTGAAGGCCACCACCTTCTACGACGACCCGAAGATCATCGCGGACGCCTCCCGCAACCTCGGCGAGGCCATGGTCGGCATCAACTGCGACACCCTCCCCGAGACCGAGCGCTACGCCAACCGCGGTTGGTGACGAGCCCGGCGAAGGACCTGGTCACTTCCTCATGAACACTCCTGTCATCGGCGTCCTGGCCCTCCAGGGCGACGTCCGGGAGCACCTCATCGCCCTGGCCGCGGCGGACGCCGTGGCCAGGCCGGTGCGGCGCCCCGAAGAACTCGCCGAGGTCGACGCCCTCGTCCTCCCCGGGGGCGAGTCCACCACCATCTCCAAGCTGGCCGTCCTCTTCGGAGTGATGGACCCCCTCCGCGCGCGCGTGCGGGACGGCATGCCCGTCTACGGCACCTGCGCGGGCATGATCATGCTCGCCGACAAGATCCTCGACCCGCGCTCGGGACAGGAGACCATCGGCGGCATCGACATGATCGTGCGCCGCAACGCCTTCGGGCGGCAGAACGACTCCTTCGAGGCGGCGGTCGACGTCCGGGGCGTGGAGGGCGATCCTGTGGAGGGCGTCTTCATCCGCGCCCCCTGGGTCGAGTCCGTCGGCGCCGGGGCCGAGGTGCTCGCCGAGCACGGCGGCCACATCGTCGCCGTCCGCCAGGGCAACGCGCTGGCCACGTCGTTCCACCCGGAACTGACCGGCGACCACCGGGTGCACGCCCTGTTCGTCGACATGGTGCGGGCGAACCGGACACCCGAGTCCTTGTAGGATCTCTGCGTTCGTTGCAGAGATGGGTTACGCGAAGGAGACAGGCAGATGTCCGGCCACTCTAAATGGGCCACGACGAAGCACAAGAAGGCCGTCATCGATGCCAAGCGCGGCAAGCTCTTCGCGAAGCTGATCAAGAACATCGAGGTCGCGGCGCGGATGGGCGGCGTCGACCTCGACGGCAACCCGACGCTCTACGACGCCGTCCAGAAGGCCAAGAAGCAGTCGGTCCCGAACAAGAACATCGACTCCGCGATCAAGCGCGGCGGCGGTCTCGAGGCCGGCGGCGCCGACTACGAGACGATCATGTACGAGGGCTACGGCCCGAACGGTGTCGCGGTGCTCATCGAGTGCCTCACCGACAACCGCAACCGCGCCGCCTCCGACGTCCGTGTCGCCATGACCCGCAACGGCGGCTCGATGGCCGACCCCGGCTCGGTGTCGTACCTGTTCAACCGCAAGGGTGTCGTCATCGTCCCCAAGGGTGAGCTGACCGAGGACGACGTCCTCGGCGCCGTCCTGGACGCCGGCGCCGAGGAGGTCAACGACCTCGGCGAGTCCTTCGAGGTGCTCAGCGAGGCCACCGACCTGGTCGCCGTCCGCACCGCCCTCCAGGACGCCGGGATCGACTACGACTCCGCCGAGGCCAACTTCGTCCCGACCATGCAGGTCGAGCTGGACGAGGAGGGCGCCAAGAAGATCTTCAAGCTGATCGACGCGCTCGAGGACAGCGACGACGTGCAGAACGTCTTCGCCAACTTCGACGTCAGCGACGAGATCATGGAGAAGGTCGAGGCGTAACGCCGCCGCGGGCACAGCGGTTTCGGCGGGCCGGTGGGACACGTCCCACCGGCCCGCCGCCGTTGTCGGTGGCAGCGGCTAGCCTTGCGGCAGTCGAAGATCGCCGTCGCGAGGAGGGGAGGGACGCGTGCGCGTACTCGGGGTGGACCCCGGACTCACGAGGTGCGGTGTCGGCGTCGTCGAGGGGGTCCCCGGACGGCCGCTCACGATGCTCGGCGTCGGCGTCGTCCGCACGCCCGCGGACGCCGAACTGGGCCACCGTCTCGTCGCCGTCGAGCGGGGCATCGAGGCGTGGCTGGACGAGCACCGGCCCGAATTCGTCGCCGTGGAGCGCGTGTTCAGCCAGCACAACGTCCGCACGGTGATGGGCACCGCCCAGGCCAGCGCCGTCGCCATGCTCTGCGCCGCCCGCCGCGGCATCCCCGTCGCCCTGCACACCCCCAGTGAGGTCAAGGCCGCCGTCACCGGCAGCGGCCGCGCCGACAAGGCCCAGGTCGGTGCCATGGTCACCCGATTGCTCCGGCTCGACGCGCCCCCGAAGCCCGCAGACGCCGCCGACGCCCTCGCGCTCGCCATCTGCCACATCTGGCGGGCCCCCGCCCAGAACCGTCTGCAGCAGGCCGTCGCCCTGCACGCATCGAAAGGCCGTACGGCATGATCGCCTTCGTCAGCGGCCCGGTCGCCGCCCTCGCCCCGGACTCCGCCGTGGTCGAGGTGGGCGGGATCGGCATCGCCGTCCAGTGCACGCCCGACACGCTCTCCGGACTGCGCCGGGGCCAGCAGGCCAGGCTCGCCACCTCCCTGGTCGTCCGGGAGGACTCGCTGACGCTGTACGGCTTCGCGGACGACGACGAGCGCCAGGTCTTCGAACTGCTCCAGACGGCCAGCGGCGTCGGCCCGAGACTGGCCCAGGCGATGCTCGCCGTGCACCGCCCGGACGCGCTGCGCCGTGCGGTGGCCACCGGCGACGAGAAGGCGCTCACCGCCGTCCCCGGCATCGGCAAGAAGGGTGCCCAGAAGCTGCTCCTGGAGCTGAAGGACCGCCTCGGCGAGCCCATCGGCGCCCCGGCGGTCGGTGCTCCGGTCACCCAGGGCTGGCGCGACCAGCTGCACGCCGCCCTGATCGGCCTCGGCTACGCGACCCGCGAGGCCGACGAGGCGGTGGCCGCCGTGGCCCCGCAGGCCGAGGCGGCCGAGGGCACCCCCCAGGTCGGCCGGCTGCTGAAGGCGGCCCTGCAGACCCTGAACCGCGCCCGCTGACCCACCTGCGCCACCCCAGCTAGGAGATCTCAGTGAACTGGGACGACACGACCGGCACCCCCGCCTCCGAGCGGCTGGTGGGCTCCGACGCCGACCGTGAGGACCAGGCCGTCGAAGCCGCCCTGCGCCCCAAGGACCTGGACGAGTTCATCGGCCAGGAGAAGGTGCGCGAGCAGCTCGACCTCGTGCTGCGCGCCGCCCGCGCCCGCGGCGCCACCGCCGACCACGTGCTCCTCTCCGGCGCCCCCGGCCTCGGCAAGACCACCCTCTCCATGATCATCGCGGCCGAGATGGGCGCCCCCATCCGCATCACCAGCGGTCCCGCCATCCAGCACGCCGGCGACCTCGCCGCGATCCTGTCCTCCCTCCAGGAGGGCGAGGTCCTCTTCCTCGACGAGATCCACCGCATGTCCCGGCCCGCCGAGGAGATGCTCTACATGGCGATGGAGGACTTCCGGGTCGACGTCGTCGTCGGCAAGGGTCCCGGCGCCACCGCCATCCCGCTGGAGCTGCCGCCGTTCACCCTGGTCGGCGCCACCACCCGCGCGGGCCTGCTGCCGCCCCCGCTGCGCGACCGCTTCGGCTTCACCGCGCACATGGAGTTCTACGAGCCCGCCGAGCTGGAGCGCGTCATCCACCGCTCGGCGAACCTCCTCGAGGTCGGGATAGACGCCCCCGGCGCCGCGGAGATCGCCGGCCGCTCCCGCGGGACGCCCCGCATCGCCAACCGCCTGCTGCGCCGGGTGCGCGACTACGCGCAGGTCAAGGCCGACGGCCTGGTCACCCAGGAGATCGCCGCGGCGGCCCTGGCGGTGTACGAGGTCGACACCCGCGGCCTCGACCGGCTCGACCGGGCCGTCCTCCAGGCGCTGCTGAAGCTGTTCGCGGGCGGGCCCGTCGGCCTGTCCACGCTCGCGGTCGCGGTGGGGGAGGAGCGTGAGACCGTGGAGGAGGTCGCCGAACCCTTCCTCGTCCGGGAGGGACTGCTCGCCCGCACCCCGCGCGGACGGATCGCCACCCCGGCCGCCTGGGCCCACCTCGGTCTGACCCCGCCCGGCCCGTCAGCCGCGGGAAACGGACAACAGGACCTCTTCGGGGCGTGACGGCGAGCGCATTCGCCGGAGGAGGAACCCAGGTGCCATGCTGAGCGTTGTTCCTTGCACGCGGACTCGCTTAGACTCCGCCGATGCCGCCGTTGTCGGCAGCACACATACACCCCCATCCATCAGGCCGCTCACCACCGCGGTCGTGTGAAGGAAGTTCCGACCCGTGAGTCTCGTGACCCTCCTCCCGTTCATCGTGCTCATCGGGGCCATGTTCCTGATGACCCGGTCGGCCAAGAAGAAGCAGCAGCAGGCCGCCGACATGCGGAACCAGATGCAGCCCGGCAGTGGCGTCCGCACCATCGGAGGCATGTACGCCACGGTCAAGGAGGTCAGTGACGAGACGGTCCTCCTCGACGCCGGCCCGGGTGTCGAGCTGCTCTTCGCCAAGAACTCGATCGGCGCCGTCCTGTCCGACGACGAGTACAACCGCATCGTCCACGGCATCGAGCACGACCTGAAGTCCGACGACCTCGTCCCCGGCGACGCCTCCTCCCTCACCGCGACCGACGAGCCCGCCGCCGGCGCCTCCGCCGCCTCCGACGACAAGCCCCTCGACCTCGGCAAGAAGGACGCGGCCGAGGAGCCGGCCGCCGAGAAGCCGGCTGTCGAGAAGCCGGCTGTCGAGAAGCCCGCCGCCGAGAAGCCGGCCGTCGAGAAGCCGGTCGCCGAGGCCAAGGCGGACGAAGAGCCGAAGAAGACCGACGGCGACTCCGACGCGAAGTAGTCACCTCCCAGGGCGCGCGGCACCGGCCGCGCGCCCTGGGACGTGCTCTAGTCGCGCGGGATCCCGACACACTGTCATGGCCGCCACCGAGCCCACCCGGCCCGGGGCGGCCCGAGAGGGAGTACGAGAAGGTGGCAGCACCTAAGAAGGGCCGGAGCGCGGGCGCCCAGAGCAGGCCGTGGCGCTCGCTGGCCCTCATCCTGATCGCCATCGTGGCGCTCACCGGGGGGATGTTCGCCTCCGGGCACACCACTCCGCGTCTCGGCATCGACCTGGCCGGCGGTACGAGCATCACGCTGGAGGCGGTCAACGAGCCGGGCCAGCCGAACGCGATCAACAAGACCAACATGGCCACCGCGGTCGACATCATGAACCGCCGTGTCAACGGTCTGGGTGTCTCCGAGGCAGAGGTTCAGACCCAGGGCGATCGCAACATCATCGTCAACATCCCCCGGGGCACCAACTCCAAGGAGGCCCGGGACCAGGTCGGCACCACCGCGAAGCTCTACTTCCGTCCGGTCCTCCAGCGCGAGGCCTCCACGACCGGCGCCTCCCCGAGCCCCGGCACCAGCCCGAGCGGCAGCCCCTCACCGAGCGCGTCGAGCGGCGCCAAGGGCAAGGCGACCCCCGGCTCCGCCAGCCCCACCGCGTCCGCGACCTCGCAGGGCCGCGCCGTCACCGACGGGCTGAAGGCGGACGCCACCCCGTCCGCGACCGGCGCGGCCTCCGCCAAGCCCTCCGGCTCCGCCAAGCCCTCCGCCTCCGCCTCGCCGACCCCGAGCGGTGGCGCGGGCGACGCGACCGGGAAGCTCGCCGCCGCGTACACCGCCCTCGACTGCGCCAAGCCCGACCAGCGGGCGAACGCCGGCAAGGGCGCCAAGCCCGGCGACCCCACCGTCGCCTGCGGCAAGGACGGCAAGACCTGGAGCAAGTTCCTGCTCGGCCCGGTCGCCGTCGACGGCACCGAGGTCAAGAAGGCCCAGGCGGTCTTCGACACGCAGGGCGGCGCCGGCTGGCAGGTCCAGATGACCTTCAACGACAGCGGCACGAAGAAGTTCGCGGACATCACCGGTCAGCTCTCGCAGAAGCAGACCCCCCAGAACGAGTTCGCGATCGTTCTCGACGACGAGGTCGTCTCGCACCCGTACGTGCAGACGTCCATCACCGGCGGCAGCGCCGAGATCTCCGGCAGCTTCACGCAGGAGGACGCGCAGAGCCTGTCCAACATGCTGTCCTACGGTGCGCTCCCGCTCACCTTCAAGGAGGCGAGCGTCACCACGGTGACCGCCGCGCTCGGCGGCGAGCAGCTGCACGCCGGCCTGATCGCGGGCGCGATCGGCCTCGCCCTGGTCGTCATCTACCTGCTGCTCTTCTACCGCGGCCTGTCGGTCATCGCCGTTCCGTCGCTGCTGGTCTCCGCGATCCTCACCTACGTGATCATGGCCCTGCTCGGCCCGACCATCGGCTTCGCGCTCAACCTGCCTGCCGTCTGCGGCGCCATCGTCGCCATCGGCATCACGGCGGACTCGTTCATCGTCTTCTTCGAGCGGATCCGGGACGAGATCCGGGAGGGCCGCTCCCTGCGTCCGGCCGTCGAGCGGGCCTGGCCGCGTGCCCGGCGCACCATCCTGGTCTCCGACTTCGTGTCGTTCCTCGCCGCCGCGGTGCTGTTCATCGTCACCGTCGGCAAGGTCCAGGGCTTCGCGTTCACGCTGGGCCTGACGACCCTGCTCGACGTGGTCGTCGTCTTCCTCTTCACCAAGCCGCTGATGACGATCCTCGCCCGCAGGAAGTTCTACGCCAACGGCCACAAGTGGTCCGGCCTCGACCCGAAGGCCCTGGGTGCCAAGCCGCCGCTGCGCCGCACCCGCCGCCCCGCCCGTCCTGTCGACCCGAAGGAGGCGTGAGATGTCGAAGCTCGGCAACCTCGGCGCCCGACTCCACCGTGGCGAGGTCGGCTACGACTTCGTCGGCAACCGCAAGATCTGGTACGGCGTCTCCATCCTGATCACCATCACGGCCGTGCTCGGCCTGGCGGTGCGCGGCCTGAACATGGGCATCGAGTTCCAGGGCGGAGCGGTCTTCACCACCCCGAGGACGAGCGCGTCGGTGGCCCAGGGGGAGAGCTTCGCCCAGGACGCCTCCGGCCACACCGCCGTGGTGCAGAAGCTCGGCAACGGCGGTCTGCGCATCCAGATCGCGGGCATCGACACCGGCAAGTCCGACCAGATCAAGGAGGAGCTGGCCAAGGACCTGAGCCTGCCCTCCGAGAAGATCAACGCCGACCTGGTCGGCCCCAGCTGGGGCGAGCAGATCGCCAACAAGGCCTGGGAGGGCCTGGCGATCTTCATGGTCCTGGTCGTGATCTACCTCGCGATCGCCTTCGAGTGGCGCATGGCCGTGGCCGCGCTCGTCGCCCTGGTCCACGACATCACCATCACCACCGGCATCTACGCCCTCGTCGGCTTCGAGGTCACGCCGGGCACGGTGATCGGTCTGCTGACCATCCTCGGTTACTCGCTCTACGACACGGTCGTCGTCTTCGACAGCCTCAAGGAGCAGACGAAGGACATCACCAAGCAGACCCGCTGGACCTACAGCGACGTCGCCAACCGCTCCATCAACAGCACGCTGATGCGGTCGATCAACACGACCGTCGTCGCGCTGCTGCCGGTGGCGGGCCTGCTGTTCATCGGCGGCGGTGTGCTCGGCGCCGGCATGCTCAACGACATCTCGCTGTCGCTGTTCGTCGGCCTCGCGGCCGGCGCGTACTCCTCGATCTTCATCGCCACGCCGCTCGTCGCCGACCTCAAGGAGCGCGAGCCGCAGATGAAGGCGCTGCGCAAGCGCGTCCTCGCCAAGCGGGCGCAGGGCCCGGCCCAGGACGAGCCCCTGGCCGCCGGACCGGCCGGGGCGCACGGCGATGATTCCGAGGACGTCGCCGCTGCCGTCGTCGGCCCGCGCAACCAGCCCGCCTCCCGTGGCCGCGGCCGCGGCCGCCCGTCCGGGAAGCGCCGATGACCGACATAGAAGAGCTGCTGCTCAGCCGTATCCGGGACGTGGCCGACTATCCGGAGCCGGGCGTGATGTTCAAGGACATCACCCCGCTCCTGGCGGACCCACCGGCCTTCACCGCGCTCACCGACGCGCTGGCCCGGATCGCCGTGCACACCGGCGCGACGAAGGTCGTCGGCCTGGAGGCCCGGGGCTTCATCCTCGGCGCCCCGGTCGCCGTCCGCGCGGGCCTCGGCTTCATCCCCGTGCGCAAGGCGGGCAAGCTCCCCGGGGCCACCCTCCGCCAGGCGTACGACCTGGAGTACGGCTCCGCCGAGATCGAGGTGCACGCGGAGGACCTCTGCGGGGACGACCGCGTTCTGGTGGTCGACGACGTCCTCGCCACCGGGGGCACCGCCGAGGCCTCGCTCCAGCTCATCCGCAGGGCGGGCGCCGAGATCGCGGGCGTGGCGGTCCTGATGGAACTCGCCTTCCTGGCCGGCCGCGCCCGGCTGGAGCCCGCGCTCGCCGGGGCTCCGCTGAAGGCGCTGATCACGGTCTGACGGCGGCACCGAGCATCGTCCGGGGCATGGCCCCACGGACCCGACGGGCGCCCCGGGATTCGTCCCGGGGCGCCCGTTCCCGTGTCCCCGCCCGTGCCGTGGGCACTCCACCGGTACGTCCTCGCCCGTACCCTTGGCAGGGGAGAGCCGGGGCCGGAGGAATCCAGCGGCCGCCCGCGGTGTTTCCCGAGCAGCCGGCCCGCGACCGGGCTGGAGGCGATCCCGGAGCCCGGGATCGCTACGATGGGGTCTCCGGAGCCTGACCGGGGGACCCGGACCGCGCACGAGGAGCCCTCTTGCCAGACGAGGCCCAGCCACTGACCGCCGCCAAGCCCGAGCCCGGCTCGGCGCCCGCGGCCAAGTCCGCGCCGACCGCGCCCCACGCGATCAACGACAGCCGTGGGACGGTCGAGCACGCCCAGGCCGCGCCCGTCGGCAAGTCGTCGGAGCCCTCGCGCCCCAAGCCGGCCGCCTCGGAGCGCCCGGTGAACCCCCCGGCCGTGCGGCCGTCCGCGGGCCAGCCCGCCCGCTCCGGCTCCTCCAACCGCGTCCGCGCCCGCCTGGCCCGTCTCGGCGTCCAGCGCGCCAACCCGTACAACCCGGTGCTGGAGCCGTTGCTGCGGATAGTGCGCAGCAACGACCCCAAGATCGACGCCGCCACGCTCCGCCAGATCGAGCGCGCCTACCAGGTGGCCGAGCGCTGGCACCGCGGCCAGAAGCGCAAGAGCGGTGACCCGTACATCACGCACCCGCTCGCCGTCACCACCATCCTCGCCGAGCTCGGCATGGACCCGGCCACGCTCATGGCCGGCCTGCTGCACGACACCGTCGAGGACACCGAGTACGGGCTGGACCAGCTGCGCCGCGACTTCGGCGACACCGTCGCGCTGCTGGTCGACGGCGTCACCAAGCTGGACAAGGTCAAGTTCGGCGAGGCCGCGCAGGCGGAGACCGTGCGCAAGATGGTCGTGGCCATGGCCAAGGACCCGCGGGTCCTGGTCATCAAGCTCGCCGACCGCCTGCACAACATGCGCACCATGCGCTACCTCAAGCGCGAGAAGCAGGAGAAGAAGGCGCGCGAGACCCTGGAGATCTACGCGCCGCTCGCCCACCGCCTGGGCATGAACACCATCAAGTGGGAGCTGGAGGACCTCGCCTTCGCGATCCTCTACCCCAAGATGTACGACGAGATCGTCCGCCTGGTCGCCGAGCGCGCCCCCAAGCGCGACGAGTACCTCGCCAAGGTCATCGACGAGGTCCAGGCCGACCTGCGCGCCGCGCGCATCCGGGCCACCGTCACCGGACGCCCGAAGCACTACTACAGCGTCTACCAGAAGATGATCGTCCGCGGCCGCGACTTCGCGGAGATCTACGACCTGGTCGGCATCCGCGTCCTGGTCGACACCGTCCGCGACTGCTACGCGGCACTGGGCACGGTCCACGCCCGCTGGAACCCGGTTCCGGGGCGGTTCAAGGACTACATCGCGATGCCCAAGTTCAACATGTACCAGTCGCTGCACACGACGGTCATCGGGCCGAGCGGCAAGCCGGTCGAACTCCAGATCCGCACGTTCGACATGCACCGCCGCGCCGAGTACGGCATCGCCGCGCACTGGAAGTACAAGCAGGAGGCCGTCGCCGGCGCCTCCAAGGTGCGCACCGACGTGCCCAAGGCGTCCGCCAAGGACAAGGACGCCATCAACGACATGGCGTGGCTGCGGCAGCTGCTGGACTGGCAGAAGGAGACCGAGGACCCCAGCGAGTTCCTGGAGTCGCTGCGCTTCGACCTCTCCCGCAACGAGGTCTTCGTCTTCACGCCCAAGGGCGACGTCATAGCGCTCCCGGCCGGGGCGACCCCGGTGGACTTCGCGTACGCGGTCCACACCGAGGTGGGCCACCGCACCATAGGAGCACGGGTCAACGGCCGCCTCGTCCCGCTGGAGTCGACCCTCGACAACGGCGACCTGGTGGAGGTGTTCACCTCCAAGGCGACCGGAGCGGGCCCCTCCCGCGACTGGCTCGGCTTCGTGAAGTCGCCGCGCGCCCGCAACAAGATCCGGGCGTGGTTCTCCAAGGAGCGGCGCGACGAGGCGATCGAGCAGGGCAAGGACGCCATCGTCCGCGCGATGCGCAAGCAGAACCTGCCGATCCAGCGCATCCTGACCGGAGACTCGCTGGTCACCCTCGCGCACGAGATGCGCTACTCCGACATCTCCGCGCTCTACGCGGCGATCGGAGAGGGCCATGTCTCCGCCCAGAACATCGTGCAGAAGCTGGTCCAGGCGCTCGGCGGCGAGGAGGCGGCCACCGAGGAGATCGACGAGAGCGTGCCGCCGTCCCGGGGGCGCGGCCGCAAGCGCCGCACCAGCACGGACCCGGGCGTGGTCGTCAAGGGCGTCGACGACGTGTGGGTCAAGCTGGCCCGCTGCTGCACGCCCGTCCCCGGCGACCCGATCATCGGCTTCGTCACCCGCGGTAACGGCGTATCGGTTCACCGCAGCGACTGCGTCAACGTGGACTCACTGTCCCGGGAGCCGGAGCGGATCCTCGACGTCGAGTGGGCGCCCACGCAGTCCTCGGTCTTCCTGGTCGCCATCCAGGTCGAGGCCCTGGACCGCTCCCGGCTCCTGTCGGACGTCACGCGCGTGCTGTCCGACCAGCACGTCAACATCCTGTCCGCGGCCGTCCAGACCTCCCGCGACCGCGTCGCCACCTCCCGCTTCACCTTCGAGATGGGCGATCCCAAGCACCTGGGGCACGTCCTGAAGGCGGTCCGCGGCGTGGAGGGCGTCTACGACGTGTACCGGGTGACGTCCGCCCGCAGCCGGGCCTGACGCCCGTGGCGGGAGCCCGCGGACGTACCTGAAACGCCGGAGGGCTCCCGTACGCACCGTACGGGAGCCCTCAGCGGCCTTCTCCGGAGACCGGGACCCGGAAGGGGAGTCCCTGCTAGCCCCCGAACTCCTGCAGACCCTTCAGAGCCTGGTCCAGGAGCGCCTGACGGCCCTCCAGCTCCCTCTCCAGCTTGTCCGCCTTGGCGGTGTTGCCCTGGGCCCGGGCCTGCTCGATCTGGCCCTGCAGCTTGTCCACGGCGGCCTGGAGCTGGCCGGTCAGACCCTCGGCACGCGCGCGCGCCTCCGGGTTGGTCCGGCGCCACTCGGTCTCCTCGGCGTCCTGCAGTGCCCGGTCGACCGCGTGCATCCGGCCCTCGACCCGCGGACGGGCGTCCCGGGGCACATGACCGATGGCCTCCCACCGCTCGTTGATCGAGCGGAAGGCGGCCCGGGCGGCTTTCAGATCCGTGATCGGCAGGAGCTTCTCGGCCTCCTCGGCCAGCTCCTCCTTCAGCTTCAGGTTCTCCGCCTGCTCGGCGTCGCGCTCGGCGAAGACCGAACCACGGGCGGCGAAGAAGACGTCCTGGGCGCCGCGGAAGCGGTTCCACAGGTCGTCCTCGTGCTCGCGCTGGGCGCGGCCCGCCGCCTTCCACTCCGCCATCAGCTCGCGGTAGCGGGCCGCCGTCGGCCCCCAGTCCGTCGAGCCCGACAGCGCCTCGGCCTCGGCGACCAGCCGCTCCTTGGTCTTCCGCGCCTCCTCGCGCTGCGCGTCCAACTGCGCGAAGTGCGCCTTGCGCCGCTTGGAGAACGCCGACCGCGCGTGCGAGAAGCGGTGCCACAGCTCGTCGTCCGACTTGCGGTCGAGCCGCGGCAGCCCCTTCCACGTGTCCACCAGGGACCGCAGCCGCTCGCCGGCCGCCCGCCACTGGTCGGACCGCGCGAGCTCCTCCGCCTCGGTGACCAGCGCCTCCTTGGCGTGCCTGGCCTCGTCCGTCTGCCGGGCGCGCTGCGCCTTGCGCTCCTCGCGGCGCGACTCGACCGCCGCGACCAGCTTGTCCAGCCGGACCCGCAGCGCGTCCAGGTCGCCCACCGCGTGGTGCGCGTCGACCTGCTCACGGATGTGGTCGATGGCGACCTGCGCGTCCTTGGTCGACAGATCGGTGGTCTGCACTCGCTTCTCGAGGAGGCCGATCTCGACAACCAGGCCCTCGTACTTGCGCTCGAAGTAGGCCAGCGCCTCCTCAGGGGAGCCGGCCTGCCAGGAACCGACGACCTGCTCGCCCTCGGCCGTCCGCACGTACACGGTCCCCGTCTCGTCGACGCGGCCCCACGGGTCGCTGCTCACAGCGCCTCCTCCACATGATGCCTGCGAGGGGGCTCGAAGCTCCCCCGGGCATCGTCCACAGTTTCGTCACCGCCAACATAGGCGACCGGCGTGCGGCCTGTCCGCATCCAGCGCGACCGAAATTTCGCAGTTGACGGTCAGGATTTGCCGACCGTGGCCTTGTTGACCACGACCGTCGCGTTGGGAGCCCCGTCGCCCTGGCCGGAGCTCTCACCCGCGGCGGCGATCTTCTTCAGCACCTTCATACCGGATTCGGAAACGGTGCCGAACGGTGTGTAGCTGGGCGGAAGCTGACTGTCCTGGTAGACGAGGAAGAACTGGCTGCCTCCGGTGTGCTTCTGCCCGGTGTTCGCCACCGCCACCGTACCCGCGGGGTAGACATTGCCCTTCAGGCCGGGGTCCTTGAGGTTCTCGTCGGGAAGCGTGTACCCGGGACCTCCGCTGCCCGTGCCCGTCGGGTCGCCGCACTGCAGGACGTAGATGCCGTTGGTGGTGAGCCGGTGGCACCGGGTGTGGTCGAAGTAGCCCTTGCCCGCGAGGAAGGCGAACGAGTTCACCGTGTGCGGCGCGGCCGCCGTCTTCATCGCCACGTCTATGTCGCCGCACGTCGTCGCGAGCTTCATCGTGTACTTCGCCGACGTGTCGACCGTCATCGCCGGCTCCTTCTTCCAGCTCAGCTTCTTCACCGCGCCGGCCGCGGGCTTCGCGCACGGATCCGGGGCCTTGCTGGGCGCGGAGGGGCTGGGGGAGACGTCCGAACTCGCCTTGGTCTTGTCGTCGTTCTTGAGAACGCCGGTCGTGTAGAGCGCCACACTGCCGATGACCACCACGCCGAGGACCGACGCGATCACGGAGTTGCGCACGCGGGCCTTGCGCCGCGAGGCGGTGCGCCGCTGCTGCTGCCGCAAGAACTTCTCCCGGGCGAGCTGACGCCGCCGCTGTTCCTGGCTGACCACCGGGTTCTCTCCTCATGCGTCTGTTGGGTCGACCGGTGCACGTGCGTCGAGTGAGCCGACCGCTGGGGGTGTGACCCGTACCGTATATGGGTTCGCTGAGGATTCGGCAGCGCCGGTAGGCTCTGACGACGGGCTCAGCCACGCGCGGCCCCGCCGAAGTCCACCCCAACCGACACAACGAAGGACGATCGTGCTCATTGCCGGGTTCCCCGCCGGGGCCTGGGCGACGAACTGCTACCTCGTCGCCCCCGCCGCCGGTGAGGAGTGCGTGATCATCGACCCCGGCCACCAGGCCGCCCAGGGCGTCGAGGACGCGATCAGAAAGCATCGGCTCAAGCCCGTCGCGGTCGTCCTCACCCATGGCCACATCGACCATGTGGCCTCGGTCGTCCCCGTGTGCGGCGCCCACGACGTGCCCGCCTGGATCCACCCCGCCGACCGGTACATGATGAGCGACCCGGAGAAGGCGCTCGGCCGTTCCATCGGGATGCCGCTGATGGGCGAGCTGACCGTGGGGGAGCCCGACCACGTTGCTGAGCTGACCGACGGCGCGAAGCTGGAGCTGGCCGGTCTGGAGCTGTCGGTCGCGCACGCGCCGGGCCATACCAAGGGGTCGGTGACCTTCCGGATGCCCGAGACGGCCGACATCCCGTCGGTCCTGTTCTCCGGGGATCTGCTCTTCGCCGGCTCCGTCGGACGCACCGACCTGCCCGGCGGCGACATGGCCGAGATGCTCGACTCGCTGGCCCGCGTGTGCCTGCCGCTCGACGACTCGACCGTGGTGCTGTCCGGCCACGGCTCCCAGACGACCATCGGCCAGGAGCGCGCCACCAACCCGTATCTGCGGCAGGTGGCCGCCGGCCAGGGAGCGCAGCCCGCTCCCCGACGAGGAATGTGACGAGAGAGACCTCCCGTGAGCACCTTCAAGGCCCCCAAGGGCACGTACGACCTGATCCCGCCGGACTCCGCCAAGTACCTGGCCGTCCGTGAGGCGATCGCGGCCCCGCTGCGCAACTCCGGCTACGGCTACGTCGAGACGCCCGGCTTCGAGAACGTCGAGCTGTTCGCGCGCGGCGTCGGTGAGTCCACCGACATCGTGACCAAGGAGATGTACGCCTTCGAGACCAAGGGCGGCGACCGGCTCGCGCTGCGCCCCGAGGGCACGGCGTCCGTGCTGCGCGCCGCGCTGGAGGCCAACCTCCACAAGGCGGGCAACCTGCCGGTCAAGCTCTGGTACTCGGGCTCGTACTACCGCTACGAGCGTCCCCAGAAGGGCCGCTACCGCCACTTCTCCCAGGTCGGCGCGGAGGCCATCGGCGCCGAGGACCCGGCGCTGGACGCCGAGCTGATCATCCTCGCCGACCAGGCGTACCGCTCGCTGGGCCTGCGCGAGTTCCGCATCCTGCTCAACTCCCTCGGCGACAAGGAGTGCCGCCCGGTCTACCGCGCCGCCCTCCAGGACTTCCTGCGCGGCCTGGACCTCGACGAGGACACCCGCCGCCGGGTCGACATCAACCCGCTGCGGGTGCTCGACGACAAGCGTGAGTCCGTCCAGAAGCAGCTCACCGGCGCCCCGCTGCTGCGCGACTACCTGTGCGACGGGTGCAAGGCGTACCACGAGGAGGTCCGCGAGCTGATCACCGCGGCGGGCGTCTCCTTCGAGGACGACCCCAAGCTGGTGCGCGGCCTGGACTACTACACGCGGACCACCTTCGAGTTCGTCCACGACGGCCTGGGCTCCCAGTCCGCGGTGGGCGGCGGCGGCCGTTACGACGGACTGTCGGAGATGATCGGCGGCCCCGCACTGCCCTCGGTGGGCTGGGCGCTCGGCGTCGACCGCACGGTGCTCGCGCTGGAGGCCGAGGGCATCGCGCTCCAACTCCCCGCGTCGACCAGCGTGTTCGCGGTCCCGCTCGGCGAGGAGGCGCGCCGCGTCCTGTTCGCGAAGGTCACCGAGCTGCGCAAGGTCGGCATCGCCGCGGATTTCTCCTACGGCCACAAGGGCCTCAAGGGGGCCATGAAGAACGCCAACCGCAGCGGCGCCCGCTACACCCTGGTCGCCGGTGAGCGCGACCTCGCCGAGGGCGTGGTGCAGCTCAAGGACATGGAGTCCGGCGAGCAGTCGGCGATCGGCGTCAACGAGATCGTGGCGGAACTGGAGTCGCGGCTCGGCTAGCAGCGGAGCGTCGCCCGGCATCGCCGGTGCGTCCCGCGAAGGCGCCGGTCCCCCGCACAGGGTGCCCGGCGCCTTCGTCATGGGGGGCCGCGCGAGCCGTCGCCGCGGCCGTCGGTGCGGTCCGTCAATCCGGCAGGTCAACTCCGTGCGGGCCGATTCGTCCCGCCAGGCGATTTCGGTGTGCGAGCGCGGCCGCCCGCGACGGACGCCGCCGACGGCGGGGACGCCCCTCCAGCCCGGCCGAACCCGGCCGAAAAATCGAACGTCCGGGGGCGTTCGTGCGTATCTCCAGGTGTCCGCCGCACGGTGGACCCGGGCCCCGGTGCGGCACAATGGCCGTGACCGAAGAAAGCCCGACCCTCTAGTGACGGAATCGGCGTGATGAGCAAGACGACAGTCAAGGACGTCTCCACCGAGCCCGAGCCGGAGCACGCGGTGCGCGCGCCACGGACCGAGGGCGGCAGCCGCGCCTTCGCCCTGCTCCTGGTGATCACCGGCGCCGCCGGTCTGCTCGCCGCCTGGGTCATCACGATCGACAAGTTCAAGATCCTCGAGGGCAAGGTGAGCGGCAAGACGTTCACCCCGAGCTGCAGTCTCAACCCGATCGTCTCCTGCGGCAGCGTCATGGAGAGCAAGCAGGCCGGCGTCTTCGGCTTCCCCAACCCGATGCTCGGACTGGTCGCCTACGGGATCGTGATCTGCGTCGGCATGAGCTTGCTCGCCCGCGCCCGCTTCCCCCGCTGGTACTGGCTGACCTTCAACTTCGGCACGCTCTTCGGCGTGTGCTTCGTGACCTGGCTGATGTTCCAGTCGCTGTACCGCATCAACGCCCTGTGCCTGTGGTGCTCGCTGGCCTGGGTCGCCACGCTCACCATGTTCTGGTACGTGACCTCGTTCAACGTCCGCAACGACTTCCTGCCCGCCCCGCGCCCGGTGAAGAACTTCCTCGCCGAGTTCACCTGGGTCCTGCCGGTCACGCACACCGGCGTCATCGCCATGCTGATCCTGACCCGCTGGGGCAGCAGCCTCTGGGCCTGAGCCGCGGACCCCGCACCAGCAGTCTCCGGGCCTGGACCGGGGCCCCGCCGGGCCCCCGGATCCGGGCCCGACGGCTTTGTCGGTGGGGTGACATAGGGTTGCCGACGTGGAGCCCGACCTGTTCACCGCCGCAGCAGAAGAACGCCAGGAGAAGGACCCGGCCGCAAGCCCTCTGGCCGTCCGGATGCGCCCGCGCACCCTCGACGAGGTGGTGGGCCAGCAGCATCTGCTCAAGCCCGGCTCGCCGCTGCGCCGGCTGGTGGGCGAGGGCGCGGGTGGCCCGGCGGGACCGTCCTCGGTGATCCTCTGGGGCCCGCCCGGCACCGGAAAGACGACCCTCGCGTACGTCGTCTCCAAGGCCACCAACAAGCGCTTCGTGGAGCTGTCGGCGATCACCGCGGGCGTCAAGGAGGTCCGCGCGGTCATCGACGGCGCCCGCCGCGCCTCCGGCGGCTACGGCCAGGAGACGGTCCTCTTCCTCGACGAGATCCACCGCTTCAGCAAGGCCCAGCAGGACTCCCTGCTCCCGGCAGTGGAGAACCGCTGGGTGACCCTGATCGCGGCGACCACGGAGAACCCGTACTTCTCGGTGATCTCCCCGCTGCTGTCCCGCTCCCTCCTGCTCACCCTCGAACCACTCACCGACGACGACGTCCGCGGCCTGCTGCGCCGCGCGCTCACCGACGAGCGCGGCCTGAGGGAGGCCGTCGCCCTCCCCGAGGACACCGAGGACCACCTGCTGCGGATCGCGGGCGGCGACGCCCGCCGCGCCCTCACCGCACTGGAGGCCGCCGCCGGGGCCGCCCTGGACAAGGGCGAGCCGGAGATCGGCCTGCGGACGCTGGAGGAGACGGTCGACCGCGCCGCCGTGAAGTACGACCGCGACGGCGACCAGCACTACGACGTGGCCAGCGCCCTGATCAAGTCCATCCGCGGCTCCGACGTCGACGCGGCCCTGCACTACCTCGCCCGGATGATCGAGGCCGGGGAGGACCCCCGCTTCATCGCCCGCCGGCTGATGATCTCCGCCAGCGAGGACATCGGCCTGGCCGACCCGAACGCCCTGCCGACGGCGGTGGCAGCCGCGCAGGCCGTCGCCATGATCGGCTTCCCGGAGGCCGCGCTCACCCTCAGCCACGCCACCATCGCCCTCGCGCTGGCCCCCAAGTCCAACGCCGCGACCACCGCGATCGGCGCCGCCCTGGACGACGTGCGCAAGGGCCTGGCCGGACCGGTCCCACCGCACCTGCGGGACGGCCACTACAAGGGCGCGGCCAAGCTCGGCCACGCACAGGGCTACGCCTACCCGCACGACCTGCCCGAGGGCATCGCCCCACAGCAGTACGCGCCGGACGCCCTCAAGGAGCGCGAGTACTACACCCCGACCCGGCACGGCGCCGAGGCGCGGTACGCGGACGTGGTGGAGTGGACCCGGAAGCACCTCGGTCGGAAGCGGTCCTGAGCACCCTGTAGAATTCCCCGAAGCGCCGAGTCCCGCGCAGTCAGAGCGGGACAGCCGGCCGGAGACCCGGTCCCTCGGGACCGACTCCAGGAGCGTCGCGCACCGTCGATCGGTGTCGCGGGCAGCCCACCACCACCCGGATCCCGGGAGAGGTCGGTGGGCCACTCGCGTGCTGCACGTATGTGCCCAGACCAGGGGAGCGGCTGCCCGGCAGGTCCGATACGGACCCGACGGGATTCCCCGGCTGCGGATGCGACCTCCCACGACTCTGACAAGCCGGAAACCAGGAAAGAGACACACAGTGGCGAACCAGTCCCGCCCCAAGGTCAAGAAGTCGCGTGCCCTCGGCATCGCGCTGACCCCGAAGGCCGTCAAGTACTTCGAGGCCCGCCCCTACCCGCCGGGTGAGCACGGCCGCGGCCGCAAGCAGAACTCGGACTACAAGGTCCGTCTGCTCGAGAAGCAGCGTCTGCGCGCGCAGTACGACGTGTCCGAGCGCCAGCTCGTCCGCGCCTACGAGCGTGCCTCCAAGGTCCAGGGCAAGACCGGTGAGGCCCTGATCGTCGAGCTCGAGCGCCGCCTCGACGCGCTGGTCCTGCGTTCGGGTATCGCCCGCACGATCTACCAGGCCCGCCAGATGGTCGTCCACGGTCACATCGCGGTCAACGGCCAGAAGGTCGACAAGCCGTCCTTCCGCGTCCGTCCCGACGACGTGATCCAGGTCCGCGACCGCAGCAAGGACAAGACGCTCTTCCAGATCGCCCGCGAGGGTGGCTTCGCCCCCGAGGGCGAGACCCCGCGCTACCTCCAGGTGAACCTCAAGGCCCTGGCGTTCCGCCTGGACCGCGAGCCGAACCGCAAGGAGATCCCGGTGATCTGCGACGAGCAGCTCGTCGTCGAGTACTACGCCCGCTGATCCTCAGCAGGCCGTAGTACCACCGCAGCACCACCGCAGCACCACCGCAGCCCGCCGTCTCCCCGCCCTTCCGGGCGGGCGAGGCGGCGGGCTCGTGTGTGTCCGCCGTACACCACGCGGTGCGCGGGCTCTAATCCGGTACGGAGCCCCGCTCCCGGCGCGATAGGCTCGGTGCACTGATTCTTTTGGTTCCGATGATCACGCACGTTTCAGGGAGCGGGTGCGCACTGTGTCCGGTGGAGAGGTGGCCGGGATCCTGGTGGCCGTCTTCTGGGCGATCCTGGTCTCCTTCCTCGCCGTGGCACTGGCGAGGCTGGCCCAGACGCTCAGGGCGACCACCAAGCTCGTGGCGGACGTGACCGACCAGGCCGTCCCGCTGCTGTCCGACGCCTCGCAGGCGGTGCGCTCGGCGCAGACCCAGATCGACCGCGTCGACGCGATCGCCTCCGACGTCCAGGAGGTCACGTCCAACGCGTCCGCCCTGTCGACGACGGTCGCTTCCACCTTCGGCGGCCCTCTGGTCAAGGTCGCCGCCTTCGGATACGGCGTGCGCCGCGCCCTCGGCGGCCGCAAGGAGGAGGGGCCCGCCCGTACGCCCAGGCGTACGGTGATCGTGGGCCGCACCGTCCCGGCCGCGCGCCGGGGGAAGCGGAACAACCGGGAGAAGTAAGGACTAGCGATGTTCCGCCGTACGTTCTGGTTCACCACCGGTGTCGCCGCCGGAGTGTGGGCCACCACCAAGGTCAACCGCAAGCTCAGGCAGCTCACCCCCGAGAACCTCGCCGCGGCCGCGGCGAACCGGGCGCTCGAGGCAGGCCACCGGCTCAAGGACCGAGCGGTGGGGTTCGCCGTCGACGTCCGCGAGAACATGGCCCGGCGGGAGGCCGAACTCGGCGAGGCGCTGGGCATCAACGCGGACCCCGAACTCCCCGCACCCCGGCGCCACCCCGCCATCGAGAACCGCAACCACCCGAAGTACGTCGAGGGCTCGACGTACCAGACGCATTCGTACAACCGGAATGAGGACCACTGATGGAGTCGGCTGAGATCCGCCGCCGCTGGCTGAGCTTCTTCGAGGAGCGCGGGCACACCGTCGTCCCTTCGGCGTCGCTCATCGCGGACGACCCGACTCTGCTCCTCGTCCCGGCCGGCATGGTGCCCTTCAAGCCCTACTTCCTGGGCGAGGTCAAGCCGCCGTTCCCGCGCGCCACCAGCGTGCAGAAGTGCGTGCGCACGCCCGACATCGAAGAGGTCGGCAAGACCACGCGGCACGGCACCTTCTTCCAGATGTGCGGCAACTTCTCCTTCGGCGACTACTTCAAGGAAGGCGCCATCAAGCTCGCCTGGGAGCTGCTCACCACGCCCCAGGACAAGGGCGGTTACGGCCTCGACCCCGAGCGCCTGTGGATCACCGTCTACAAGGACGACGACGAGGCCGAGCGCATCTGGCACGAGGTCGTCGGCGTGCCCAAGGAGCGGATCCAGCGCCTGGGCATGAAGGACAACTACTGGTCCATGGGCGTCCCCGGACCCTGCGGCCCCTGCTCCGAGATCAACTACGACCGCGGCCCCGAGTTCGGCGTCGAGGGCGGCCCCGCCGTCAACGACGAGCGGTACGTGGAGATCTGGAACCTCGTCTTCATGCAGTACGAGCGCGGCGAGGGCACCGGCAAGGACAACTTCGAGATCCTCGGCGACCTGCCGAGCAAGAACATCGACACGGGCCTCGGCCTGGAGCGGCTCGCCATGATTCTGCAGGGCGTGCAGAACATGTACGAGATCGACACCTCCATGGCCGTGATCAACAAGGCCACCGAGCTGACCGGCGTGGCCTACGGCGACGCCCACGCCTCGGACGTGTCCCTGCGCGTGGTCACCGACCACATGCGCACCGCCACCATGCTGATCGGCGACGGCGTCACCCCGGGCAACGAGGGCCGCGGCTACGTGCTGCGCCGCATCATGCGCCGCGCCATCCGCAACATGCGCCTGCTCGGCGCCACCGGCCCGGTCGTCAAGGACCTCGTCGACGTCGTCATCGGCATGATGGGGCAGCAGTACCCGGACCTGGTCACCGACCGCGAGCGGATCGAGAAGGTCGCCGTCGCCGAGGAGAACGCCTTCCTCAAGACGCTCAAGGCCGGCACCAACATCCTCGACACCGCCGTGACCGAGACCAAGGCCTCCGGCTCCTCCGTACTGCCCGGCGACAAGGCCTTCCTGCTCCACGACACCTGGGGCTTCCCGATCGACCTCACCCTGGAGATGGCCGCCGAGCAGGGGCTCTCCGTGGACGAGGACGGCTTCCGCCGCCTGATGAAGGAGCAGCGGGAGCGCGCCAAGGCCGACGCCCAGGCCAAGAAGACCGGCCACGCCGACCTCGGCGCCTACCGTGAGATCGCCGACTCGGCCGGCGCCACCGACTTCACCGGCTACAACGACACCCAGTCCGAGACCACGGTCGTCGGCCTGCTGGTGGACGGCGTCTCCTCCCCGGCCGCCTCCGAGGGCGACGAGGTCGAGGTCGTCCTGGACCGCACCCCGTTCTACGCGGAGGGCGGCGGCCAGATCGGCGACACCGGCCGCATCAGGACCGACTCCGGTGCCGTCGTCGAGGTCCGCGACACCCAGAAGCCGGTGCCGGGCGTGTACGTCCACAAGGGCGTCGTCCAGGTCGGCGAGATCACCGTCGGCGCCCGGGCCCACGCCTCGATCGACGTCCGCCGCCGCAAGTCCATCGCCCGCGCCCACTCGGCCACGCACCTCACCCACCAGGCCCTGCGCGACGCGCTCGGCCCGACGGCCGCCCAGGCCGGTTCCGAGAACCAGCCCGGCCGCTTCCGCTTCGACTTCGGCTCGCCGTCCGCCGTTCCGACGGCCGTGATGACCGACGTCGAGCAGAAGATCAACGAGGTGCTCGCCCGCGACCTCGACGTGCACGCCGAGGTCATGGGCATCGACGACGCCAGGAAGCAGGGCGCCATCGCCGAGTTCGGCGAGAAGTACGGCGAGCGCGTGCGCGTGGTCACCATCGGCGACTTCTCCAAGGAGCTGTGCGGCGGCACGCACGTCCACAACACCGCCCAGCTCGGTCTGGTGAAGCTGCTCGGCGAGTCCTCCATCGGCTCCGGTGTGCGCCGTATCGAGGCCCTCGTCGGTGTCGACGCCTACTCCTTCCTCGCCCGCGAGCACACGGTCGTCAACCAGCTCACCGAGCTGCTCAAGGGCCGCCCGGAGGAGCTGCCGGAGAAGGTCGCCGGCATGCTCGGGAAGCTGAAGGACGCCGAGAAGGAGATCGAGAAGTTCCGCGCCGAGAAGGTGCTGCAGGCCGCCGCCGGTCTCGCCGAGTCCGCCAAGGACGTCCGCGGGGTCGCCGTGGTCACCGGGCGGGTTCCGGACGGCACCACGCCGGACGACCTGCGCAAGCTGGTCCTCGACGTGCGCGGCCGCATCCAGGGCGGCCGGGCCGCCGTGGTCGCCCTGTTCACGGTGAACAACGGCAAGCCGCTGACCGTCATCGCCACCAACGACGCGGCCCGCGAGCGCGGTCTGAAGGCCGGTGACCTGGTGCGCACGGCCGCCAAGACGCTCGGCGGCGGCGGTGGCGGCAAGCCGGACGTCGCCCAGGGCGGCGGCCAGAACCCGGCCGCGGTCGGCGAGGCCGTCGCGGCCGTGGAGCGCATGGTCGCCGAGACCGCCAAGTAAGAAACGGTCAAGAGATGAGAAGAGGACGCCGGCTCGCGATCGACGTCGGGGACGCCCGTATCGGGGTCGCCTCCTGCGACCCCGACGGGATCCTCGCCACTCCGGTGGAGACGGTCCCGGGCCGTGACGTCCCGGCGGCCCAGCGCCGTCTGAAGCAGCTCGTCGAGGAGTACGAGCCGATCGAGGTCGTGGTCGGTCTCCCTCGCTCCCTCAAGGGGGGCGAGGGCCCGGCCGCCGTGAAGGTCCGCGGATTCGTCCAGGACCTGGCGCGTATGCTCGCGCCGGTACCGGTCAGGCTCGTCGACGAGCGGATGACGACCGTGACAGCCAGTCAGGGGCTGCGCGCCTCGGGCGTGAAGTCCAGGAAGGGCCGTTCGGTGATCGACCAGGCGGCCGCCGTCGTCATTCTCCAGCAGGCCCTGGAATCCGAACGGGTGTCAGGTAAAGCACCCGGCGAGGGCGTCGAAGTGGTCATCTGATCGCGATACGGTAACGTTCCGCGCGATGCGCCGGTGTTCGAACAGCCGACGCACAGGAGAGGCGGAACGGGAGCCGGGCCCAGGGCCGTGTGACCGCCGTCTCGCGGCTCTAGGGGATCGATGACTGAGTATGGCCGGGGCCCAGGCTCCGAACCGTGGCATCCGGAGGACCCGTTGTACGGGGACGGCGGATGGGGAGGACAGCAGGCCCACGACGGCCGGCAGTCCCCCTACGGCGGCCGGCCGCAGCAGCATCCGCAGCAGCCGCAGTACGGCGACTGGAGCCAGGGCCACGAGCAGGCCGGCTACGGCGGCCAGTACCCGCAGCAGCAGTACGGCGACCAGGGCCACCAGACCTACGCCGGCCACCCGCAGTACCAGCAGGGCGGCTGGGACGGCACCGGCGCACAGCCGCAGGTCCCCTACCCGGGCGAGGCCGGCGGGCAGCCGCACGTCCGGTACCCCGCCGACCCCTACGCCCAACAGGCCGCGTCCTACGAGGGCGAGCAGCCCGACTTCTACGCCACCCCCGGCGCGTACCCCCCGCCGGAGCCGCCGAGCCGCAGGCGCGCCGAGCCCGAGCCGCGGCCGGACTGGGACCCCGAGGCGGACCAGGGCCCGGAGGAGCACCCGTTCTTCACGGGTGGCGACGACGATGACGACGACCTCGCCGCGGACTCCACCGACGACCGGGGGCGCCGGGGCCGCGGGGACAAGGGCAAGGCCAAGGGCGGCAAGGGCAAGAAGCGCCGCAACGGCTGCGCCTGCCTGGTGGTCGTGCTGGTGTTCGGCGGCGGCGTGGCCGGGGTCGGCTACTTCGGCTACACCTTCTACCAAAATCGTTTCGGCGCGGCCCCGGACTACGCGGGCAACGGCACCGGCGAGATGGTGACCGTCGAGATCCCCAAGGGCGCCCTCGGCAACGACATCGGCCGCAAGCTCAAGGAGGCCGGCGTCGTCAAGAGCGTCGACGCCTTCGTGGCCGCCCAGTCGCAGAACCCCCGGGGCAAGCAGATCCAGGCGGGCGCCTATCTGCTGGAGAAGCAGATGTCCGCGGCGAGCGCGGTCGCGCTGATGCTCGACCCCAAGAGCCAGAGCAATGTGCTGGTCAAGCCTGGCGAGCGCAACGCCCAGGTCTACGCGGCGATCGACAAGCAGCTCGAGCTGTCCGCCGGCACCACGAAGAAGACCGCCGCGAAGCAGTACAAGACCCTCGGCCTGCCGAGCTGGGCGAACAGCAACACCAGGATCCTCGACCCGCTGGAGGGCTTCCTCTACCCGGGCACCTATCCCGCCGCCAAGGGCATGAAGCCGGAAGCGGTGCTCAAGGAGATGGTGAGCGAGGCCAACGACGCCTACGGCCAGGTCGACCTCGCCGCGAAGGCCAAAGCGCTCAACCTGCAGAACCCGCTCCAGCTCGTCACGGTCGCGAGCCTCGTCCAGGCCGAGGGCAAGACCCACGACGACTTCCGCAAGATGGCGGAGGTGGTCTACAACCGCCTCAAGCCCACCAACACCGAGACCAACCAGCTGCTGCAGTTCGACTCGACCTTCAACTACCTCAAGGGCGAGAGCAACATCCACATCAGCGAGAAGGAGATCAACAACAACACCAGCCCGTACAACACGTACACCAACAAGGGTCTGCCGCCCGGGCCGATCGGCAACCCCGGCGACGACGCGCTGAGGGCGGCACTCAATCCGACCGGTGAGGGCTGGATCTACTTCGTGGCGACCGACGGCATGAACAAGACCGAGTTCGCCCGCACCTACGCCGAGTTCCAGAAGCTCAAGGACAAGTTCAATGCCAGCTCGGGCCACTGACGCCCGCCGGGCCGCCGTGCTCGGTTCGCCCATCGGCCACTCCCTCTCACCGGTGCTGCACCGTGCCGCGTACGGCGAACTGGGGCTCACCGGCTGGTCGTACGACCGGTTCGAGGTCGACGAGGCCGGGCTGCCCGCCTTCTTCGAGGGCCTCGGTCCGGACTGGGCGGGGCTGTCGCTGACCATGCCGCTGAAGCGGGCGGTCATCCCGCTGCTCGACGAGATCAGCGAGACGGCGGCCTCGGTCGAGGCGGTCAACACCGTCGTGTTCACCGAGGACGGCCGCCGGGTCGGCGACAACACCGACATCCCCGGCATGGTCGCCGCCCTGCGCGAGCGCGGCATCGAGCAGGTCGACTCGGCGGCGATCCTCGGCGCCGGAGCCACCGCATCCTCGGCGCTGGCCGCCCTCGCCCGCGTCTGCACCGGCGAGGTCACCGCCTACGTCCGCAGCGAGGCGCGGGCCGCCGAGATGCGGCAGTGGGGCGAGCGGCTGGACGTCGAGGTCCGCACCGCCGACTGGGCGGACGCGGCCGAAGCTCTGTGCGCACCCCTGGTCGTCGCCACCACCCCGGCCGGGACCACGGACGCGCTCGCAGCCGCCGTGCCGGAGCGGCCCACCGTCCTCTTCGACGTGCTGTACGAGCCCTGGCCGACGGCCCTGGCGGCCCGCTGGTCCCTGGCCGGCGGCGCCGTGATCAGCGGCCTGGACCTGCTGGTGCACCAGGCGGTGCTGCAGGTGGAGCTGATGACCGGCCGCTCCCCGGTCCCGCTGGAAGCCCTGCGCGCGGCGGGCGAGAAGGCCCTGTCGGAACGCTGACGGCCGTCCGCGCGGACCGGCCGGGAGACCGGCGCGCGGCCCCGCCCCCGGGAGCCCGCTCCACGGACGCGTCCGCTTCCTGGACCGACGACCGGTTCGTGCCCCGGGACGTGGGAGGATCGGAGGTGGCGGGCCGGAGCCGCGCACCCGGCCGCGCCGTCGCCGTACGCGAGGACACGCGTACGCAGGGCAGTACCAGGGCGCGAGCACTGAGGAGCACCGTTGAGCAGGCTGCGTTGGCTGACCGCGGGGGAGTCCCACGGTCCCGCACTCGTCGCGACGCTGGAGGGCCTTCCCGCCGGCGTGCCGATCACCACGGAGATGGTGGCGGACCACCTCGCGCGGCGGCGGCTCGGCTACGGCCGCGGTGCGCGGATGAAGTTCGAGCGGGACGAGGTCACCTTCCTCGGCGGCGTCCGGCACGGCCTCACCCTCGGCTCCCCGGTCGCGATCATGGTGGGCAACACCGAGTGGCCCAAGTGGGACAAGGTCATGGCCGCCGACCCGGTCGACCCGGCGGAGCTGGCCGAACTCGCGCGCAACGCCCCGCTGACCCGCCCCCGCCCCGGCCACGCCGACCTGGCGGGTATGCAGAAGTACGGCTTCGACGAGGCCCGTCCGATCCTGGAGCGCGCCTCCGCCCGTGAGACGGCCGCGCGGGTCGCGCTCGGCGCGGTGGCCCGGTCGTACCTGAAGGAGACGGCCGGCATCGAGATCGTCTCCCACGTCGTGGAGCTGGCCGCGGCCAAGGCGCCCTACGGCGTCCACCCGACCCCGGCCGACGTCGAGCGCCTGGACGCCGACCCGGTGCGCTGCCTGGACGCCGACGCCTCGAAGGCGATGGTCGCCGAGATCGACCAGGCCCACAAGGACGGCGACACCCTCGGCGGGGTCGTCGAGGTCCTGGCGTACGGCGTGCCGGTCGGCCTCGGCTCGCACGTGCACTGGGACCGCCGCCTGGACGCGCGCCTGGCCGCCGCCCTCATGGGCATCCAGGCCATCAAGGGCGTCGAGGTCGGCGACGGCTTCGAGCTGGCCCGGGTGCCCGGCTCCAAGGCGCACGACGAGATCGTCACCACGGACGAGGGCATCCGGCGGGCCACCGGCCGCTCCGGCGGCACCGAGGGCGGTCTGACCACCGGCGAGCTGCTGCGCGTGCGCGCCGCCATGAAGCCGATCGCCACCGTGCCGCGGGCGCTGCGGACCGTCGACGTCAGCACCGGCGAGCCGGCGCAGGCCCACCACCAGCGCTCCGACGTGTGCGCGGTCCCCGCGGCCGGCATCGTCGCGGAGGCCATGGTCGCGCTCGTCCTGGCGGACGCCGTGGCGGAGAAGTTCGGCGGCGACAGCGTGGCCGAGACGCACCGCAACGTCCGGTCGTACCTCGACCACCTCCCCATCCGATGAGCGCGCCCCTGGTCGTCCTGGTCGGGCCGATGGGCGTGGGCAAGTCCACCGTCGGCCGGATGCTCGCCGAGCGCCTCGGCGTCGGCTACCGGGACACCGACGACGACATCGTCGCCGCAGAGGGCCGGACCATCGCGGAGATCTTCGTCGACGAGGGCGAGCCGGTCTTCCGCGCCGTCGAGAAGCGCGCGGTGCACACGGCGCTCGCCGGGCACGACGGCGTCCTCGCCCTCGGCGGCGGCGCGATCCTCGACGCGGACACCCGGGCGCTGCTGGCCGGCCACCGCGTGGTTTACCTGTCGATGGACGTCGAGGAAGCGGTCAGGCGCACGGGCCTCAACGCGGCCCGCCCGCTGCTCGCCGTCAACCCTCGCAAGCAGTGGCGCGAGCTGATGGAGGCCCGCCGGCACCTCTACGAGGAGGTCGCCACGGCGGTCGTGCCCACCGACGGGCGTACGCCCGAGGAGGTCACCCGAGCCGCCCTGGACGCACTGGAGTTGAAGACCGCATTCCCCGGGGGACACACCCCGGACCCCCGGCCGGAGGACGTCGTGGCAGACCAGGTGACAAGGATTCAGGTGGCCGGCACGGCGGGCACGGACCCGTACGAGGTACTGGTCGGCCGGCAACTCCTCGGCGAGCTGGGCGGGTTGGTCGGGCCGAAGGCCAAGCGTGTCGCGGTGATCCACCCCGAGGCGCTCGCCGAGACCGGTGACGCGCTCCGCGCCGACCTGGCCGCGCAGGGCTACCAGGCCGTCGCCATCCAGGTGCCGAACGCCGAGGAGGCCAAGACCGCCGAGGTCGCCGCCTACTGCTGGAAGGCGCTCGGCCAGTCCGGCTTCACCCGCACCGACGTCATCGTCGGCGTGGGCGGCGGCGCCACCACCGACCTCGCCGGTTTCGTGGCCGCGACCTGGCTGCGCGGGGTGCGCTGGATCGCCGTTCCGACCACCGTGCTCGCGATGGTGGACGCGGCGGTCGGCGGCAAGACCGGCATCAACACCGCCGAGGGCAAGAACCTGGTGGGCGCCTTCCACCCGCCGGCCGGCGTGCTGTGCGACCTGGCGGCCCTCGACTCGCTCCCGGTCAACGACTACGTCTCCGGTCTCGCGGAGGTCATCAAGGCCGGCTTCATCGCCGACCCGGTGATCCTCGACCTCATCGAGTCCGACCCGGAGGCGGCGCGCACCCCGGCAGGACCGCACACCGCCGAGCTGATCGAACGCTCCATCAGGGTCAAGACGGACGTCGTCTCCGCGGATCTGAGGGAGTCGGGCCTCAGGGAGATCCTCAACTACGGGCACACCCTCGCCCACGCCATCGAGAAGAACGAGCGCTACAAGTGGCGGCACGGCGCGGCCGTGGCGGTCGGCATGCACTTCGCCGCCGAACTCGGCCGTCTCGCGGGCCGCTTGGACGACGCGACCGCCGACCGTCACCGCACCGTCCTGGAGTCCGTGGGGCTGCCGCTGCACTACCGCTACGACCAGTGGCCCAAGCTGCTGGAGACCATGAAGGTGGACAAGAAGTCCCGCGGCGACCTGTTGCGCTTCATCGTCCTCGACGGGCTCGCCAAGCCGACCGTCCTGGAGGGCCCGGACCCGGCGGTGCTGCTCGCCGCGTACGGAGAGGTCGGGAGTTAAGTCCCGCCCCGCTCCGGTCCGTCCGTTTCGCCTGCGGCGCCGGGCACTTCGGACCGCCCCCGGCCGTTCACCATGCGACGGCCGGGGGCGGTACCGTTCGGTAGCACGGCGGGCCCGCCCCGCTGCCAGCGCTCATTGCCTTGTACGAGACGGAGTGGCACCGGATGCAGCACGCAGTGGGGAATCCGCTGCCGCCGCCCCACCAGCCGGGGCACGGACCGGCCGTCGGCTGGTCGTCGGCCGCACACCAGCCGGGTCCGCACCACGCGGGCGCGCACCAGGGCTCCGCCCCCGTGCCACCGCCGCCACCGGCACCGGGCTACCCGGGCGCCGCCCCGGCGCCGCACGCGCCCCAGCCGGCGGGTCCGCCGCAGCCCGCGCCCCAGCCCGCCCCGGTCCCGGCCCCGCCCGCCGGGCCGCGGCAGCCCGCTCCGGTCCCGCCGGGTGCGCCGCAGCAAGGCGTTCCGGTCCCGCCGGGTGTTCCGCAGCAGCCCGGTCCGGTTCCGCCGGCGGCGCCGCAGTCCGTATCCGGCCCGTCGGTCCCGGCCCCGGACACCACCGGCCATGTGCGGCTGCCCCCGGGCGGCCCGGTCGCCATGCCGAGCGCCCCGCCCGCCCAGGCCGTGCCCGACCCGTCCGGCACCACCCTCGCGGTGCTGCTGATCGGACCGGCGGGCGCGGGCAAGACGAGCGTGGCCAAGTACTGGGCGGACCACCGCCGGGTCCCCACCGCCCACATCAGCCTCGACGACGTACGCGAATGGGTCCGCTCGGGCTTCGCCGACCCGCAGTCCGGCTGGAACGACAACTCCGAGGCGCAGTACCGCCTGGCCCGCCGCACCTGCGGCTTCGCCGCGCGCAACTTCCTCGCCAACGGCATCTCCTGCATCCTCGACGACGCGGTCTTCCCCGACCGCCCGGTCGTCGGGCTCGGCGGCTGGAAGCGGCACGTCGGCCCCGGACTGCTCCCGGTCGTCCTCCTGCCCGGCCTGGACGTCGTCCTGGAGCGGAACGCCGAGCGCACCGGCAACCGGCGCCTCACCGACGAGGAGGTCGCCCGCATCCACGGCCGCATGGCCGGCTGGTACGGCTCGGGCCTCCCGATCATCGACAACTCCCAGCTCGACGTCCCGGCCACGGCCCAGGTCCTCGACGAGGTCCTGTCCCGCGCCATCGCCAGCCCCCCGCAGTGGTGACCACGCCCTGACCGGTCCCGGCGGGAGGGTGGGACGGGCGACGGGCCGGGAGGTGCGGACGGCGGCGCCGGCACAGCCCTCCCACCTGCGACCGGACCACCACTCGGGCACCCTTCCCGGCATGTGCGCGCCGCCTCCTGAACGCCCACTCGGCCCTCCCGACCGGCGACATCCGGCGCGCGCTCTTACGCTCGGTTCATGTCAGAGGTGTACGCGGCCCGCCGGAGCCGGCTACGGGAGCGCTGCAACGCGGGCGGCAGCGCGGCGGCGTTGGTGACTCGTCCCGCCAATGTGCGGTACCTCGCGGGCGCGGCCCCGCGGTGTGCCGTCCTGCTCCTCGGAAAGCGCGAGGACCTGCTGGTGTGCACGAGCCCACCGGAGGACCGGCCCTACGAGGGACGGCCGGACGAGGCGCTGCGTGTGCAGGTCCTGCCCCGGCCGGGCGCCGACGCGGCCGTCGCCGCCGCCGACCTCGCCGAGGGCCAGGGCGCCGACTCCCTGGCCGTCGAGGAGCACCACCTCACCGTGGCCCGGCACCGCGCCCTCGCCTCGGTGGCACCACGGCTCCGCCTCGCCGACCTGGGCCACGCGGTCGAACAGCTCAGGGTCGTCAAGGACGAGGAGGAGATCTCCTGTCTGAGGATCGGCGCCGAGATCGCCGACCAGGCCCTCGGCGAGCTGCTGGAGTCCATCCTCGTCGGCCGCACCGAGCGCCATCTCGCGCTGGAGCTGGAGCGGCGGCTCGTGGACCACGGCGCGGACGGCCCCGCCTTCCCGACCTCGGTCGCCACCGGCCCGAACTCCGGCCGCCGCGGCCACCGGCCCACCGACCGGCGGGTGGAGGAGGGCGACTTCCTCTCGGTGTGCCTGGGCGCGGCCTACCGCGGCTACCGCTGCGAGATCGGCCGCACCTTCGTCATCGGCACGTCCCCCGCGGACTGGCAGATCCAGCTCTACGACCTGGTCTTCGCCGCCCAGCGCGCCGGCCGGGAGGCCCTGGCCCCCGGCGCCGGCTACCGCGACGTCGACCGCGCCGCACGCCAGGTCCTGGACTGCGCCGGGTACGGCGAGGGCCTGCAGCCCCTCATGGGACACGGCGTCGGACTCGAATTCGACGAGGACCCGCAGTTGGCTCCCGCGGCCATGGGTAAACTGGACGCTTGCGTGCCGGTCACCGTCGAACCGGGGGTCCACCTCCCGGGCCGGGGCGGTGTCCGGATCGATGACACGCTCGTCGTACGCCCCGAGGCGGACGGCGGACCCGAGCTACTCACCATCACGACCAAGGAGCTGCTCGCGCTCTAGCCTCGCGCTGTGCGCCTGCCCCCGGTCGTACGTCAGTCCAGGAGATTCCGCAACCGTGGCTTCCACGAACGACCTCAAGAACGGCATGGTGCTCAAGCTCGAAGGCGGCCAGCTCTGGTCCGTCGTCGAGTTCCAGCACGTCAAGCCCGGCAAGGGCCCCGCCTTCGTGCGCACCAAGCTCAAGAACGTGCTGTCCGGCAAGGTGGTCGACAAGACCTTCAACGCCGGCGTCAAGGTCGAAACGGCCACCGTCGACAAGCGCGACATGCAGTTCTCCTACATGGACGGCGAGTACTTCGTCTTCATGGACATGGAGACCTACGACCAGCTGCACATCGACCGGAAGGCCGTCGGCGACGCCGCGAACTTCCTGGTCGAGGGCTTCACCGCGACCGTCGCCCAGCACGAGGGCGAGGTGCTCTTCGTGGAGCTCCCGGCCGCCGTCGAGCTGACCATCGCCGAGACCGAGCCGGGCGTCCAGGGTGACCGCTCCACCGGCGGCACCAAGCCCGCGACGCTGGAGACCGGTCACCAGATCCAGGTCCCGCTCTTCATCACCACCGGTGAGAAGATCAAGGTCGACACCCGTACGAGCGACTACCTCGGCCGGGTGAACAGCTAACCGTGGCTGCCCGCAACACGGCCCGCAAGCGCGCCTTCCAGATCCTCTTCGAGGGCGACCAGCGCGGCACCGACGTCCTGACCGTGCTCGCGGACTGGATCCGGCACGCCCGCTCCGACACCCGGCAGCCGCCGGTGAGCGAGTACACGATGCAGCTCGTCGAGGGGTACGCCGAGCACGCGAGGCGGATCGACGAGCTGATCGCGCAGTACGCGGTCGGCTGGACGCTGGACCGGATGCCGGTCGTCGACCGCAACCTGCTGCGCCTCGGCGCGTACGAGCTGATCTGGGTCGACGAGACCCCGGACGCCGTCGTGCTGGACGAGATGGTGCAGCTCGCGAAGGAGTTCTCCACGGACGAGTCGCCCTCCTTCGTCAACGGGTTGCTCGGCCGCCTGAAGGACCTCAAGCCCTCGCTGCGCCGCGAGGCGTGAGAAGCGGGGCGCGAGAGGCGCCGGACGTGCCGGAGGGCCCGCAGCGGTGACGCTGCGGGCCCTCCGGTGTGTTCCCGTGCCCCGAGCTCCGGGCAGGGCCGCAGAATGCCGCCGGGGTGGCCGGAACCGTGAAAGTTCCGGCCACCCCGGCGGCACGTTTCTGCGGTGGTCCTTGCGGCTCAGCTCTCCTCGTGGGACGCCACGGCGCGGCGCGCGTCCGCGTCCAGCACGCCCCAGCTGATCAGCTGCTCGGTGAGGACCGAGGGCGACTGGTCGTAGATGACGGCGAGTGTGCGCAGGTCGTCCTGGCGGATCGAGAGCACCTTGCCGTTGTAGTCACCGCGCTGGGACTGGATCGTCGCCGCGTAGCGCTGCAGCGGGCCCGCCTTCTCGGCCGGCACCGTGGCCAGCCGCTCCAGGTCCAGGACCAGCTTCGGCGGAGGCTCGGCGGCGCCGCCCGGGGTGGTGCCCGGCAGCAGCTCCTGCACGGGGACTCCGTAGAAGTCCGCCAGCTCGGCGAGGCGCTGCACGGTCACGGCGCGGTCGCCGCGCTCGTAAGAACCGACCACGACCGCCTTCCAGCGTCCCTGGCTCTTCTCCTCGACACCGTGGAGGGAAAGGCCCTGCTGGGTGCGGATCGCCCGGAGCTTGGCCCCGAGCTGTTTGGCGTATTCGCTGGACATATGGCTCCCCGGACACTGTGTCGACGCGACTGGCTTGGCTTCCAGGCCGCGCGGCTGGTAACTCACTGTGAGGTTACGCAGCGTTACTCTGCCGCGTCAAGCCGAACGGTCCGGCCGCCTCTTCCGTTCCGGTGGAGTCCGGCAGGGTCAGGGGGGTGAAAGGGCACTCTCGCGGGCCTGCTACCGTTGGTGGCGCAAATCCGACGTCCTTTAAGGTCCGTCCCGTGAGGCGGAGAAGGAGGTCCGTTTCGTATGGACACGAACGCGCACACTCAAGCGTCCGATGCGAGGCCCGTCCTCGAAGGGCCCGACATCGCGCGGGTGCTGACCCGCATCGCCCACGAGATCGTCGAGCGCGCCAAGGGCGCCGACGACGTGGTGCTCCTCGGCATTCCGACCCGGGGTGTCTTCCTCGCCCAGCGGCTCGCCGCCAAGCTCGAGCAGATCACCGAGCGCAAGGTCCCCTGCGGCTCGCTCGACATCACCATGTACCGCGACGACCTGCGCATGCACCCGCCGCGCGCGCTGGCCCGCACCGAGATCCCCGGTGACGGCATCGACGGCCGGCTGGTCGTCCTCGTCGACGACGTGCTCTTCTCCGGCCGCACCATCCGCGCCGCCCTGGACGCCCTGAACGACATCGGGCGGCCCCGCGCGGTGCAGCTCGCGGTCCTCGTCGACCGCGGCCACCGCGAACTGCCCATCCGCGCCGACTACGTCGGCAAGAACCTCCCCACGTCGTTGCGGGAGACGGTCAAGGTCCAGCTCGCCGAGGAGGACGGTCGCGACACCGTGCTGCTCGGCGCCACGCCGGACGCCCCGGGCGAGCGGCAGCGATAGCGCTCCGGCGTACGCCACCGGCGTACGCCCCGCGGCTGCGCCCCGCCGCGCGCCCGCGTGCCCGAATCCTCCCGAATGAACTGCCTTACGGAGCCTGACAGATGCAGCGTCATCTCATCTCGGCCGCCGACCTCACCCGCGACGACGCCGTCCTGATCCTCGACACCGCCGAGGAGATGGCCCGGGTCGCCGACCGGCCGATCAAGAAACTGCCGACCCTGCGCGGCCGCACCGTCGTCAACCTCTTCTTCGAGGACTCCACCCGGACCCGGATCTCCTTCGAGGCCGCCGAGAAGCGGCTGTCCGCGGACGTCATCAACTTCACCGCCAAGGGCTCCAGCGTGTCCAAGGGCGAGTCCCTGAAGGACACCGCCCAGACCCTGGAGGCCATGGGCGTCGACGCCGTCGTCATCCGGCACGGCGCCTCCGGAGCCCCGTACCGCCTCGCCAACTCCGGGTGGATCGACGCCGCCGTCATCAACGCCGGCGACGGCACCCACCAGCACCCCACCCAGGCCCTGCTGGACGCCTTCACCATGCGCCGCCGCCTGGTCGGCCGGGACGCCGGGATCGGCCAGGACCTGTCCGGCAAGCGGATCACCATCGTCGGCGACATCCTGCACAGCCGGGTCGCCCGCTCCGACGTCGACCTGCTGCACACCCTCGGCGCCGAGGTCACCCTGGTCGCCCCGCCCACCCTGGTCCCGGTCGGTGTCGAGTCCTGGCCCTGCGAGGTGTCGTACGACCTCGACAGCACGCTTCCCAAGTCCGACGCGGTGATGATGCTGCGCGTCCAGCGCGAGCGGATGAACGCCGCCTTCTTCCCGACCGAGCGCGAGTACTCGCGGCGCTACGGTCTCGACGGCGACCGCATGGCGAAACTGCCCGAGCACGCCGTCGTGATGCACCCCGGCCCGATGGTCCGCGGCATGGAGATCACCGCCGAGGTCGCCGACTCCGAGCGCTGCACCGCCGTCGAGCAGGTCACCAACGGCGTCTCCATCCGGATGGCCGTGCTGTACCTGCTGCTCGGAGGGAACGAACCCGCCGTCACCCACACCCGCGTCACCGAGGAGAAGTAGCGACGATGAGCAAGATCCTGATCCGTGGTGCAAAGGTGCTCGGCGGCGACCCGCAGGACGTCCTGATCGACGGCGAGACGATCGCAGAGGTCGGAACCGGGCTGAGCGCCGAGGGCGCCGAGGTCGTCGAGGCGGACGGCAAGGTGCTCCTCCCCGGCCTGGTCGACCTGCACACCCATCTGCGCGAGCCCGGCCGGGAGGACTCCGAGACCGTCCTCACCGGTACGCGGGCGGCCGCCTCCGGCGGCTACACCGCCGTGTTCGCCATGGCCAACACCTTCCCGGTCGCCGACACCGCCGGTGTCGTCGAGCAGGTCTGGCGGCTGGGCCGGGAGCACGGCTACTGCGACGTGCAGCCCATCGGCGCCGTCACCGTCGGCCTGGAGGGCAGGAAGCTCGCCGAACTCGGCGCCATGCACGAGTCGGCCGCCGGGGTCACCGTCTTCTCCGACGACGGCAAGTGCGTCGACGACGCGGTGATCATGCGCCGGGCGCTGGAGTACGTGAAGGCCTTCGGCGGGGTTGTCGCCCAGCACGCGCAGGAGCCGCGGCTGACCGAGGGCGCCCAGATGAACGAGGGCGTCGTCTCCGCCGAGCTGGGCCTCGGCGGCTGGCCCGCCGTCGCCGAGGAGTCGATCATCGCCCGCGACGTCCTGCTCGCCGAGCACGTCGGGTCCCGGGTCCACATCTGCCACCTGTCGACCGCCGGGTCCGTCGAGATCGTCCGCTGGGCCAAGTCCCGCGGCATCGACGTCACCGCCGAGGTCACCCCGCACCACCTGCTGCTCACCGACGAACTGGTGCGCACCTACGACCCGGTCTACAAGGTCAACCCGCCGCTGCGCACCGAACGCGACGTGCACGCCCTGCGCGAGGCGCTCGCCGACGGCACGATCGACATCGTCGCCACCGACCACGCACCCCACCCGCACGAGGACAAGGACTGCGAGTGGGCCGCGGCCGCCATGGGCATGGTCGGCCTGGAGACCGCGCTGTCGGTGGTCCAGGAGACCATGGTCGACACCGGCCTGCTGGACTGGGCGGGCGTCGCCGACCGCATGTCCTTCGAGCCCGCCCGGATCGGCCGGGCCACCGGCCACGGCCGCCCCGTCTCGGCAGGTGAGCCCGCCAACCTCACGCTCGTCGACACGGCATACCGTGGGCAGGTGGACCCCGCGGGCTTCGCCTCGCGCAGCCGCAACACCCCGTACGAGGGACGCGAGCTGCCGGGCCGTGTCACCCACACGTGGCTCCGGGGCAAGGCCACGCTCGTCGACGGGAAGCTCACGTGACACCTGCACCTCTGCTCGCGGCCGGGCTCGCCACCGGGCTCGCAGCCGAAAGGAAGTCGGCCGCGGTCACCGACTGGGCCGCACGGCTCGGCTGGCTCGTCGGTCTCGCCCTCTTCGTCGCCCTCGTCTACTGGCTGATGCGCGAGGGCTGGAAATGGCGCGGCACCCTTCAGGGCGACCTGCCGGAGCTGCCGGGCGCGCCGGTGGAGCCCGGCGAGGCCAGACTGACCATGAGCGGGCGCTACCACGGCTCCACCACCGCCGGTCAGTGGCTGGACCGCATCGTGGCGCGCGGCCTGGGCACCCGAAGCCGGGCCGAGCTCACGCTGACGGACGCGGGACTGGACGTCGTACGCCCCGGGGCGACGGACTTCTTCGTCCCGGCGGAGCGGCTGCGCGGGGCCCGGCTCGACAAGGGCATCGCCGGCAAGGTCCTCACCGAGGGCGGCCTGCTGGTGGTGACCTGGGCGCACGGCGAGCGGCTGATCGACTCCGGGTTCCGCTCGGACCGCGCGGCCGAGCACACCGAGTGGGTCGCCGCACTCAACTCCATGACCGAGACGAACACCACGGAAGGCGCCGAACGATGACCACCTCCACCAGGGGAACCGGACACAGGGTTCCCGCCGTACTCGTCCTGGAGGACGGCCGGGTCTTCCGCGGCCGTGCCTACGGGGCCGTGGGGGAGACGTTCGGCGAGGCCGTGTTCTCCACCGGCATGACCGGCTACCAGGAGACCCTCACCGACCCGTCGTACCACCGCCAGGTCGTCGTGATGACCGCCCCGCACGTCGGCAACACCGGCGTCAACGACGAGGACCCCGAGTCGAAGCGGATCTGGGTCTCCGGCTACGTCGTGCGCGACCCCGCGCGCGTGCCGTCCAGCTGGCGCTCAGTGCGCTCCCTGGACGAGGAGCTCGCCGCGCAGAACGTGGTCGGCATCAGCGGCATCGACACCCGCGCCCTCACCCGCCATCTGCGCGAGCGCGGCGCCATGCGCGTCGGCATCTTCAGCGGCGACGCGATCGCCGACGACGCCGCGCTGCTGGCCCGCGTCCAGCAGGTGCCCGAGATGGTGGGCGCCGACCTGTCCGCGGAGGTGGCCACCGAGGAGGCCTACGTCGTCCCCGCGATCGGCGAGAAGAAGTACACCGTCGCCGCGATCGACCTCGGCATCAAGGGCATGACCCCGCACCGCATGGCCGAGCGCGGCATCGAGGTGCACGTGCTGCCCGCCACGGCCACGGTCGAGGACGTGTTCGCGGTCGCCCCCGACGGCGTGTTCTTCTCCAACGGGCCGGGCGACCCGGCCACCGCCGACCACCCCGTCTCCGTCATGCGGGGCGTCCTGGAGCGTGGCACGCCGCTGTTCGGCATCTGCTTCGGCAACCAGATCCTGGGCCGCGCGCTGGGCTTCGGCACCTACAAGCTCAAGTACGGCCACCGCGGCATCAACCAGCCGGTGCAGGACCGTACGACCGGCAAGGTCGAGGTCACCGCGCACAACCACGGCTTCGCCGTCGACGCCCCGACCGACCGGGTCTCCGACACCCCCTTCGGCCGCGCCGAGGTCTCCCACGTCTGCCTGAACGACAACGTGGTGGAGGGCCTCCAGCTCCTCGACCGGCCGGCCTTCAGCGTCCAGTACCACCCCGAAGCGGCCGCGGGCCCGCACGACGCCGCCTACCTGTTCGACCGCTTCGTCTCCCTGATGGAGGGCCAGCGTGCCTAAGCGCACCGATATCCAGTCCGTCCTGGTCATCGGCTCCGGCCCGATCGTGATCGGCCAGGCCGCCGAGTTCGACTACTCCGGCACCCAGGCGTGCCGCGTCCTGCGGGCCGAGGGCCTGAGGGTCGTCCTGGTCAACTCCAACCCGGCGACGATCATGACCGACCCGGAGATCGCCGACGCCACCTACGTCGAGCCGATCACCCCGGAATTCGTCGAGAAGATCATCGCCAAGGAGCGCCCCGACGCCCTGCTGCCCACCCTGGGCGGCCAGACGGCCCTCAACACGGCGATCTCGCTGCACGAGAACGGCGTCCTGGAGAAGTACGGCGTCGAGCTGATCGGCGCCAACGTCGAGGCCATCCACAAGGGCGAGGACCGCGACCGGTTCAAGGAGGTCGTGGAGGCCGTCCGGCGCAAGATCGGCCACGGCGAGTCCGCCCGCTCCGTGATCTGCCACACCATGGACGAGGTGCTGGCCGGCGTCGACGAGCTCGGCGGCTACCCGGTCGTCGTCCGCCCGTCCTTCACCATGGGCGGCGCCGGCTCCGGCTTCGCCCACGACGAGGACGAGCTGCGCCGTATCGCCGGCCAGGGCCTGACGCTCTCCCCGACCACCGAGGTGCTCCTGGAGGAGTCCATCCTCGGCTGGAAGGAGTACGAGCTGGAGCTGATGCGCGACAAGCACGACAACGTCGTGGTCGTCTGCTCCATCGAGAACTTCGACCCGATGGGCGTGCACACCGGCGACTCGATCACCGTCGCCCCGGCGATGACGCTGACCGACCGCGAGTACCAGGTCCTGCGCGACGTCGGCATCGCGGTCATCCGCGAGGTCGGCGTCGACACCGGCGGCTGCAACATCCAGTTCGCGGTGAACCCCGAGGACGGCCGGGTCATCGTCATCGAGATGAACCCGCGTGTGTCGCGCTCCTCGGCCCTCGCCTCCAAGGCGACCGGCTTCCCGATCGCCAAGATCGCCGCCAAGCTCGCCGTCGGCTACACCCTCGACGAGATCCCGAACGACATCACCCGGGAGACCCCGGCCTCCTTCGAGCCGACCCTCGACTACGTGGTCGTGAAGGCCCCGCGCTTCGCCTTCGAGAAGTTCCCGCAGGCCGACTCCACGCTGACCACGACCATGAAGTCGGTCGGCGAGGCCATGGCCATCGGCCGCAACTTCACCGAGGCCTTCCAGAAGGCGCTGCGCTCACTGGAGAAGAAGGGCAGCCAGTTCACCTTCGTCGGCGACGCCGGGGACAAGGACGAGCTGCTGCGCGAGTCCGTGCGGCCCACCGACGGCCGTATCAACACGGTCATGCAGGCGATCCGCGCCGGCGCCACGCCCGAGGAGGTCTTCGACTTCACGAAGATCGACCCGTGGTTCGTCGACCAGCTCTTCCTGATCAAGGAGATCGCGGACGAGCTGGCCGGGGCACCCGAACTCACCGCCGACCTGCTCGCCGAGGCCAAGCGGCACGGCTTCTCCGACCAGCAGATCGGCGAGATCCGCGGCCTGCGCGAGGACGTCGTACGCGAGGTCCGGCACGCGCTCGGCATCCGCCCGGTCTACAAGACGGTCGACACCTGCGCCGCCGAGTTCGCCGCGCGGACGCCGTACTTCTACTCCTCCTACGACGAGGAGACGGAGGTGGCCTCCCGCGAGAAGCCCGCGGTGATCATCCTGGGCTCCGGCCCCAACCGCATCGGCCAGGGCATCGAGTTCGACTACTCCTGCGTCCACGCCTCCTTCGCGCTGTCCGACGCCGGGTACGAGACCGTGATGGTCAACTGCAACCCGGAGACCGTCTCCACCGACTACGACACCTCCGACCGGCTGTACTTCGAGCCGCTCACGCTGGAGGACGTGCTGGAGATCGTCCACGCGGAGCAGCAGGCCGGGCCGATCGCCGGCGTCGTGGTCCAGCTCGGCGGCCAGACCCCGCTGGGACTCGCGCAGGCGCTCAAGGACAACGGCGTGCCGATCGTCGGCACGTCCCCCGAGGCGATCCACGCCGCCGAGGACCGCGGTGCCTTCGGCCGGGTCCTCGCGGAGGCGGCCCTGCCCGCCCCCAAGCACGGCACCGCCACCACCTTCGCCCAGGCCAAGGACATCGCCGACGAGATCGGCTACCCGGTCCTCGTGCGGCCGTCGTACGTCCTCGGCGGGCGCGGCATGGAGATCGTGTACGACGAGGCCCGCCTGGAGTCGTACATCGCCGAGTCGACCGAGATCAGCCCCTCGCGGCCGGTGCTCGTCGACCGGTTCCTCGACGACGCCATAGAGATCGACGTCGACGCGCTCTACGACGGCGAGGAGCTCTACCTCGGCGGCGTGATGGAGCACATCGAGGAGGCCGGCATCCACTCCGGCGACTCGGCGTGCGCGCTGCCGCCGATCACCCTCGGCGGGTTCGACATCAAGCGCCTGCGCGCCTCCACCGAGGGCATCGCCAAGGGTGTCGGCGTGCGCGGCCTGATCAACATCCAGTTCGCGCTGGCCGGTGACATCCTCTACGTCCTCGAGGCCAACCCGCGTGCCTCCCGCACCGTCCCCTTCACGTCGAAGGCGACCGCGGTGCCGCTGGCGAAGGCCGCCGCCCGGATCTCGCTGGGCGCGACCGTCGCCGAGCTGCGCGAGGAGGGCCTGCTGCCGAGGAACGGCGACGGCGGCACCATGCCGATGGACGCGCCGATCTCCGTCAAGGAGGCGGTCATGCCGTGGTCCCGCTTCCGGGACATCCAGGGGCGCGGCGTCGACACGGTCCTCGGCCCGGAGATGCGCTCCACCGGCGAGGTCATGGGCATCGACTCCGTCTTCGGCACGGCGTACGCCAAGTCTCAGGCGGGGGCGTACGGCCCGCTGCCCACCAAGGGCCGCGCCTTCATCTCGGTCGCCAACCGGGACAAGCGCTCGATGATCTTCCCGGCCCGCGAACTCGTCGCCCACGGCTTCGAGCTGCTCGCCACCTCCGGTACCGCCGAGGTCCTCAAGCGCAACGGCATCAACGCCACGGTCGTGCGCAAGCAGTCCGAGGGCACCGGCCCGAACGGCGAGCGGACCATCGTCCAGCTGATCCACGATGGCGAGGTCGACCTGATCGTCAACACCCCCTACGGCACCGGCGGCCGCCTCGACGGCTACGAGATCCGTACGGCGGCGGTGGCGCGCTCCGTGCCCTGCCTGACGACGGTCCAGGCGCTCGCCGCCGCGGTCCAGGGCATCGACGCCCTCAACCACGGCGACGTCGGCGTGCGCTCCCTCCAGGAACACGCGGAATTCCTGACCGCGGCCCGCGACTAGCAGCCCCGAGGGGGACACCGGAAACGGTGTCCCCCTCTTCATGAGGCTCTCCACTTCATGAGGCTCTCCACGAGGAAACCCACATGTACCAGCTCTTCTTCCGTCTGCTCTTCCGGCGGATGGACCCCGAAGCGGCCCACCACCTGGCCTTCCGCTGGATCCGCCTGGCCGCCCGGATCCCCGTGCTGCGCACGTTCGCCGCGGCCGTCCTGGCGCCCCGGTACAAGGAACTGCGCACCGAGGCCCTGGGGCTGCGGATGCACGGGCCGTTCGGGCTCGCCGCCGGCTTCGACAAGAACGCGGTCGGCATCGACGGCATGGCCATGCTCGGCTTCGACCACGTCGAGATCGGCACCGTGACCGGCGAGCCGCAGCCCGGCAACCCCAGGAAGCGGCTGTTCCGCCTGGTCGCGGACCGGGCGCTGATCAACCGCATGGGCTTCAACAACGAGGGCTCCCTCGCCGTCGCGGCCCGCCTGGCCTCGCGCACGCCCGTCTTCCGGACCGTCGTGGGCGTCAACATCGGCAAGACCAAGGTCGTCCCGGAGGAGGAGGCGGTCGGCGACTACGTGAAGTCGGCCGAGCGGCTGGCCCCGCACGCCGACTACCTGGTCGTCAACGTCTCCTCCCCGAACACCCCGGGCCTGCGCAACCTTCAGGCCACCGAGGCCCTGCGCCCGCTGCTGAGCGCGGTGCGCGAGGCCGCCGACCGTGCGGTGCCCGGCCGCCGGGTGCCGCTGCTGGTGAAGATCGCGCCCGACCTGGCCGACGAGGATGTCGACGCGGTCGCCGACCTCGCCGTGGAACTGGGTCTGGACGGCATCATCGCCACCAACACCACCATCGCGCGCGAGGGCCTCGGCCTGAGGTCCGACCCGGCGCTGGTGAAGGAGACCGGCGGTCTGTCCGGAGCGCCACTGAAGGCGCGCTCCCTCCAGGTGCTGCGGCGTCTCTACGCGCGCGTGGGGGACCGCATCACACTCGTCGGCGTGGGCGGCATCGAGGACGCCGAGGACGCCTGGCAGCGCATCCTGGCCGGCGCCACCCTGATCCAGGGCTACAGCGCCTTCATCTACCAGGGGCCCTTCTGGGGCCGGGCCATCCACAAGGGACTCGCCGCCCGCCTGCGCACCAGCCCGTACGCCACCCTCGCCGACGCGGTCGGCGCCGACGTCAGGAAGACGGAGAAGACGGCATGAGCCCGCTGGACCCCTTCGGCGCACGCCTGCGCCGCGCCATGGACGAACGCGGCCCGCTGTGCGTCGGCATCGACCCGCACGCCTCCCTGCTCACCCAGTGGGGACTGAACGACGACGTGGCCGGTCTGGAGCGGTTCAGCCGCACCGTGGTCGAGTCCCTGGCCGACCGGGTCGCCGTCCTGAAGCCGCAGATCGCCTTCTTCGAGCGCTTCGGCTCCCGGGGCCTGGCCGTTCTGGAGAAGTCGGTCGAGGAGGCGCGGGCGGCCGGCGCGCTGGTCCTGATGGACGCCAAGCGCGGCGACATCGGCTCCACCATGGCCGCCTACGCCGAGTCCTTCCTGCGCAAGGACGCCCCGCTGTTCTCCGACGCGCTGACCGTCTCGCCGTACCTCGGCTACGGCTCGCTGCGGCCCGCGGTCGAGCTGGCCCGGGAGAGTGGCACGGGCCTGTTCGTGCTGGCGCTGACCTCCAACCCCGAGGGCGGCGAGGTCCAGCACGCCGTACGGTCCGACGGCCGCAGCGTGGGGGCGACGATGCTCGCCCACCTCGCCGCGGAGAACGCGGGGGAGGAGCCCCTGGGGTCCTTCGGGGCGGTCGTGGGCGCCACGCTCGGCGACCTGTCGTCGTACGACCTCGGCATCCACGGGCCGCTCCTCGCGCCCGGGATCGGCGCCCAGGGCGCCACCCCGGCCGATCTCCCGCGGGTGTTCGGGTCCGCGGTGCGCAACGTGGTGCCGAACGTCAGCCGGGGTGTTCTTCGTCACGGTCCCGACGTGGTCGCGCTGCGCGACGCGGCGGAACGATTCGCGGAGGAGATCAGGGCCGCGGTGGCCACCGGCTGAGTCTCCCGGGAAGGGACCGGGGCCCCCTTGAGTCTGGATACATGCTCAAATCCAGGGCAGTATGTCCTAAATGTCCGCACTGACGGAGGCTGACCAGGACTTTTCCGCTGTTCTCGCTGACTCTGGCGGACTTGACCGCTAGTCTCCGTCGAGTGGGGGTGCCTCCCACGCCCTCCCAGGCAGTGGGGGAGAGTGAGCACGCGTGTTGCTCGCGGCTCCCCAGGTGTGGGGCGACTAGGTTCCTCACCGGTCCGTATCCGACAGTTCGACATCCGAGGTGACGTAGGCGTGGCTCTTCCGCCCCTTACCCCTGAACAGCGCGCAGCCGCGCTCGAAAAGGCCGCCGCGGCTCGCCGGGAGCGGGCCGAGGTCAAGAATCGACTCAAGCACTCCGGCGCCTCCCTGCACGAGGTCATCAAGCAGGGCCAGGAAAACGACGTCATCGGCAAGATGAAGGTTTCCGCCCTGCTCGAGTCCCTGCCGGGCGTGGGCAAGGTCCGCGCCAAGCAGATCATGGAGCGACTCGGCATCTCCGAGAGCCGCCGCGTGCGCGGCCTCGGCTCCAACCAGATCGCCTCCCTGGAGCGCGAGTTCGGCAGCACCGGATCCTGAGTCCCGGGCACCCCGGGATTGCTGGAATAATCGCTGCATGGCTGTAACACCCCGGGGGACGACCCCCGAGCCCCCGGACGCACGTCCGCGGCTGACCGTGCTCTCCGGCCCCTCCGGGGTCGGCAAGAGCACGGTCGTCGCTCATATGCGCAAGAAACACCCCGAGGTCTGGCTCTCGGTGTCGGCGACGACCCGCAAGCCCCGCCCCGGCGAGCAGCACGGAGTCCACTACTTCTTCGTCACCGACGACGAGATGGACAAGCTGATCGCCAACAGCGAGCTGCTCGAGTGGGCGGAGTTCGCCGGCCACCGCTACGGCACGCCGCGCGCCGCCGTGCTGGAGCACCTGGAGGCCGGGGTGCCGGTCCTCCTCGAGATCGACCTCCAGGGCGCGCGGCAGGTCCGCGAGTCGATGCCCGACAGCCGGCTCGTGTTCCTGGCCCCTCCCTCCTGGGAGGAGCTGGTGCGCCGGCTCACCGGCCGGGGCACCGAGCCGCCCGAGGTGATCGAACGCCGCCTGGCGGCCGCGAAGATCGAGCTGGCTGCCGAGCCGGAGTTCGACGAGACCCTGGTCAACACCTCCGTCGAGGACGTGGCGCGCGAGCTGCTAGCCTTGATGGACGTTGTGTGATCGTGACGGTCACAGTGACTGATTCTTTCCCATCCATCGGAAGGTAGAGCGTGTCCTCTTCCATCTCCGCGCCCGAGGGCATCATCAACCCGCCGATCGACGAGCTCCTCGAGGCCACCGACTCGAAGTACAGCCTCGTGATCTACGCGGCCAAGCGGGCCCGCCAGATCAACGCGTACTACTCGCAGCTCGGCGAGGGCCTCCTGGAGTACGTCGGTCCGCTCGTCGACACGCACGTCCACGAGAAGCCGCTCTCCATCGCCCTGCGCGAGATCAACGCGGGTCTGCTGACGTCCGAGGCCATCGAGGGCCCCGCGTAGCAGGTCGTGTGCGGATTGTCGTATCCGCGGACCGCAGCGGTTTTTTCCACAGGCCCGGCAGCGCGACTGTCGGGCCTGTGGTGTGTCATAGACGCGTGCGCCCGTCCCTGGCGCACGCGAGCCGAGTCCGGGAGAGACGGTGGACAAGCCGAAGGTCGTTCTGGGGGTCAGCGGCGGCATCGCCGCCTACAAGGCCTGTGAGCTGCTGCGCAGACTCACGGAGTCGGGCCACGACGTCCGCGTGGTCCCCACGGCCTCCGCGCTCCACTTCGTCGGCGCCGCCACCTGGTCGGCGCTGTCGGGCAACCCCGTCTCCACCGAGGTCTGGGACGACGTGCACGAGGTGCCGCACGTCCGCATCGGGCAGCACGCCGACCTGGTCGTCGTCGCCCCGGCCACGGCCGACATGCTGGCGAAGGCGGCCCACGGCCTCGCGGACGACCTGCTCACCAACACCCTGCTCACTGCCCGCTGCCCGGTGGTCTTCGCCCCGGCCATGCACACCGAGATGTGGGAGCACCCGGCCACCCAGGAGAACGTGGCGACACTGCGCGGCCGGGGCGCCGTCGTCGTCGAACCGGCCGTCGGCCGGCTGACCGGCGTCGACACCGGCAAGGGCCGGCTGCCCGATCCCACCGAGATCTTCGAGGTCTGCCGCCGGGTGCTCGCCCGCGGTGTCACGGAGCCCGACCTGAAGGGGCGGCACGTCGTCGTCAGCGCCGGCGGCACCCGCGAACCCCTCGACCCCGTCCGCTTCCTCGGCAACCGCTCCTCCGGCAAGCAGGGCTACGCCCTGGCGCGGACCGCGGCGGCCCGGGGCGCCCGCGTGACCCTGATCGCCGCGAACACCGGCCTGCCGGACCCGGCGGGCGTCGACGTCGTCCAGGTGGGGACGGCCGTGCAGATGCGCGAGGCGGTGCTGAAGGCGGCCGCGGACGCCGACGCGGTGGTCATGGCCGCCGCGGTCGCGGACTTCCGCCCCGTGGCGTACGCGGCCGGGAAGATCAAGAAGAAGGACGACCAGGAACCGGAACCCATCGCTCTGGTGCGGAATCCGGACATCCTCGCGGAGGTGTCGGCCGACCGGGCGCGACCCGGACAGGTGATCGTGGGCTTCGCCGCGGAGACCGACGACGTCCTTGCCAACGGGCGGACGAAGCTGGCCCGCAAGGGCTGTGACCTGCTCGTGGTGAACGAGGTGGGCGAGCGCAAGACCTTCGGCTCGGAGGAGAACGAGGCCGTGGTGCTGGCCGCCGACGGCGCCGAGACCCCGGTGCCGTACGGGCCGAAGGAGGCCCTGGCCGAAACCGTGTGGGACCTGGTGACGGCCCGGCTCGGCTGAATGTTTCATTCGCCTCGACGATCGCTCGAGCCGGGACTTTCGGTGCGTGGCGACTCTGGCCAAGCCCACCGGGCATTGGGCAGAATGCCCGTGCCGCAGGTCACAGCGTTCCCGAGAGACGAGACGGGTAGGCCCACGGCGGAGAGCGACCGATAAACTGTTCTCGGACGACCGGGCGCAGCCCCGTGCCGTCCGCCCATGATCAGCCAGCAGCCGCTGCAACCCCAGGGAGCGTTGTGTCCCGTCGCCTGTTCACCTCGGAGTCCGTGACCGAAGGTCACCCCGACAAGATCGCTGACCAGATCAGCGACACCATTCTCGACGCGCTTCTGCGGGAGGACCCGACCTCCCGGGTCGCCGTGGAGACGCTGATCACCACCGGCCTGGTGCACGTGGCCGGCGAGGTCACGACCAAGGCCTACGCGGACATCGCGACGCTGGTCCGGAACAAGATCCTCGAGATCGGCTACGACTCCTCCAAGAAGGGTTTCGACGGCGCCTCCTGCGGCGTGTCGGTGTCGATCGGCTCGCAGTCCCCGGACATCGCGCAGGGCGTCGACACCGCCTACGAGTCCCGGGTCGAGGGCGACGAGGACGAGCTGGACCGGCAGGGCGCGGGCGACCAGGGCCTGATGTTCGGGTACGCGACCGACGAGACGCCGACGCTGATGCCGCTGCCGATCTTCCTGGCGCACCGTCTGTCGAAGCGGCTGTCGGACGTGCGCAAGAACGGCACGATCCCCTACCTGCGCCCGGACGGCAAGACGCAGGTCACCATCGAGTACGACGGCGACAAGGCGGTCCGCCTGGACACCGTCGTGGTCTCCTCGCAGCACGCGTCCGACATCGACCTTGAGTCGCTGCTGGCGCCCGACATCCGCGAGTTCGTCGTGGAGGCGGAGCTGAAGGCGCTCCTGGAGGACGGCATCAAGCTGGACACCGAGGGCTACCGTCTGCTGGTGAACCCGACCGGCCGTTTCGAGATCGGCGGTCCGATGGGCGACGCGGGCCTGACCGGCCGCAAGATCATCATCGACACCTACGGCGGCATGGCCCGGCACGGCGGCGGCGCGTTCTCCGGCAAGGACCCGTCCAAGGTGGACCGCTCGGCGGCGTACGCGATGCGCTGGGTCGCGAAGAACGTCGTGGCGGCGGGTCTGGCCGCCCGCTGCGAGGTCCAGGTCGCCTACGCGATCGGCAAGGCCGAGCCGGTGGGCCTGTTCGTGGAGACCTTCGGCACCAACAAGGTCGAGACCGAGAAGATCGAGAAGGCGATCGAGGAGGTCTTCGACCTCCGCCCGGCCGCCATCATCCGCGCCCTGGACCTGCTGCGTCCCATCTACGCCGAGACCGCCGCGTACGGTCACTTCGGCCGCGAGCTGCCGGACTTCACCTGGGAGCGCACCGACCGCGTGGACGCCCTGCGCGCCGCGGTGGGCGTCTAGTAGTGCTTCGTTAGGTTCTGCTTCTGCTTCTGCGGCTGTTTCTGGGAAGGGTCCGGCCGCAGGTGGTGCAGGTGCCGGTCCAGCACCTCA